>NZ_JBDPLT010000033.1:0-79850 GCF_039871775.1 Plantactinospora sp. B5E13
CGGAGACCGATTCCGTCGCAAGAACCTGTCTACCGATGGCTCCACGTCCTTATCAAAAGCTGTCCGCTATGGACGGTACGCCCGTGTCATCCCGAACCGCCCCCGGATCCTTGCTGAGATCACCTCACTGACCACACATCGTTCTCGTCGCCACCAGCTGACTCCTCACTCATAGGCGCACCCTAGCCCTTAGCGTCGATGCCTCATGAAAGGTGGCGTGTTCGGAATCCTTCGACATCGTTCGGATTCGGGTTGTTTCCGCTGGCAGCGCGGCATATTCGTGTTGGCCACAGCGGACGCTACGGCCGGGCGGAACGGAGGAACCGATGAAGCTGTTTGACACGAAGGCCGCACTCGTCCTGGTCGCGATGATCGTTGCCGCTGCGCTGGCGGCCAGTCTGACCTTGGCGGCCGGAGGCACGTGGCCAGCCGCGCTACTGGTCGGAGGAGGGAGCGCATGGGGCGTGCTCGCCACGCTGCCCTCGGTGCTGAAATGACTGCGGTGCCGGGCCTGCCTGCCGGTTAACTTCGCGGTTAGCCGAGTACGCTGACGTACTCGCGGGCTGCGGCGGCGCTGCCTTGGATCATGGTGGCTGCTTCGGCAAGGCGCTGCTTGGTCTGCTCGGCGCGCTGGATGGCCTCGGCGACCTTGGGGTGACCGGTGCCGGCGGCGACTGCCCGCAAACGGGTGAGCACCTGCTCGGTCTGCTCGGCGGCGGCGCGAATCTGGTTCAGGCTGCTCGATCCCTGCTCAGCGGCTTGGATGAGCGCTGCCTTGACTTCCTCGATGCTGGCCATTCGGTCCTCCCCGGTTACCGGCCATGCTGACGTACGCGGTGTCGACGCGCCTGCGCATGAGGCGAGGCATCGCCAGTGCGTGGTTGGTCGGACACTATCCGAGATGGTCAAGGTGTGCAGCCCCTGGTTGACCCGAACGGAGAATTGCGGAGTCCGGTCCGGACCCGTGCTGTCAGATCCAACGAGACAAGGCGATGATGCGAGCATGGCGTTGTCGACGGAGTTCACGGAGTTGTTCGGGATACGGCACCCAATCGTCCTGGCCCCGATGGGCGGGTCGGCCGGTGGTGCCCTGGCGGCGGCAGTCTCCAGCAGTGGCGGCCTCGGAATGCTCGGTGCGGCCTTCGGAGATCGGGAGTGGCTGGATCGTGAGGCGCGGATTGTCGCTTCGCGTACCGATCAGCCGTGGGGCGTCGGCTTTCTGACCTGGGGGATCGACGCTGGCGCGGTCGCGTGTGCGTTGGAGTACGGTCCCCGCGCGGTCATGTTGTCATTCGGCGACCCGAGCCCGTACGTGGAACTTGTCCGCGAAGCGGGGGCCGTCCTGATCATCCAGGTCACCGATCTGGAGGAGGCCAGGCAGGCCGTGGACCTGGGCGCCGATGTCATCGTGGCGCAGGGCACCGAAGCCGGTGGCCATGGTGGCCGGCGGGGTCGGTCCACACTGCCGTTCGTACCCGTGGTAGTGGACCTCGCGGCGCCGGTGCCGGTGCTGGCGGCCGGTGGCATCGCCGACGGGCGCGGCCTCGCCGCAGCCCTGGCCCTGGGTGCTGCCGGCGCCCTGATCGGCACCCGCTTCCAGGCCACCACAGAGGCCCTGGCTGACCCCATGATCACCAAGGCAATCGTCGAAGGGCGAGGGGAGGACACCGAGCGCAACACCGTGCTCGACATCGCGCGCGGCTCCCGATGGCCGTCAAAGTACCCCGCGCGCACTCTCGGTCATCCCTACCTTGACCGGTGGCGTGGCCGTGAGGCCGAACTCGTCGGCGACCCCCAGGTGAGAGAGGAGTACCAGGCCGACGTGGCGCGAGGCGCGATACCTCCACTCCCGGTCTGGGCCGGCGAAGCCGTCGACCTCATCACCGACCTGCCGTCGGCAGCCGACCTTGTCACCACCCTGGCCAACCAGGCGGAGATCGCCCTGGCCAGAGCCGGAAGACGCTGACCGAACGCGCTGGCCCGAACGGGTGCGGCGGGCGACTACTTGGGCTCAGCCACGAACACGCCGACACCCTCAAGGGTCTCGGTCAGACCGGTCGCCCGAAGGATCATCATGGCCTTGCCGACGACGGTGTCGGAAACGTTGTACTCCTTGCAGAGTTGAGAGCGACTGGGCAACTTCGTGCCCGGTGGCCACTCTCCTGACTCGATCTTCTGGCGTAGTTCGTCTGCGAGCACCTGGTACTGCTGCTTGGGCATAACACACTCCCCGGATGGCATGCCCATTTGATCACGACTCCACCTCCAACCTCAACCGGTTGCTGGTATCTCTTGACCTACAATCGGTGGCGATTGTAGGTTCATCGCGACGCCCCCGGATGGCACCTGGGGCGCTCACCTCCCGGTCGGGGCGGTCGGCTTGTACGGGTTGTCCGTCCCGGCCCCGAGTCACGCCCTGCTGCCGTACTCGCCGTTGTTGGCTGCGGTGGTGGGGCGGGGTGACCCCGGTCCGGAGCGTCCCCTCCCGGTTCCGGGCCGGGGTCACCCGTCCATGTCCTGATCCACGACCCGGAAGTTGGTGAAGGTTGTGCGGGTGCTGCTGCGACGACTGAGGAGGGACCGGCGGCGCATCACGCACTGGTCACCCAGACGGCCCGGCGGTACACGTGCTCTATACCGTGTCGGGTTCGACTGCTGCCTGGCGGCTTGCCCTGGACGTGGCCCGCACGCTCGATCGAGTAGTGCTGGGTTCGCGTTACCCGTCAGACCGGCGGACGTAGGTGCCGCGTTGGGGTACGACGGACAACACGCCCTGCTCGACCAGGAGGGCGCTCGCACGCCGGATGGTCGCGCGGCCGATGCCGTACTGCTGGACGAGTTGCTGTTCTCTCGGGATGGCTCGGTCGCGCTGCCAGTCTCCGCGCTTTGTCCGGGCGGTGAGGATCGCCGCGAGCTGTTTGTACGGCGCAAGCGAGGCGCCGTGATCGATCTCGTCGCCCGGGCCGAACCCCATCTGGCTGGTTGTAGAGCGGGGGCCTCACTCCGTACGGAGAGCTTGCCTGGCGTTGCGCGTTGGC
This sequence comes from Plantactinospora sp. B5E13, assembly GCF_039871775.1. Classification (NCBI taxonomy): domain Bacteria; kingdom Bacillati; phylum Actinomycetota; class Actinomycetes; order Micromonosporales; family Micromonosporaceae; genus Plantactinospora; species Plantactinospora sp. B5E13. The sequence goes on from NZ_JBDPLT010000033.1 coordinate 3,039, forward strand.
TACTCGGGCTCGGACACGAAGACGCCCTTGCCCTGGTGGCCGTAGACCAGTCCTTCGGACTTCAGGATGACGATCGCCATGTGGACGGCGTTGTTGCCGACTCCGTACTTGGCCTGGAGTTGCCTGATCGAGGGCAGCTTATCGCCGGGACCGAGCACACCAGACGTGATCTGGTTGCGCAGGTCGTCGGCGACACGCTGATAGTTCGGCCTGAGCATGGCTCGGCGTCCATGAGGTTCAGTCAGGATCTTCAGCCTTACCGGTCACGAACACGCCCTTGCCCTGGTGTCCCTCCAGAAGACCCTCGGCTTGCAGGATCAACAGAGCGGAGCGGACGGGCTCGGCGGACACTTTGTACAGCACGATCAACTCACGGAGCGAGGGTAGTTTGTCGCCGGGCTTGTATTCACCCGAGGCGATCTTCTCGCGGATGTCCTGTGCGATGCGCTGGCGATCTGAGATACGGGGCATGGCAACTTCCTGGTAGGCCCCTGCATCCTCTCATGATCGCCAACAAAGCCTCAAGACTTTGCCTGCTTTGCATGCTTAGCTCTTGCCCTCCCATGCTTTGCATTGTAAGTTGCCTCTGCGGGACGCCTGGCAACGGAAAGCCTGGTAGGCAACCGGCCCTCCGGTTGGGCATCCGCGAATGCCGACACGGCTGGTGATCACCCCACCAGTCGTGTCGGCCCCGAGACGCGCCCTGCTGCCGTACTCGCCGCTGTTGGCTGCGGTGGTGGGGCGGGGTGACCCCGGTCCGGAGCGTCCCCTCCCGGTTCCGGGCCGGGGTCACCCGTCCATGTCCTGATCCACGACCCGGAAGTTGGTGAAGGTTGTGCGGGTGCTGCTGTTACGACGACTGAGAAGGGACCGGCGGCGGCTCGGGTCGGCGTACCGGTCGGAGGCGTACCGGCCGCTGTGGCCGTCGCAGGTGCGGGCTCGCCGGTTCACCCCAGTCGGCTTCGGTCGGCGGGGAGTCGACCCGGACGAGGTGGCCCAGTTTCTTGACCAGGTCGCCGGTGACCTGGCGCGGGCGTACACCGAATTGGCGAGTGTCCGGGAGCAGAACGCCCGGATCAAGGAGGCGCTGCGACGCTGGCAGTCCCGGCAGGCGCCGACCGCCCGCGAGTTGGCGGGGCGCTGATGACGGACCGGTACGTCGTACACGTGCCCTTCACCGCGTCGGATCCGACCGCGGCCCGGCGGTTCGCCCGGACGGCGGCCCGGACCCTCGACCGACTGCCCCAGGTGGATGTTGCCGAGGCGACCGTCTCGGCGGAGGACAACCAGGGCGTGCAGTCCCGACTCTTCTGCGACCGGCTCCTGTCCGGCGGCCGGCGCTGTGTGCTGCGTGCCGAACACGAGACACCCTGCGGAACCGTCGAGTCGGAGCCGGATACGGAGGCGGGGTCGTGACCGCCACCGTGCCGGACGGGCCGCCGGTCATGCTGTGCCGCGAGTGTGACGGGATGAGTTTTATCCTCGTCCGCTGCCGCTGCACCTACTACGGCAACAAAATGCTGGTCAGCGACGATGATCGGGCGCCGGGGGAGCCGTACCACAACTGCCTGGAGTGCGACGGGGTCGGCACCGTCGGCCGACCGTGCCACGACTGCCGGCAGACCGGCCGGCGACGGGCCCAGCTGGTCCTGACCGTGGCGAACCTCGACACCGGGGCGGTGGCCTCGGCGAACGTCGTACCCGGAGTGGTGGAACCGGCGCGCGGACCCGAGGATGATCCGGGCTGGTATCTGCCGGTCGCCCCGCTGTTGCGCGACCTGGCCGCCCGCGTCGGCGCCACCTCCTGGACCGACGTGAACGGGTCCGGCTCGCCGGACGGGCCGCTGGTCATGTTGCCGAAGCAGTGGCGGCCGGACCTGCCCGCCTCCGATCGGAAGGTGCTGGAGGCGGACGCGATCGCCCGCCGGTCCAATGATCCGTGGCGGCTCTACCTCGGCCGCACGGCGAGTGAACCGCCCCGCGACCCGGCCGCCGAGCTGGCCCGACTCTGCCGACTCGCCGACCTGCTCTGCCTCGACCTGGTCATCGAGGCCCGCCGCGTTGAGGCCCGCCGTGTCGAGGCCCGCCGTGTCGAGGCCGGCACTGTCGGGGCGCGCCGGGTCGATGGCCGTCCCGTCGACGCCGGCCGGATCCGGACCGTCGACGACCTGACCTGGCACCTGCGGTACGAGGTCGCCGGCGGACCCGTCCCGACCGAGGCGCGCTGCCACGCCGACGATCTCACCGCCGCGATCACCGGCACCAGCGACCTGGACGCCTGCTACGGCCTGGAGGAACGGGGCCGGACCGCACCCGCCCACCACCTCGCCAGCGGTTACCGGCCCCCGGCCGAACCCCCGGACATCGACCTCGACCAGCTCGAACGGCGAATCATCGCCGACTGCGTCGACGTCTCCACCGGCACGCCGACCGCTGGCGCGCAGGCGATCTGGCGCGACGGCCGCTGGTGGCACACCAGCCTCCAGGTCGCCGACACCACCGAGATCCTCAGCGAATCGCCGACCGGCCAGATCCACCAACGGAGCCGAATCATTGTCGAGCGCGGCTGGCAGCCGCCGGCGCCGTCGTGGCAGGGCCGCCCCGTCCCGTACGTCGAGTGTCCCGACTGCGACCCGACAAGTCGACTCCGCCGCTGCCACTGCCTGCTCGGCACCGGAGTCGCCGAGCCCGACTGTCCACGGTGTGCCGGCGCCGGCCGTGCCCCGTCGCCGTTCCGCTGCGACACCTGCGGCGGCAGCCGTCGGCTGTACCGGGACGTGAGCATCATCCTGACCGACCTGAGCAGTCGGGTCGTCCACCTGAACTGGCGGGTCGACGAGGCCGGCTGGCTGGCCAGCGGGCTCACCCTGCAACTGGACGACTCGAAGCGGCCGGTGGGGGAGCATGCCTGGCAGCTCGGCGACCGGGTGCTGGCCCCGCACGTCGCCACCCACCCGGGCGGCAAACCGCTGCACCAGCTCCCCGCCCAGTTCCGGCTCGGGAAGCGGGCCGGCGACTTCGGCGTACGCCCCGACGACCTCACCGAACTCGACGGCGGTGGCGACCTCGACCACAGTCTGCGACACGGCACCGTCACCCTGCACCGGGCCGGGGACGACCCACTCACCGAGTACGTCTCCAACGCCGCCCGGGGCCGGCCCGCTGCCCGGCTGTTCGTGCTCGCCCGCCGACCCGACGTACCGCCGCTGGCACACCTGATCCGGCTCGCCCTCGGACTGCGGCTGGCGGCCACGGTCACGATCGTCGACCATGTGCGCAACGCCGGCGACCTGCGGCTCATCCAGGGTGAACGCTGGGATGTCAGCATCGGCCCGCCCAGCGGGGTGATCACTCCGGCCGACCCGCCCACCCGGTCCACCCCGGAGGCCGCGACCGCGTTCTGCCTCGACTATCTGGAACTGGTCATCGCCGGCTCGGTGCCCGACGACCCGATCGAACCGATCCCGGTGCCGCAGTGTCCGACCCCGATGATTGTCGACGACCCGGTCCCGTTGCTACGTCGACTCGCCCGGCATCATGCCGGCCAGCCCGTCGCCGCCCATTACACCGGTGACACCTGCCAGCTGCTGCTTCGCGACCGCGACGGCGTACGCCCCCTCGCCACCGCCGCCACCCTCGCCGCCGCAGTCGGTGCCCTCGGCCTCCTGTCCCGGCACGGCGAGAGTGACGAGCGGGGCAAGGGCTGAGCGGGCGTCGCGGGTGGCTTCCGGGCGGCATCGGCACCATGGCACAACAGCTTGACCACAGGAGTGCGCAAAGATGCGGGTGCTGCTTGACGAGGCCGACTTCAACGACGACGACCGGCTCACCTACCGTGGCAAACTCTTCACCGGCGTCGCCGTCGAGGTCGACTCGGAGGGAGTGCTCCTGGCAGAGTCCACCTATCGCAACGGTGTGCAGGACGGCCCCGAGCGTACCTTTCACGAGGACGGAAGCGTCCGGACGGAGGACACGTACCGCTTCGGCATCCTCGTCGAGTCCCGCGAGTGGCACCGCAACGGCCGGCTCGCCTGCGAGTTGCGAAACGACGCGTTCGGCCGTCGGTTGACCGAACAACGGTGGGCAGAAGACGGTACTCCCGAGGGTTGAGATCTCGGCAGGCGCGGTCGCACTGTACGCCGCTTCGAACAGAGTCGGCGTAGGCAGGACAGTCAATGCGCTGGCGAGCGGCGAGAGAGGAGAGAACCTCACCGCCCGTCAGTGCCAGCGCGACGCCCGTGCCGACACCGGGCGCCGCCGCGGCCCCGCCGACCGCCGCACCCGTACCGGTCAGCGCGCTGACGTACATCCGTTCCAGGTTGCGGACCACCCCTGCCGGCGTCGCCTCCGGCTTCCGCTGGCGGGCCCGGGCGATGTGCTTGCGCACGAGTGGGGTCTGGAGAGCGATCGCCTTGTCCAGGAGGTCGAGGACCCGCTGCCCGGGCGCGGCCACGTCCGGAACCGGTGCGTCCAAGCCGTCTGTTGTCATGCCCCGAACTCCTTCAGGTCGTCAGGTCCCCACCGACTCGCCGCCCGACCCGTAGCTTGACCAGCCTGCGCCGTGGGCGGGCATGCGCCATCCAGGTCGGATCGCGGTCAGCACAGGTTGCGTCGTGGTACGCGGCCGTCGTCAGATCTGAAGTGGCATCCAAACCGTGCGAACTCACACGCGGCAACCACTGATCGGCCTTCCCGTACCGCCGGCCGGACGAGTTTGTCGGGGGCGGTGGATACGGTGCGACCGTCGATGCGCCGGTGACCGGCGCCGACCATCTGCCACCCTCGCCCTGCCCCCTCGCCGGAAGGTCCCACCGATGCCGCAGGAGACGACGTACCTCGAACTGTCCGAAGACAACGGCAGCGCGCACAAGTTCTACGAGGTGACCGTCGACGACGCCCAGCTGACCGTCCGGTACGGCCGGATCGGCGACACCGGCCAGGTCAAGAGCAAGACGTTCCCGGACAACCAGCGGGCCCGGGCCGAGGCGTCCAAGAAGATCGGCGAGAAGGTCCGCAAGGGGTACGCCCCGGCCACGCCCGGCGTACGCCAGAAGCGCAGCGTGTCGCGTCGACAGATCGTCAGCACCCGGTCCACCGCGCGTACCGCGCCGGTGCTGTGGCGGTACCGCTCCGGCGCCCCGGCGTTCGGCATCTTCGTCGACGACGAGCGGTGCATGGTCGGCAACGAGAGCGGGCTGATCACCACCCTCAGCCACGATGGTCAGGTGATGCAGCAGTTCGGCCTGCCGGACGGAGTGAAGTGCATCGTCGCCGACGACGACTGGCTCTACGCCGGCTGCGACGACGGCAACGTCTACGACCTCTCCGGCAAGGTGCCCCAGTTGGCGTACCGGATCGCCCCGGACATCGACATCTACTGGCTGGACATTCACGACGGCGTGCTGGGCGTCTCCGACGCGGGCGGTGGCATCGCCGCGATCGACCACGAGGACGAGTTCCTCTGGCGGCGGCGGGGCAACGGCACCTCCGGCTGGATGGTGCGCTGCGACGCCGACGCCGTACACCACGGTCACTCGCGCGGGGTGACCAGCTACGACTGGCGTACCGGCCGGGAGGTCTGGCACCAGCCCACCGGCGCGGTGCTGTTCGGCTGGCAGGAGCCCGGCATGCTGTACGCCGGCACGGCCACCCGCCAGGTCGTCCGGCTCGGCAAGGACGGCCGGTCGGAGCGGGTCTACCGCTGCGACGCCCCGGTCTACTCCTGCGCCACCGCCGAGAACGGCCGGTACGTCTTCGCCGGTGACAGCCACTCCTCGATCTACTGCTTCGACGCGGCCGGTAACCGGCTGTGGAAGCTCGGCACCGGCTGCGGGTCGGCGTACTCGATGCAGTACCACCAGGAGCGGCTCTACATCGTCACCACCGACGGCTCGTTGGCCTGCATCGACGCCAGCGAGACGGCGATCCGCGCCGCCGAGCAGGGCACCGTTCCCGACGTGGTCGACGTCAAGGCACCGCCGATGCGGGCCGTCGTGCCGTCGACCACCGTCGAGGTGACCAGCGACCAGGGCGGCGGTGTGGTGGTGGAGTGTGTCGAGGTCGGCGGCCGGCTGCGGGTGCACGTCGTCTCCGGCGGCTACCGGTCGGACTGGTCGGTGCAGTTCCCGAAGGGCATCCGCCAGCCGGGCGTGCGATACCTGGTGACCGAGGTACGCGAGTCGGGCCGGGGCGGCTTCTACCGCGCGTACGGCGACATCCGCCGCCTGGTCTGACCCGGGTCTCGGCGGTTCGACAGAACGAGCCTCTCACCCCGTCGTACGTAGGCGTCCGACGGCCTTCGCCGCCAGTTGGCGCAGCTTCGGCTCGTCGCCGCTGGCGTTCTCCCAACCCAGGTCGGCGAGAACGGTGACGTGGTCGCCGACCCGGGCGATCACGGTCGGGGTCGTCACCACGTGGGCCTCGTCCCCGTAACTGAACCGTTCGGAGACCCGGACGAGCAGCGACTCGTCGCCGGCGATCCCGGTCCCGGCCACCTCCCACCGGAGCTGTCCGGACCCGAGGCCGCCGGGGCAGCCCCGTACCGCCTCGGCGATCTCGTCGAACGCCCGGTCCGCGTGGCCGGGGTGCAGGCCGACGTACTGCAGCACCACGTGCGGGGTGTATCCGTCGGCCGGGCTGACGTACGCCCGCATCGCGACGGCGGCGGTCCGGGTCCGATCGCTCGGATAGCGCGCGCCACACGGCCGGGCCGGTCGCAGGTGCGCGCTCTCACCGTCCGGCACCGGCTCGAGTTTCGCGCCGTGGAGGTCCTCGGGTTGCAGCAGCAGCGATCCGGCGATCACGTCCGAGGTTGGTGACGGCGTCGAACGGGCCGGTGAGGTCGCTGCTGCCGGTGGCGTGGCGGCGGTGCCGGTGGCCGGCGCCGTCAGAGCGCCGCCGGTGGCGACCGGACCGGCGCCGCTGTCGGTCGTACAGCCGGCCAGCAGAACGAGGCCGACCACCACCGCGACCGGGGCCTGGAGACGAGTACGGCGCACCGCGTCCTCCGTCCTAATTCGGACTCTTCGCAACGAACTACCCTACCGTTCCTGTCGGCAAACAGCCGGTAGCCACGGACGGCGACATTCCCGGCATCAGGTGGTAGGTGATCCGTACCGCGGCTGGGCGGGTGGGTGGGTGTGGACGGTGCTGGCGGTAGCGGGAACACTGGCGCCGGGTACGGGACGTCCCCTCGGGAAGGGCGGGTCACGGGTGACGGTGCGGGCAGAGCCGATCGCCGGCCGGTACGAACTGGTCGAGGAGATCAACTCCGGTGGCATGGGTCAGGTATGGCGCGGCTACGACGGCGTGCTCGACCGTGAGGTCGCGGTCAAGCTGATCCGGCCGGACGTGGCCGGTACGCCGGAGGAGGCCGACGAGTTCGCCAAACGGTTCCGCCGCGAGGCCAGGGTCACCGCCCGGGTCCAGCACCACGGCGTCCCGCAGGTGTACGACGCCGTCCTGGACCGCCCACACGACCAGGTCTACCTGGTGATGGAGTACGTCCGCGGCACCTCGCTGCGCGCCTTCATCCAGCCCGACCGTCCACTGCCGATCGACTGGGCGGTGGCGATCGCCGCCCAGATCTGCACCGTGCTGTCGCACGCGCACGCCGTACCGGTGGTGCACCGGGATCTGAAGCCGGACAACGTACTGGTCACCGAGGACGGTGCGGTGAAGCTGCTCGACTTCGGCATCGCCGCGATCCTGCGTACCGACGTCACCCGGCTCACCGGCACCGGCGGCCTGGTTGGCACCCACCACTACATGTCGCCGGAGCAGATCCAGGCCGCCCAGGTCAGCCCGCACAGCGACCTGTACGCCCTCGGTTGCCTGCTGCACGAACTGCTCACCGGCCGGCACGTCTTCGCCGCCGCGACCGGGTTCCAGCTGATGTACCGGCACGTCAAGGAGCCGCCGCCGGCGGTGCGGCAGTGGCGGACGGACGTACCCGAGGAGCTGGAGCGGCTGGTCCTGGAACTGCTGGCGAAGGTCCCCGAGCAGCGGCCCCCGGACGCGTACGCCGTCCACCAGCGCCTGTTGCCGTTCCTGCCGCCGCCCGGGGCCGAGCCGCCGACCGTCGGACCCGAGCTGTCCGGGATGCCGGACCCGACCCTGCTCTACCGGCGGCCGAACGCACCCCGTCCGGCGCCGGCCCCCGCGCCGCCTGCCTCGACGGTCGAGGAGCCGGCCACCCCGCCAGTGGTGGTCCGCGTCGACACCGCGCTCCGCAACGCCATCCGTGACGCGCTCGCCGAGTCCACCGAGCTGCTGGAACAGGACCGGTACGCCCAGGCGGCCGAGGTGCTGGAGAACGTGATCGCCCTGGCCGGTGACGCGCTCGGCATGGAGAGCCGGCAGGTGCTGGTGCTCCGGGCCCGGCGTGCCGCCAGCCTGCTCTTCGGCGGCGACTACCGGCGGGCGCTGCCCGAGTTCGACGCGCTGGTCGGGGCGTACACCCGGGTCGGCGGGGCCGGGAACCCGGACGCGGTGGACTGTCTGCGCCAGGCGGCGTACTGCCGGGCGGAGCTGGGGCAGGCGACGGCGGCGCTGCGGCAGTTCCGGCAGGCGCTCGACCACGTCCGCGACGACGGCGGCGACGCGAACCAGACCGCGCTCGACATCCGTCGCAGCATCGGTCTGCTGCTGCTCTCGGAGGGGCGGGAGGCCGAGGCGGTCGCCGAGCTGCAGCCGCTGCACGACGACCTGTTGCTGGTCTACGGCGCCGACGACGAGGAGACCCGGGAGATCGCCGACATCCTCACCCGGCTGCGTCGTCAGCAGCCGTAACGTCGGCCTCCGCGTCGAGGTCTGTCGGCGGGTCGAGGTCGGTCGACTCGTCGGAGTCGGTCGGCGGGTCGACCAGGGTCCAGATCAGGTCCCGCAGGTGGCGGGCGAGGGTTTCCTCGTCAGCCTCACTGAGCGCCGGGGTCGCGACGACCCGGCGCATCAGCCACACCCCAGCGATCAGGGAGAGCAGCAGCTCCGCGCGGACGGCGGCGTCCGCGCCGCCGAGCAGGCCGGTGACGTGGCTGCCGACGTGCCGCTCGATGCCGGCCCGGATGATCTCGGCGGCCCGCGGGTTGGCCGCCGAGCGGAGCATCAACAGGAACGGGTCGAGGTCGTCGGCGTCCGACGCGGTTCGCGCGGCAAGGGTGCTCGCGGTCTGCTCGGTCAGCGCCTCCCGGTCGGTGCCGACGACGGTACGCGGCGCGAAGGACCGGTCCACCACCTCGGCGAAGAGCTGCTCCTTCGACCCGAAGTAGCGGTTGACCAGCATGGCGGTCACCCCGGCGTTCCCGGCGACCTCGCGTACTCCGGCGCCGTCGTAGCCGACCCGGGTGAAGGACTCCTGCGCAGACCGCAGGATCGCCTCTCGGGTGGCGGCGGCGTCCCGCCGTCGGGTGCCGGGACTTTTCCCAGCTCCGGGTGCGTTGTGGCTCATGTCTACGAGCGTAGACTACTTCTTCCATCAGGTCTACGGTTGTAGACATAGCAGACTGATGCACAGGCGAAACGGGGAAAATCTCATGGATCTGCAACTTTCGGGCAAGCGTGCCCTGGTGACCGGTTCGAGCTCCGGGCTCGGCGTGGCGATGGTGCGACTGCTCGCCGCCGAGGGCGCCGCGGTGGTCGTGCACGGACGGGACGAAGGACGTGCCCGGGCCGTCGCCGACGAGATCCGGGCAGCCGGCGGCACCGCCGACGTCGCGGTCGGTGATCTGACCACCGACGAGGGCGCGGACAAGGTGGCCGCGGAGGCGCTGGCCGGCGGCCAGGTGGACATCCTGGTCAACAACGCCGGTGCCTACAAGCACCTCTCCTGGACCGATGCCACCCCGGACAGCTGGGCGGAGACCTACGAGGGCAACGTCATCTCCGGCGTACGGATGATCCAGCGCCTCGTGCCGCAGATGCGCGAACGCGGCTGGGGACGGGTGATCACCATCGGTGGCGGCCTCGGCACGCAGCCACTGTTCCAGCACCCGCAGTACAACGCCACCCTCGCCGCCCGGCACAACCTGGCGGTGTCGCTGGCCCGTGAACTGCGCGGCTCCGGCGTGACCTCCAACGTCGTCGCGCCCGGCGCGATCCTGGTCGACGCGGTCAAGGATCTGCTGACCGGACTCGCCCCCGAACGCGGCTGGGGCGAGACCTGGGAGGAGATCGAGCAGGCCGCCACCAACGACCTGGTGCCCAACGACATCCAGCGGATGGGGCGACCCGACGAGATCGCCTCCGCCGTCGCGTACCTGGCCAGCCCACTCGCCGGCTACATCAGCGGCGCCAACCTGCGGGTCGACGGCGGCACCATCCGTAACGTCAACTGATCATCGGTACGTGGAGCACGGCCCGGTCACCAGTCCCTCGAGGGGCGGTGACCGGGCCGCCTCCGTACCTCAGGCGTTGAGTTGCCAGATGGTGAAGTTGAGCGCGGCGGCGAAGGTGACCCAGGCCCAGTACGGCAGCAGCAGCCACGCGGCCGGCCGGGAACGGCGCCCGAACAGCACCACGGTCAACCCGATGAGCAGCCAGAGTACGACGATGTCGGCGAAGGCGAGCCCGTACCGGCCGGCACCGAAGAAGAGCGGGGTCCAGATCGCGTTCAGCACCAACTGTGCCGCGTAGACGACGAGTGCCCGGTCGAAGCCGGCCCGCCGCCAGTAGAGCCAGCCGGAAACCGCTATCAGCACGTAGAGCACCGTCCAGACCGGGCCGAACAGCCACGACGGCGGCGCCCAGGACGGTTGCCGGAGGTTCTGGTACTCCTCGGTGGTGCCCTGCACCCCGAGCCCGCCGATCGCGGCGGTGACCGCGACCGCGAGCAGGAATCCGAGCAGGACCAGCCAGCTGCGGGCCGGCGTCCGACGCCGGGACGGGGTGTGGGTCACCATCCGGGGAGGGTTCCCGGACTCGGCCCCGGACAAACGGCGACAGCGGTGCGACGAACCGGCCACCGCCGGGCGCAGGCGTCGTCGGAGGGGCATGCGATCGTGTCCGGCATGACGACGCTGGCCCAGCTCCGCACCACCGCGCTCTCCCTGCCGGAGACCGTCGAGCGTGGCGCCCGGCCCGGCCCGGTGACCTTCACCGTCCACGACCGGGAGTTCGCCTCGGTCGACCCCGACAACCGGGTACGCCTGCACCTGCCAGCCGCCGAGGCGGAGCAGGTGTGCGCCGAACACCCGACCGCCGAGCGGCTGACCGGGGAAACGACGGCGACCGGCGTACTGGTGCCGCTGCGGGACATCAACGGTCAGCAGCTCAACCACTGGGTACGGCGTGCCTGGCTCGCCCACGCCCCCGAGCCGCTCGCCGCGCGGGTGGCCGCCACCGGCACCGCCGCCCCGGGTCAGGTCGGTGACCTGCCCAGGGCCATCGGCAGACCCGCCACCCGGGCACTTGCCGGAGCCGGCATCAGCACGCTGGCCCAGGTCGCCGACCTGACCGCCGCCGAGTTGGCGGCGCTGCACGGAGTCGGCCCGAAGGCGGTCCGGATCCTCCGGGAGGCGCTCGCCGCCACCGGCCGTACGCTCCGGGACGGCTGACCGGCAACCGTCACCGACGGTCGGACAGTTGCCGGCCGACCTGCTCCGGAGCATTGTCGGCTGGCGGCACGACCCGGCACAGCAGGGCCGCGACGGCACCGGTGACCGCGCCGACGAACGCCCCGGTGACGAGGCTGGAGAGTACGGCGGCGGTCCGCAGGATGCCCTCCTGTGCCCCCGGGTCGAGGTCGGCGAGGTTGCCGCCGAGTGCCGGGGTGGTCTGGCCGAAGGCCGAGTCCCAGAGCAGTTGGTGGCCGACCGCGAGGAACACGCCGTAGAGCGCGCCGACGAGCAGCACGGTCAGGAACGGGCGGGACGGGCGACGCCACAGCACGGCCGCGATCCAGCACAGCGGCGGCAGGAACACCAGCAGCCCGTTGACCAGACTGCCCTCCTCGATCACCCCGAGGTCGTGCAGCACCACCCGGGGTACGGCCAGCGCGGCGAGCCCGACCAGCACCGGCCAGGAGAATCCGGGCGTACGGGCGGCATGGCTCATCGCCCGGCTCCCGTGTCCGCCGGAGCCCCCGCGTCCGCCGGAGCCCCCGCGTCCGCCGGGGCAGGCGCGTCCGCCACGGCAGCCGCCCGCGGCGCGGTGTCGCGGGTGAACCGCAGCAGCGCGGTGAACGCGAGCACCGCCGTGACCAGGCCGCCGGCGAGGCGTACCCAGTGTCCGGCGACGAACTCGCCGGCGACCTGACGCAGGTACTCGGGGGAGTGGGTGCCGACCGGGTCGACGAACATGATCTCGTTACGTGGCCAGAAGAAGACCACCGAGAAGAGGAACTCGCAGGCGATGAAAACCGCGGCGGCTCCGGCGACCAGCCAGCGCAGCCGGCGGTTCCGCCAGGCCAGGGCCGTGGCGGCGAGGCTGCTGAGCACCACGGTGGCGCCCAGCGGCGGGAAGTAGTCGCTCGGCCCGCCAGCGACCAGGAACTCCCGGGCCCGGTCCAGCGAGGCGGGCGCGTCACCGAAGATGTTCGGATAGAGCATCACTGTCTCGGCGGCCACCCCGCCGAACGACATCATCGCCGTCCAGACCAGGGCGATCAGAGCAAACCACATCAATCGGGTGCGTAACACTGTGTGCATCCCTTCGGAAGTTGTCGGACAAAGCGGCTCTGTCGAGCCGTCATCGACGCTAGGCAGCCGTACCGCGACCGTCTGCCGCGCGGCGGCGCGATCCGGGGTCGCTTCTCGACGTACGCCGGATCCCGGAACTGACGCCCGGCGACGACAGCGGTCTCACCCCGGGCCGGCCTACGCTCGGCTGCGTGCAGGCCACCCCACCGACCCGGACCGACGCGCTGCTCGGCGCCGCCACCTTCCTGCTGGTCGCCGCCGCCGTGGTGACCGACAACGCCGCACCCGGCCGGGCCGCCCTCGCCTACGGCTTCGCGGTCGGACTCGGCGCCCTGCTGCTCTGCGCCCGGCGGTGGCCGGTGCCCGCCCTGCTGGTCACCGCGCTCGGCATCGTCGCCTACTACATGCTGGACCTGCCGCCGATCGGGCTGGCCGCGCCGGCCGCCGCCGTGCTGTACCGGGCGGCGGAACGTGGCCAGGCGGTGGCGGCGGCCGTCGTCGGCGCGGTGCTGCTGGCGGTCTCGGTCGGCGCCCGCCTGGTCGAGGGCGACGACGTCTCGATCGTCGTCGGCTTCGACCTCGGCTCCGAGGCGGCACTGATCCTCGCGGTCATCGCCCTCGGCGACGCCGTCCGCAACCGGCGGTCACTCCGGGCCGAACTGGCCCGGCAGGCGGCGGTCGCCGACGAGGAACGCCGCCGGGAGGCCGCCCGGCAGGTCGAGGCCGAACGGCTCCGCATCGCCCGCGAGGTGCACGACACCCTCGGACACACCATGTCCGTGGTCACGCTGCAGTCCGCGGTCGCCGAGGAGGCACTTGCCGACAGTCGACCCGACCGGGCCCGAGACGCGCTGGCGGCGATCCGGTCGGCGGGCGGCTCCGCCATGGCCGAGCTGCGGGCCACCCTCGGTACGCTGCGCCGCGACCCCGGCACCCGCGAACCGGCACCCGGCCTCGACCAGTTGGCCACCCTCGTCGACGGCGTCCGCCACAGCGGGCTGGCGGTCGAGCTGCGGGTCACCGGTGACGTCGACACGCTGCCGACCGTCGTCGGGACCACCGCCTACCGGGTCGTCCAGGAGGCGCTGACCAACACCCTGCGGCACGCCGGAGCCACCCGGGTCGAGGTCACCGTCCGGGTGACCGGCGCCGAACTGTCGCTGGAGGTCGTCGACGACGGTCGGGGCGCGCGGGCGGTCCCACCCGGCCCCGACGGACCGCCCGGCACGGCCGGGCAGGGGCTGCGGGGCATGGCGGAGCGGGTCACCCTGCTCGGCGGCACCGTCGAGGCGGGCACCATCGGACCCGGCCGCGACACCCCAACCGCCGGCACCACCGGAACCGCCGACACCATCACCACCACAGGCAACGGCGGCACCGCCGGCACCGTGGCGAGCGGCGGCTTCCGGGTGTACGCCCGACTGCCGCTGCCCGGGAGCCGGACGTGACCCCGATCCGGGTCGTCCTCGTCGACGACCAGCACCTGGTCCGCACCGGACTCCGCGCGCTGCTCGAACGTACTCCCGAGATCGCCGTCGTCGGCGAGGCCGGCGACGGTGCCGGGGGGCTGGCCGTCGTCCGGACGGAACGACCCGACATCGTGCTGATGGACGTCCGGATGCCCGGCACCGACGGGCTGACCGCGACCCGACAGATCCTCGCCGACCCGAAACTGGCCGACGTCCGGGTGGTCATGCTGACCACCTTCGACGACGACGAGTACCTGTTCGAGGCCATCCGGGCCGGTGCCGCCGGCTTTCTGCTCAAGGACACCCCGCCGGACGCGCTCCGGGAGGCCGTCCGGCTCGTCGCGGACGGAAACGCGCTGCTGTCGCCCGCCGTCACCCGGCGGGTCCTCGCCGCGGTGGCCCGGTCACCGGTCGCCGACCCGGGCCGGCTCGCCGGGCTCACCGACCGCGAACGGGACGTTCTCGCCCAGGTCGGCGCCGGACGGTCGAACGCCGAGATCGGCGCCGCCCTGTACCTCAGCCCGGAGACCGCCCGCACCTACGTCAGTCGGCTGTTGAGCAAACTGCACGCCCGGGACCGTTCCCAGCTCGTGGTGATCGCCTACGAGAGTGGGCTGGTCCGCCCCGGTGAGACCTGACCACCGGCCCGCCAGGGGCGAGTTCGCCTGGCAGCCGGACGGGCTCTTCATCCGGCAGGTGACCGACGTCGACACGATCCCGGACGGCACGCCACAGCAGTGGCGGGACAACGCGCCCTTCCCGATGTACGCGCTGATCGGGCTCGACGACACGACCGGCGAGTTCACCATGCTCTACACCGACGGCCGGGGCGTGCACCGGGTCTACCGGATGACGTTCGCGGACGGCGGTTGGCGGATCTGGCGCGAGGCACCCGGCTTCCACCAGCGGTTCACCGGCACGCTCGGCGCCGACGGCAACAGCGTCGACGCCCGGTGGGAGATGTCGAAGGACGGCACGACCTGGAATCTCGACTTCGAGCTGGGTTACGTCCGCCAGCACGGCTGACCGCCGGACCGGCTGACCAGGCGGGGCCGGCGAGCCATCAGGGCGGGGAGCCCGCCGGCTCCGCCGCGAACGGGCCAACCCGGACCGCCGCCGGAAACCTCTCCGGCGTGAAGTGCCGGAACGCCTCGGTCGCCGGGCCCGGATCCAGGTTCAGTGCCGCCAGGATCTCGTGGTGCTGGCATTCGGCGCGCAACCGCGACGAATCGTGCTCGGACACGTCGCCGCGCAGGGCGGCGTGCAGGCGTACCAGGTCGACGTCGCCGACGCCGAGCGGCGCGAACGACGCCGGGTCGTCGCCGGCCGGCCCCGGCGGCGGCAGCGGACCGTCCTCCGGGTACACCGTGCCGTCGAGGCCGATCCAGCACTCGTTGTCGTCGTCGTCCCACCACTCCACGACGTACGACCGGTCCGACACGTAGGAGTGGACCTTGTCGCCGTCGTGGTGCAGGCCGACGCTCAGTACGTCGGAGTCGTGGACGTCGAAGCTCGCGGCGGAGCAGCCGGGTACGAGGCTCAGCAGCCGGGCCAGTTCGTCGGTGTCGGCGTACCCGTGCTCGTCCTCGCGCGGCAGGACGGCCCAGCGGCGCTCGGCGACCGGCACCACGTACGCCTCCCGCCGGAGCAGGGTCAGCGCGTGGCGGAGATTGTCGAGGGGGCCGGTCGCCAGCACGGTCTGATAGGTCGTCCCCATGCGACGGGATGGTAGACAGCCGCTACGACAACGCCGACCGTGGGGACCGTCAGCCCTGGGCGGTCGGGCGGACCACGATCTCGTTGACGTCCACGTTGCCGGGCTGGGCGATCGCGTATCCGATCGCGTCCGCGATGGCGGAGGCCGGAATGGCGAGCTGCTCGGCCGCCGCCCGTACGGCCGCCCGGACCTGCGGGTCGCCACCCCGGTCGGTCAGCTCCGACTCGGTGAAGCCGGGGCTCACCACGGTCACCCGGATCTCCCGGCTCTCCTGCCGCAGCCCCTCGGACAGCGCCCGGACCGCGTACTTGGTGGCGCAGTAGACGGCGGCGGTCCGGTCGACCCGGTGCCCGGCCGTCGAGGCGACGTTGACCACGTGACCGCTGCCCCGGGCCTTCATCAGCGGCAGCGCGGCGGCGATCCCGTGCAGGACGCCGCGCAGGTTCACGTCGATCATCTGGTTCCACTCGTCGACCCGCAGTGCGTCGAGGGTGGACAGTGGCATCACCCCGGCGTTGTTCACCAGTACGTCGATCCGGCCGTGCCGCCGGTGGGCGGCCTCGACGAAGCTCCGTACGCTCTCCAGGCTGGTCACGTCCAGCTCCTGGTGGTCGACCCGCCCGCCTGCCGCGCGGATCTCGGCGGCGAGGGCGGCGAGCCGGTCGGTGCGTCGGGCGCCGAGCACGACGTGGTGTCCGTCGGCGGCGAGCCGGCGGGCGGTCGCCGCCCCGATTCCGCTGCTCGCCCCGGTGATCAGGACGATCTTGCCGTTGGTGTTCGCTGTCATGGTCACGAAAACTCCTGGTCGCTGTCGCGGTCGCCGCGTGCTCGGCGGCCAGGAGCAATCGTGCGTCGACGGTGGCCCCGGAAGAAGGGTCGGTCTTCCGGGGTGCGGCACACCCTGGCAGGTGCTGTCGGCCCAGGTCACCCGGGGGCCGGGACGGCTCAGCGCAGGGCGGCGTACGCCAGCGGCAGCGGTGTCGGCTGCCCGTCCCAGCTGCCGGTCAGCACGGCGCCGGTGCCGGTCGGGGGAGTGCCGTCGGCGGCCAGGCAACGGACCACGGCCAGCTCCACCGGATCCGTCACGATCCGGGTCGGTTCACCCTCGACAACCAGCCGGTGCTCGCCGAGGTGCGGCACCTCGGTACCCGGGTCACCGCTGCTGGCGATCGCCATGCTCGGTGCCCGGACCTCCCGCTTCCCGGCCACCTCGAAGTGCTCTTCCGCCTGACCGGTGGCGGCGAGGACCGCGTCGGCCAGCGCGGCCGCGTAGACCGGATCGCCGCAGCCGTCGTAGACCCAGCGCCGGCCGAGCACGGAATGGTCGGTGGTGCCGATCAGCCAACCGTCGGCACCGTCCAGCGGCGCGTCACGGTAGGTGAGCGGCACCTGGAGCACCGGCCCGTCACCGAAACTGACAAGCATCGTCTCGATCCCCACCCGGCCGGCCGGGTCGTCGAAGCGGTAGGCCGCCACCCGGACCAGTTCGGCGCCGGGCCGACCCTGGTACCAGTCACGGCCGGGCAGCCAGCCGGCCAGCAGTTCGAGCTTCGTGGGACGTATCTCCGCCCGGTGCAGCAGTGCCATGGCGGGATGGTAGTCCCCGTTCCTGGTGGTGCTGCCGTGACGTGACCTACTGGTGCTGTGACGTGACCCGCGTCGCTGCCAGGTAGGTGAGCGCCTCGGCGCTGCGGCTGCCCGGCTCCGGCGTACCGACAAGAAGCTGCTGACCGGGGGCGTCCCGTACGTCGAACGTCTGGTACGTCAACTCGACCCGGCCGACCTCCGGGTGGACGAAGACCTTGAACAGCCGGCCCAGGCCGCGTACCTGCTGGTCGGCCCAGAGTGACCGGAACTCCACCGAGTCCCGCCGCAGTTCGTCGACGAGGGCCCGTAACTGTTGGTCACGCGGAAAGAGGCCGGCGTTGAGCCGTAGTGCGTACACCACGTTCTCGGTCAGGGTCGGCCACTCCGGGAAGACGATCCGTCCCTGCGGATGCTGGAACAACGCCCGGACCATGTTGGTCTGCGGGGCGAACGGGCTCAGCAGCGCGGCGGCGATCCCGTTGGCGGCGAGGACGTCGAACGCCGGACCGAGCACGTAGGCGGCCGAGGTCGGGAAGGCGTCCAGGAGTTGCCGCAGCGCGGGATGGACCCGGTCCGCCGCCCGGTCCGGGCCGAGCCGCGGGTTGAGTCCGGCGAGCCGGAACAGATGTCCCCGGGCGTCCGGTCCGAGCCGGAGTGCCCGGCCGATCGCCTCCAGGACCTGCGGTGACGGGTTCCGCTCCCGGCCCTGTTCCAGCCGGGCGTAGTAGTCGACGCTCACCCCGGCCAGTACGGCGACCTCCTCGCGGCGCAGCCCGGCGACCCGGCGGTCACCACCGCCGCGCAGGCCGACCTCGGTCGGCTCGACCCCGGCCCGCCGGGCCCGGAGGAAGTCGCCGAGCGGGTTGCTGTCGCGGGCAGCGCCGGCCATGCTGACCAGCGTAAACGCTTCTGGTCCAGGACTGGCAGGGTGTGGTGCACCCAGGCGGCGAGACCCTGGCGACCGTCGTACCCGGCGCGCAGAATGGTCCGCGCCGATCAACGGACCACCCGGGAGCAGCAGATGCCCTTCGCCGACGAACTCATCGGTGCGCAGACCGCCAGGGCGCTGGTGAGCGCGGTCGCCGCGGTCGCGCCGCAGGCGCCGCTGTCCGCGTTGCGCCGGGCCGCCGGCGACCTGGCCGGCCGCTCCCTGCGGGAACGCAGCGACCTGCTCGGCGAGGCGCTGCGGCGGGACCTGCCCGGCGACTACGCCACGTTCACCCGGACCATCCGGGCGGCCCGGGACGGCGCCCTGCCGTTCCACGGCTGGCTGGTCTGGCCGGTGACCGAGGCGGTCGCCGCCGCCGCGGTAGCGGACGGGACACTCACAGCCTTCGACGACGCGATGGCGTTGCTCGCCGACCTCACCTCCCGACTCACCGCCGAGTTCGCCCTCCGTACGCTGCTCCACCACGACCTCGACCGGGCCCTGGCGATCATCCGGGGCTGGACCGACAGCCCCGACCCGGACGTCCGGCGACTCGCCTCGGAGGGGACCCGGCCGTTCCTGCCGTGGGCGAAACGTGTCCCCGGGATCCTGACCGACCCCCGGGCCACGCTGCCCATCCTCGACGCGCTCTACCGGGACGAGAGCGAGTACGTCCGACGGTCGGTCGCCAACCACCTGAACGACCTGAGCCGACAGCAACCGGACATCGTCGCCGAGACGGCCCGGTCCTGGCTGGCCGCGCCAGACGAGAACACCGACCGGGTGGTCCGGCACGGGCTGCGGACCCTGGTCAAGCAGGGGCATCCGGGGGCGCTCGCGCTGCTCGGCTTCACCGCGTCGGCACCGGTCGAGGTGGTCGGGCCGGCGCTGGCGGCGACGGAGATCCCGTTCGGCGGCAGCGTCGGGTTCACCGCCACGATCACCAACACCGGCACCGGGCCGGTGACCCTCGCGGTCGACTACATCGTGCACCACAGGAAGGCGAACGGCAGCCAGCGGGGCAAGACCTTCAAGCTGACCACCATGATCCTCGCCCCGGGCGAGCAGCGTCGGCTGGTCCGTGAGCACTCGTTCCGGCAGATCACCACCCGGCGCTACCACCCGGGCGCACACGCGATCGAACTCCAGGTCAACGGGGTCGCCTCCGGGCGTACGGAGTTCACCCTGCTGCCGGACGTCGACGCCGCAAGAGAGTGACCGTGGCGCCCAGCGGCGGCAGATCCGGACATTCGTCGTACGCGGTCGCACCCAGCATGCTCATCGAGCGATGATGATACCTGCCGTGCCGATTGAGGTCGTGACCAGCGGGTACGCCCGGAACCTCGGACAACGGGAGGGTGGCTCATGGGGGAACGGCACACGATGTTGCGCTCGATGCACGACCTCGGCCTGGCGGCCTGGTTCGGCGGCACGCTGATGGGGGCGGTCGGGGTCAACGGCGCGGCGGAGAAGGTCACCGACAAGAAACAGCGGCTCGGTGTGGCGTCGGAGGGTTGGGCCCGGTGGACCCCGGTCAACGCGGCGGCGATCGGCGCGCACGTGGTGGGCGCGGCCGGAGAGCTGATCACCGAGAGTCCGCGGGTGTTCGCCCAGGCCGGTGTCGGCAAGATGAGCGCCGTCAAGACCGGTCTGACCGTCGCCGCGCTGGCGGCGACCGGCTACAGCCGACTGCTCGGGATGAAGCTGCAGAAGACCGCCGAGGCGCCGGTGGTCGCCGGCACCGCGCCGATGAACGGCACACCGCCGGACGTGGCGGGTCGGCAACGCCAGTTGCGGGTCCTGCAGTGGGTGATCCCGGCGCTGACCGGCGGACTGATCATCGTCACCGCGTTCGCCGGGGAGCAGCAGAAACCCGGGCAGGTCCTCCGGGGCGTGATGCAACGGTTCGGCGGACTCAACCACGCGACCAGGGGCGTGCGCCAGGTTGTCGGGCAGGGGATCGGCAAGCAGACGCCGGTGCTGCGCAAGATGGTGGGGATGCGGATCGGGCAGCAGGCACTGGCGAAACTACGCCACTGACCCGGGCGCCCCGCGGTCGATGGCCTCCGTCGGCCGTGACCGCAGGGGCGGCCGACGCAGCAGGGCGCGGATCCGGCCCGGTCGCCGTACCTCGACCAACGGGTGCGGCACCGGGCCGTCGGCAACGCCGTCCAACGACTGCTGCAACGCCCGCAGGGCGGGCCACCAGGCAGGGTGAGCCTCCACCACCTCGACGAGCACCGGACTGTTCCGTAGCATGTGCGCGGGCCACTCGTGCCACTGCTGCGCGAAGTCGAAACCGGGCAGCAACGCCGTCGTCCGCAGGTCGCCCTCGAGAACGTCGGCGAGCAGCTCGGCGAGACTGACCAGCACCGCCCGCTCGTCGCCGCGCGGCGGGCAGGACCGGCCAGCGAAGAAGTACGGTCGCAACGAGGGATCCCTGACCAGGTGTTGGTACCAGCCCTGGGTCAGGGTGGCGAGCCCGCTGGTGGCGGTGACTCTGGTGATGCCGTTGTTGAGCCGGGTCTGTTTCGCCAACTCCCGGGTCTGTACGGCGGCGAAGAGCAACGACACGACCACCAGGACCAGGCCGACAACGTCGACGATCGTCTCCATGAGGTCACCCATCCGATCGACTGGTGTCGAGGCTCGTGGTTCGACCCTAGAACAGGTCTGCAACAGTGCCGGCTCGGAAAAGTCGGTTGATCCCGCCCGGCCCAGGTCGGCACAATCGCGCACCATGCGGGACAGACCGGCGGAGATGACCGAGTCAGACCTGGTCGCGGCGTTGTCCGACGGCTGGGGGCTCGACGTGGCGGAGTTGACGTACCGGCCGGTGGGGGCGGGCAGCTACCACTGGTCGGTACTCGACGACACCGACCGGACGTGGTTCGTCACCGTCGACGACCTCGGCGCCGACCCCGAGGGACGGGACGTCGTCTTCGCCGAGCTCGGCAGAGCCTTCGACACCGCGCTCGTCCTGCACCGCGACGCCGGACTCGGCACGGTGGTCGCGCCGGTTCCGACCGGGGACGGCACGTCGGTGTACCGGCTCGACCCCCGGTACGCCGTCTCGGTCTTCCCGCTGCTCGACGGCGTCGCCGGCAGGTTCGGTCCACACCGGCCGGCCGACCTGCCCGAGGTGCTGGACCTGCTCGTGACACTGCACCAGGCCACCCCGGTGGTCGCCCGGACCGCCGGCCGGTTCGTACCGGATCTGCCCGGCCGGCAGCGGCTCGAGGCGGCCCTCGACGACCTCGACCGACCGTGGCACACCGGCCCGTACGCCGAACCGACCCGGAAACTGCTGACCGTCCAGACCGTACGGATCCACGGGTGGTTGGCCGACCTCGACCGGCTCGCCGCGCGGGTGGCGCAGACCGGTGCCGAACCGGTCGTCACGCACGGCGAACCGCATCCCGGCAACCTGCTGCGGACCGCCGACGGGTTGCGGCTGGTCGACTGGGACACGGTCCGGCTCGCCCCGCCGGAGCGGGACCTGTGGCTGGTCACCGAGGATCCCGACCTGCTCGCCGACTACTCCCGGGCGACCGGACGCCCGGTCGACGTCGCCGGGCTGGCGTTCCACCGGCTGCGGTGGAAGCTCGCCGACATCGCGATCTACGTCGACGAGCTGCGCCGGCCGCACGGGGAGAGTGCGGACAACGCCGCCTCGTGGAGCTATCTGACCAGCTACTTCGACTGACCAGGCTCGGCGCGGCGGGTCGCGCCGGACCGCGAGCACATTGTCACGGGGTTGTCGGGATGCCGCGCTCGACGATTCGGATGATTCGTGGTCGCCGATCGTTTCGTTTTCGGACGGCGAAACTGGTGACGCTGTCGAAAATGGTCCCGCCTGCGGGACCAGGTCTTCCCGCGATGCGGGAGGAACTGTCTGTCCCCGACCCCTTCGTGCGCTATTGGCGGAGCCGCAGGATCTGCGCCCGAGTTGACCTCCGGTGCTGTCGGGGTGCGGACTCAACGGTCCTGCGCCGGGTCGTGACCAGGCGTCATCAGCCAAAGGGGAGCCGACCTCCGCTGTCGGGTAAACGGGCGGGGATTGCGGCCATAGATTCCAGGTGCGTTGCTGTCAATGGACTGATGACCGATTTTAGTCCGCCCTGATCGGGTCTGGCATCAATAACGGTCAACGCGGTTATCTCGGCACGCAGGCTTTCCGATGCCCCCGGAGGTGCCGTGTGTCGATCCAATCTGTCCCGGAACCGTCCGCCGTCCCGAGACCCGCTGTCGGAACACCCACCGCGACGAGATCCGCCGCCGGCCCGGCGGTATTCGTCGGGCGGGACGACGAGTTGGCCCGGACGGTCAGGCTGCTCGACGACTCGTCGCAGCCACGCTTCCTGACCCTGGACGGCGAGCCCGGCATCGGCAAGAGTCGGCTCCTCGCCGAACTCGTCCGTACCGCCCAGGGGCGCGGACGTGTGGTGCTCTCCGGCCGGGCCACCGAGTTCGAACGCTCCCTCCCGTACGGCGTGGTGCTCGACGCCCTGGCCGGCGTACCCGCGCAGCGCGCCGAACTGCAGGCGTTGCTCGACGCCGTCGCGGGCCGGGACCTCGACGCGGCCGGGCCCGGCGCCGAGCCGGTCGGCGCCGGTCCCGCGGCGGCGGTCGAACGGCACCGCCGGCACCGGCGGCTGTGCGAACTGCTCACCGCCCTCGCCCGGCCGGCCCGGCTGCTGCTGGTCTTCGACGACGTGCAGTGGGCCGACGACGCCTCCGTCGAGTTTTTCGGTTACCTGCTGCGGCACCCGCCGGGAAACGGTGTGCTGGTGGTCTTCGCCTACCGGACCGACCAGTGCCCGGACCGGTTGGCCGACGGACTCGCCCACCTCACGCCCGCACCCACCCGGATCCGACTCGGGCCGCTCTCCGGACCCGACCTCGACCGCTGGCTGCCGGCCGAACCGCCGTCCCGCCGCCGGCTGCTCCACCAGGTCAGCGGCGGCAACCCGCTCTACCTGGAACTGCTCGCCGGCACCCCGACCCAGGTGCTGGCCGCGCTGCGGCGGGGCGACTTCCCGGACGAACCGGTGAGCACCGCCCTGCACGGCGCGATGGCGGTGGAGGTACGCGGGCTGAACCCCACCGAGCGGCTCGTCCTCCAGGCCACCGCGGTGGTCGGCACCGGACTCGACGTGCCGGCGGTGGCCGCCGCCGCCGAACTCGACCTGTGCCGCACCGGCGTCGTCCTCGACAACCTGGTGGCCCGCGACCTGCTGCGTCAGGCCGGTGGCACGTTCGACTTCCGACATCCGCTGGTCCGGGCGGTGGCGTACTGGATGGCCGGCCCGGCGTGGCGGCTCGCCGCCCACCGGCGGGTCGCCGCGCACCTGCAACAGCGGGGCGCACCGTTGACCCTGCGGGCCCACCACCTCGCCCGGGCCCTCGAACCGGGTGACGAGGATGCCGTCGAGGTGCTCACCCTCGCCGCCCGCAGCACCATGGGCAGTGCACCGAGCACCAGCGCCACCTGGTTGCGGGCCGCGTTGGCGGCCCTGCCCGACCGCCCCGACCAGGCCGACCGGCGGGCCGAACTACGGCTGCTGTTCGCCAAGGCGCTCAGCGTCACCGGGCGCTTCGACGAGTCCCGGGCCGTGCTGCACGACCTGGTCGCGATCGCCGGACCGCACCGGCACACCGCCGTCGAGCAACTCGCCGTGCTGGAGCGGCTGGCCGGCCGGCACGACGTCGCCAGCACCCTGCTCAGCGCCGAACTGGACCGGCTCGGCGTCACCGGCGCCAGCCAGGCGATGCTCCGGCTGGAACTGGCGGTCAACGAGATGCTCGCCGGTCGCTGGCGATCCGGTGCCCGGCACGCGGCGAAAACCGTCGAACGGGCCCGGCGTGGCGGGCACCGGGGGTTCGAGGCGGCGGCGAGCACCGTACTCGCCGCCTGCGCCCTGGCCAAGGGCCCGTTCCCCACCGCCCGGGTACGGATCTCGCACGCCGGCCGGATGATCGACGCCCTCGGCGACGTCGCGCTCCGGGACGAACTGGGGGCGATCGCACTGCTCGCCTGGGTCGAGGCGATGGTCGACCGGTACGCCGACGGCCTCGCCCACGCCGAACGCGGCATCGACGTCGGGGTGCGGTTCGGCCGGATCCACGTCCTGCCGGTGCTCTACGCGGCACGGTCGGTGCTGTACGGCGCGGCCGGCCGGGTCGACGAGTCGCTCCGGGACGCGGAAGAGGCCGAGGAGATCGCCCGCTGGCAGGGCAGCGCCGAGGCGGCGACCCTGGCCAGCGCGGTCCGGCTCCGGCCGCTGCTCTGGGTCGACGGCCCGGAGGCGGTACGCCCCGTCCTGGACCGGCTGCGGGGCAGCGCTCCGCCGCGCTCCACCCTCTACCGGGCGGTGGTGCAACTGCACCTGGCGGAGGCGTGCCACGCGCTCGGCGAGTACGACGACTGTCAGGAACTGCTGGCGGACGCGGAGACGTACCGCTGTCTCGGACCGGCCGAGGCCAGCGTCCTGGCGCTACGCGCCCTCGCGGCCGCCGGTGCCACCCCGGCCGGGGCGGCGAACGTCCCCCCACCCGCCGGTGCCGGCCCGGCCACCAGCGCCGGATCGGCCACCGGTGCCGGCACGTCGGCACAGCTGCGGCGCTGGCTGGGCCGGGCCACGGACGTCGCCGCCGGCATGCCGGCCCGGCTCGGCCACGTCGGCCTGGCCCGGGCCGGACTCCTGATGGCACAGAACCTGCCCGCCACGGCGGTTGCCGAGATCACCCCGACCATCGGCTGGTTCACCCGGGCCGGCACACCCGTGGCCGAGGGACAGGCCCGGATGCTGCTCGCCGAGGCGGAGTTCGCGTCCGGACATCCACAACCGGCCCGGGAACAGCTGGGCCGGGCCAAGAAACTCTTCGCCGGCAGCGGGGCGCGCTGGCTCGCCGGTCAGGCGGACCGGGCCCAGCGTCGACTGGCGGCCCGACTGCCCCGGCAACGTACCGAGGGCCCGGTGACGCTCTCCGCCCGCGAGCGCGAGGTCGCCGAACTGGTCGCCCAGGGCCTGACCAACCACCAGATCGCCGGTCAGCTGGTGCTGAGCCCACGCACGGTGGAAACCCACGTCACCCGGATCATCGCCAAACTCGGCGTCCCGTCCCGGGCCGCGGTCGCCCGCCAACTCGGCGACCACTGACCGCACGGAAGGGGTCCTTCCCGTTGCCGGGTGGCAGTCGGCGCTGCGGAAGGACCCCTTCCTGACCGGTCGATCCCGGGGGCGGCCGTTGACGACTCAGCGTGCCGGACCCGTACGGGTTCCGTGTTTCTCCGGATCCTAGGGCGGCCGACGGCGGGCAGAGTGGGGCACCTACTCGTCGAAGGAGGTGAATCCCATGTCCCACCCGCAGACCCGGCCGCTGAAGAAGCTCGTGGTGCGCAAGGCGGGCCCGGTCCGGCTGACCGCCGCCGCTTCCGCGATCTACGGCGACACGTGCGGCCCGTCCCTGCCCGGTCCGATCTGGCCCTGGGTGAACTGATCCGCCGGAGTCGCCCGGCCGGGGCAGGCCCGGTTGGCCGGTCAGCTGGCCGGTCACGCGGCCGGGCGACGCCGTGGACGCGGTGGGCGTTCCCGTGGCGGTGCCGCGGATGCGGTGCCGTTTCTGAGGCGGTGCCGTGGCGGCGGTCGAGTCGCGAGGGTGAGAGGAGGGACCCCGATGGAGACCGGGCAGCTCGACCGGGTGGTACGCCTGCACCCGCTCGTCTACCTCGAGGAAGCCGACGCGGTCACGGTGGGCCGGCCGGACGTCGACTCGTACGCGATCTTCCCGCCCGACGGCGCGGAACTGGTCCGCCGGCTCGCCGCCGGGACCACGCCCCGGCAGGCCGCGCAGTGGTACGCCGACACCTACGGCGAGCCGGTCGACGTCGCCGAACTGCTGGACACCCTCGCCGAACTGGAGTTCATCCGCCCGGCCGGGGACGACCGGCCGGCCGGCGGCGACGGGTCGGCCGGTCCGGGCGGATCGTCCGACCCGGCCACGGCACCGGGCCCGGTGCGCTGGCAGCGCCTCGGCCGGGCCCTCTTCTCCCCGGTCGCCTTCGCCGGGTACGCGCTGCTGGTCACCGCCGCGATCGCGGTGATGGCGGCCGAACCCGACCTGGCGCCGCACTACGACCACATCTTCTTCACCGACTACTACTCGGTCATCGAACTCACCCTCTTCCTCGGGCAGATCCCGCTGATGCTGGTGCACGAGGGCGCCCACGCGCTCGCCGGACGCCGGCTCGGGTTGCGGTCCCGGCTCTCGCTCAGTCACCGCCTCGGCCGGCTGGTGCTGGAGACGTCGCTGGACGGACTGGTGGTGGTGCCCCGCCGCAAGCGGTACCTGCCGATGCTGGCCGGGATCGGTGCCGACGTACTCACGGTGGCGGCGTTGACGCTTGTCGCGGCGGTGCTCCGGGAACCCGACGGCAGCATCCCGCTGGCCGGTCGGATCTGTCTGGCGTTGGCGTTCGGCACCGTGCTGCGTACCGTCTGGCAGTTCTACTTCTTTCTCCGTACCGACCTCTACCACCTTTTCACCACCGTCTTCGGCTGCGTCGACCTGCACACCACGGCGATGCGGATGCTGCGCAACCGGGTCAACCGATGGCTCGGCCGCCAGGACCGGCGGTACGACGAGTCGCTGTTCCACCCGGTCGACCGCCGGATCGGCCGCTGGTACAGCTGGCTCGTGGTGGTCGGCTACGCGGTCGGCCTGTCGACGCTCGTCTACATGCTGCCGGCGGTGTACCGGTTCGCCAGCGGTGTCCTCGGCCGCTTCTTCACCGAGCCCGACCTGGTGGGCCTGGCCGACTCGGTCGTCTTCCTCGGACTCAACGTCGGTCAGCTGGTCCTGCTCGTCGCGGTGATGGTCCGGGAGCGCCGGAACCGTGCCCCGCAACCCCGTCACGTCATCGCCTAGGGAGGCGCGACCGCATGCCTGACATCGAACCGGCTGACGCACCAGCCGGGCCCCCGGACCCGACGGACCGCCGGATCCGACCGGCCGGCGACGGGCCGTCGGGGCCGGCACACCAGTGGATCCGGGCCCGACACCGGCACGACCGGCGGCGGTTGCTCACCGCGGTCGCGGCCGGAGCGGTGCTGGTCGGGATGGACGCGCACCGGAGCCGGTTGCCCGGTGCCGTGCCGGCGGGGGCGGTGCTGGCCGAGGTGGACGCGCACCGGAGGCGGCGCGGGCCGTACACGGCCGCGGGTCAACTGCTGCGCACGGTGGTCCCGGAGGCGTGGCGCCGCTACCCGGAGCTGGTCAGCCGGCACGAGGTGGAGGTGCTCTCGCTCGCCCCGGAGCTGCGGGACCTGATCCCGGCGACCCGGCACACCCTGACCTCGCTCGCCGTTCCGGAGGAACGGACCCGGTTCTACTCCCGGCTCCGGACGCTGCGGATCGCGCACGGTCTCGTCGAGTTCCTCAACGACCACCTCCGTCGACTCGGCGGCGGACCCCGGTATCTGCTGGTCGACAACCTGCACCACGCCGATCCCACCGACCAGGAACTCTGCGCCGTCCTGCTGCGCCGCGCCGACCCGGAGCTGCTCCGGCTGGTGATCGCCACCGACACCGACGACCTTGTCGCCCCGCCGGGTCCGCTGGCGGTGTCCCTGCCCGGGGCGTTGCGCCGGTACGCCACCGAGGTGGTCGCCGCCGCGACCCCGCCGCCGGAGCCCGAAGGGTCCGACCTGGACCTGGCCCGCCGGTACGTCACCGACGACTGCGTCGACGACGACCCCCGGGTACGGGCGGCATACCAGCGGCTCGACCCGGCGGACCGGGCCCGGCTGCACGACGAGCGGGTGGCCGAACTGACCGGGCATCCGGAATGGTCGGTGCGGCTCGGCGCGCTCCCGTACCACGCCGAGCACGGGACCGACCCGGCCGGCGCCGGTGCCGACGCGCTGCGCGCGGCCCTCGACTACTGCGTCGACATGGGCTTTTACCACGCCACCGTCGACTACGGGGAACGCGGACGCGCGGTCGTCGACTGGACCGGGCAGCTCGACCACTGGTGGGCGTTCACCACCAAGATGACCACCTCACTGGCCGCGCTCGGCCTGCCCGAGCAGGCCCTGGCGCTCTACCACGAGGCCCGGGCCCAGACCACCGCCCCGATGGTGCACCTGCAGGCGGCGTACGCGACCGCCATGCTGCACACCCGCTACCTGCCGAAGGAGCACCAGGACCACCACACCGCCCGGGGCTGGGCCAACCTGGCGATCGCGATCGCGCAGTGCCTGCCGGACCCGAAGATCCGGGCGTTCAAGACCGTCTTCAACCAGAACGGGCTGGCGCTGGTCGCCGTGCACGAGGGCCGGCTCGACGAGGCGTTGACCCTGGTCAGCAACGGCATCGACCGGCTGGAGCAGGACCTCGACGACACCGAGCACGCGTTGCACCGCTCGGTGCTGCGGCACAACCGCTCGCAGGTGTACGCCGCCCTCGGCCGGTACGACGACGCGTTGACCGACCTCGACGCGGTGATCGCCGCCGACCCGCACTACCCGGAGTACCACTTCGACCGGGGCAACCTGCTGCGTCGGCTTGGCCGGCCCGCCGAGGCGGTCGACTGCTACGAGCGGGCGTTGGCACTCTCCCCGCCGTTTCCCGAGGTGTACTACAACCGGGGCGACGCCCGGGTCGAACTCGGCGACCTGGCCGGGGCACTCGCCGACTTCGGGTACGTGCTGGAGTTGGACCCGACCCACCTCGACGCGTACGTCAACCGGGCCGGGCTCCGCCTCGAACTCGGCGACGCCGACGGCGCCTGGCACGACGTACGGGCCGGGCTGGCCCTGGATCCGGAGAACCCGCACCTGCGCTGTGTCCAGGGGCAGCTGCTGACGGCCGACGACCCGACGGCGGCGACCCGGGTGCTGACCGGACTCGTCACCACACATCCCGACTTCGCCGACGGTTGGGCGGCCCGGGGCGCGGCCGCGTACGACCGGGGTGAGCTGGCCGACGCGGTGACCGACTTCGGTCGGGCGCTCGCCCTCGCCGACAACCCCGCCGTCCGGTTCAACCGGGGCACGGCACTCGCCGGAGCCGGCCGGTACGAGGAGGCGCTCGTCGACTTCACCGAGGTCCACGCCGCCACCGGTGACCCGGAGGCGCGGACCCAGATCGGAATCTGCCTGGAGCGGCTCGGCCGGGCGACGGTGCGGATGGGGTGAGTGGTGGTGACCCTGACGGTGGACTTCCCGGGTCCGGCGCCGTTCGTGGGCCGGACGGCGGAACTCGCCCGGATCGAGGCGGCGGTCCGTGGGCTGGACACCGGACGGCAGGGGATCGTCGAGGTGGTCGGCGGCCCGGGTACCGGCAAGTCCCGGCTGATCGTCGAGGCGCTGCGCCGGCTGGACCGACCCGGCACCACGGTCTGTGCCGGGTCGGCGGCCGAGGCGGAGCGGCGGATCCCGTTCCACGTCTTCCTGCACGCTTTCGGCGACGAGGTGGCCGAGCACCTGGGCGCGAAGCACCAGCTGTGGGCGGTGGTGGCCCGGGAGGGCTGCGGCGAGCGGCTCAGCGTGGCCCGCTACCAGCTCTACCGCGCCTGGCGGCGGGCGGTGGCCGCCCGGGTCGGTTCGGGTCTGGTGCTGGTCCTCGACGACCTGCACTGGGCGGATCCCGCCTCAGCGGACCTGATCGAGCACCTGGCCCGGTATCCGGTCCCGGGGCCGCTGCTGCTCGTCCTCGCCGGCCGGCCGGGCGCCGGACCGCCGCGTCGGCCCCGGTGCGCGGTGGCCGAGCCGGTGCCCCGCTGCCGGATCACCTTGGACACCCCACCGTCGGTCGGTGCGGATCCGCTGACGCTGCTGACCGACCGGGAGCGTGAGGTCGCCGGGTTGACCCTGACCGGGGCGACCACCCGACTGATCGCCCGACAGCTGCAGCTCAGCCCCCGTACCGTGGACGCGCACCTGATGCGGATCTACCGCAAGCTCGGGGTCGCCTCCCGGGCCGCGCTGGTCTGCCTGCTGGCCGCCCGGACCTGGGACGCGGCCGGATGACGGGACACCCGGCGACCCGGTCCGTCGTTACCGGGCCCGGTGTCGTGGCCGGGACGACGATGACACCGATCCGTGACACGGTTGCGGGGCGTCGGCACGGTCCGGCGCCAACCGAAGATCCAACGCCGCGACCGGCCGATACTCGCTTCGACGGTGGTGCATTCCGGACGCCACCGCCGGGGTGGTGGGAGGCCAGCGTGGAACGTCGGCGACAGGGGTGGGCACTCGGACTGGTCCTGCTGCTCGGTCTCGGCGGCTGCGGCGCAGACCAGGCGGTGTCCGCCGGCGGCACCCCGCCGGCGGCCGCGTCGGGATTCGGCGCGACCCAGGCGGCCGAGGTGCTGGCCACGTTCGACGAGGGCGACTCGGCGGCCTCCACCGCCGGCGACCCGGACGCGCTCGCCCGGTTCGAGACCGCCCCGGCCCTTGACGCCAGTCTCGCCGGGGTCCGGCGGGCCGAGTACCACAAGCGGACCCAGCCGGCTTTCCAGCACGTCGACCCGAAGTTCGCGCTGCCCGGCACCGACCCCCGGTGTTTCCTGGTCAGCGCCACGCTGCGGATCACCGGCGAGGAGTCGACCTACGTCGACTTCAGCCAGTTCGTCCGTACCCCGGCCGGCGACTGGAAGCTGAGTCACCACGTCCAGGTCAGTCGGGAGGCGGTGCCGGCGATCGGTGACCTGTCGGCCAGCCCGGCGGTGCCGTCGGCCGAGGCGGTCGGCGAACGCAGCCGCAAGGCGATCGCCACCGAACTGCTGGCCCGGACCACCGCCACCGACCGCGCGGACACCTCGCTGGTCGCCTCCAGCCCGCTGCTCGACCAGCAGTTCGCCGCCGGCTGGACCATCTACCAGCAGCAGATGGCGGCGGCGAGGATGACGGTCGAGCGCACCATGCAGAGCGCCGAATGGTCCGCCTGCGCGGCCCGCACCCCGGGCGGCACCCTCGCCCTGCTCACCATGTACGTCACCGACCGGGTCGCCCCGGCGGCCGGCAACCGCGCACCGGTCGTCCTGCCGGCCGAGAGCCCCGACATGATCGCCCTCGGCGAGCGGGACGGGGTACGCGGTCCCGCCGTCTCGGTGTCCCGGGTGGAGGTCTTCCTGCTGCTGGTCCCGGACGCCGAGGGCTCCCCGGCCCGGGTGCTCGGGCTCAGCGACGCCCCGACCAAGGTGACCACGTCCTGACCGACGGTACGGCGACCGGGAGGCACCGATGCGACGACCACGGTTCCGAGCCGACTACCAGCCCGTGCCGGTTGCCGGCGACGACGGCGACTACCTGGTCGTGGTCGGCGAGGAACGGAACCTGCTGATCGAGGACCCGGTCGCCGCCGAGTTGGCGCCGCTGCTGGACGGCACCCGGGACGTCGGGGTGCTCACCGCCGCGCTCGCGCCCCGCCATCCGGTCGCCGCGGTGGCCGGCGCGCTGCGCCGGATGGCGGAGCTGGGACTGCTGACGTACGGGCCGACCGGGGTGGGGGCCGCCCGGGCCGCCGGCTGGGACGCCCGGGAGATCGCACCGGACGCCGCCGAGTGGTGGGGCCGGACCGGGCAGGTGCTGCTGGTCGACGCCGGCTCCCCGGGCCTGCGCGGACTCGCCGCCGCGCTGACCGGCTGCGTCGACCGGGTCGAGGTGGTCGACGTGACGGCCCGGGACCTGACCCGACGACTCCGGGATTTCGCCCCGACCGGCGCCGCCCCGACCGGTCCGGCGGACGGGCATGGGACAGCGGCGGCGGGACCCGTCGTCGGTCCGGCGGGGCTCGTCGTCGCCGTACCGGGAAGTGTGCTGGACCCCCGACTGGCCGCGCTGAACCGGGCCTGCCTGGACGCCGGTGTGCCGTGGACGCTGGTCCGACCGCACGGCGGCGTCCTCGTGCTCGGCCCGCACCTGGTCCCGGACGAGACCGGCTGCTGGGAGTGTCTGCGTCAGCGGTGGACGGACAACGAGCAGGTGGAGAGCTTCCTCGCCGGCCACGCCCCGGACCGGCCCCGCCCGGTCGCCGCCCGGGCCGCGCTGCCGGCGACCAGCCTGGTCGCGGCCGGACTGCTCGCCGCCGAACTGCCGGTCCTCGGCCTCACCGGCCGGTCCGCCCGGCTGACCGGCCGGATGCTCACCTTCGACACCCGCGACCACACCGCCACCCCGCACGAACTGGTCCGGCAGCCACAGTGCCCGGCCTGCGGCGACCCGGACCTGACCCGCAAGGCCGACGCCCGGATCGTGCTCACCGGCGGCACCCCGACCGGCGAGACCGACGGCGGCACCCGGCTGCGACACACCGCCGACACCTACCGGCTGCTCTCCCGGCACGTCAGCCGCTACCTCGGGGTGGTGACCCGCCTCGACGCGCTCGACGAGGAGGAGAACCTCACCTACAGCTACCTCTCCGGGCACAACTTCGCGCTCGCCCGGCACCCGGTCGGGCTGCGCAAGAGCCTGCGTGGCCTCTCCGGCGGCAAGGGCCGGACCCGGCTGCAGGCCAAGGTCAGCGCGATCGGCGAGGCGATCGAACGGTACAGCGCGGTGTGGCGCGCCGACCGCCCGGTGCACCGGGCCAGCTACGCCCAGCTCGGCGCGGACCGGGCGGTGCACCTGCGGGACCTGCTGCTCTTCTCCGACCGGCAGTACCGGGACCGGGACCGGTTCAACCGCTCCGGCGGCCACTTCCACCAGGTGCCGCTGCCGCAGCCGGACGATCGCGAGATCGACTGGAGCACCGGCTGGTCGCTCACCGCCGACGCGCCCCGGGAGATCCCGGCCGCCTACTGCTGGTACGGCCACCCGGAGGTCAACCTCGGGATCTGCGGCCCGGACTCGAACGGCTGCGCCGCCGGCGCCACCGTCAGCGAGGCGATCCTGCAGGGCTTCTGCGAACTGGTCGAGCGGGACGCGGTGGCGCTGTGGTGGTACCACCGCTCCCGGGTGCCGGGGGTGGACCTCGACTCGTTCACCGACCCCTGGATCGACGCGCTGCGCCGGCACTACGCCGACACGCTGGCCCGGGACCTGTGGGTGCTGGACGTCACCGCCGACCTGGGCGTCCCGACGTACGCGGCGGTGTCCCGGCACACCGCCCGCCCGACCGAGGACGTCATCGTCGGCTTCGGCGCCCACCTGGACCCCCGGGTCGCGCTCGGCCGGGCACTGACCGAACTCAACCAGTTCCTGCCGATCGTCTCCCGGTTCCTCGACGGCCGGACCCGGTACGGCGTCACCGACCCGGACACCGTGCGCTGGTACCGCACCGTCCGGGTCGCCGAGCAGCCGTGGCTGGCACCCGACCCGACGACGCCGCCGAGCACCGTGGCGACCCGGCCGTCGCTGACCACCGGCGACGTCGCCGGGGACGTCCGGCACTGCGTGAGCCTGGCCGCCGACGCCGGGCTGGAGGTGATCGTGCTGAACCAGTCCCGGCCGGAACTGGAGCTGGCGGTGGTCAAGGTGCTGGTCCCGGGACTGCGGCACTTCTGGCGGCGCCTCGGCCCCGGACGGCTCTGGACGGTGCCGGCCCGGCTCGGCCGCACACCGTACGCGGCCGACGAGGACGCGGTGAATCCGCTCAGCGTCTTCTTCTGACCTTTTCGTGTGAGGCGACGACCTCTGACCGACGGTGGGAGTGTGGAAGATGAGGGACCCCCACGACGCCGGGGCGGCCACCGACCGGCCCCGGGTCCGGGAGAGCTACCGGCTGCGGACCGACGCCCAGCTGCTCGCCGCCGACGGCGGACTGGCGTTACGGCAGACCCGGTTCCGGCTGCCGTTGGACAACCTCGGGGTCGGCGGCCGGGCACTGGTGCTCCGGCTCGCCGAACGGTGGGTCGACGACCTCGAACTGCACCGGCTGGTCAGCGGCCTGGAGGGGGAGGGACAGGTGCTCCGGGCCCAGGTCCTGTTACGTCGACTGGTCGCGCACTCCTGGCTGCGGCGCCGGCTGACGGTGGCGGACCGGGTGCTGCTCGACGTCGTACCCCGGGGACTCGGCGCCGGCAGTGCCCCGGTCTCCCGCCGCCACGATCCGGCGACCACGTACCGGCTGAGTCGGTTCGCGACGCTGTGCCCCGGCGACGACGGGCTGACCGCCCGGACCCCGCTCGGCCGGACCGTCCTCGACCGTCTCGACCCGGCCCTGGTCACCCTGCTCGGCCTGGCCGCCCGGGGCGTCACGCCGACCGATGCGGCGACCGCCCTCGACGTCGACGAGCAGACCGCCGGACGGGTCCTCGACGAACTGCTCACCGCGGGGATCCTGGGCACCGCCGCCGAGCGGGCCGAGGAGGAGACCGACCCCCGGTTGGCGTACTGGGCGACGGAGGAACTGGCGGTGCACGACCGGTCCCGCCCCGGCGGGCACGTGGCACCGGTCGGCGCCACCTACCCGTTCCGGGACACCTTCGCCCCGGCGCCGCTGCGCCGGGTCTTCCCGGGGGTCCGGACCGTGCCGCTCGCCGTACCGGACATGGAGCTGGCGGCGAAGCGTGACGACCCGCTGACCGAGGTGGTCCGGGCCCGACGCAGCGTCCGGGAACACGACGACGCCAACCCGCTCACCGTCGACCAGCTCGCCGAGTTCCTCTACCGGGTGCAGCACACCATGCACCTGGGCGAGGCCGCCGGGCAGCAGGTGGGGCGGCGGCCGTACCCGACCGCCGGCAGCCTCTGCGAGCTGGAGATCTATCCGGTGGTGACCCGGTGCGCGGGGCTGGCCGCCGGGCTCTACCACTACGACGCGGTCGGGCACCGGCTGGAGTTGCTCGCCGAGCGCGCGGTGGTCGGCAGCAAACTCGTCGAGTACGCCCGCAGCGCCGGGGCGATGAGCACGCCACCACAGGTGCTGCTCGTGGTCACCGCCCGGCTGGAGCGGTTGAAGTGGAAGTACGAGGGGCTGGCGTACCCGCTGCTGCTCAAGGACGCCGGCGTGCTGACCGGTCTGATGTACCTGGTGGCGACCGCGATGGGACTGGCGCCGTGCGCGCTCGGCGCCGGCCACTCCGCGGCCTTCGCCGACCTCGCCGGGGTCGACCCGCTGGTCGAACCGAGCGTCGCCGACTTCCTGCTCGGCTCCTGCCGTGCCGGAACGGCCGCCGACGGATCCGGATCGCGGGAGGGACGGGCATGAAGTACCGACGGCAGGCGCTGCGCCGGCTCGACGCACCGGAGCAGTTGGACGAGGCGGTCCGGCTGGCCGGGGTGCCGACCTGGCTGACCGCGGTGGCGCTCACCCTGGCGGTCGGCTTCGCCGCCACCTGGTCCACCACCACCGAGGTACGGCGGGTGGTGGAGGCGGCCGGGGTGCTGATCCACTCTGCCGGGGTCTCCCCACTGGACGCCGTCGAGGGCGGCCAGGTGATGGAGGTGTGGGGGGCACTCAACCACCGGGTCGCCAAGGGCACCCCGCTGTACAGCCTGCGTACCGCCGACCAGCGGATCGTGATCGTCAACGCCCCCTGGGACGCGTACGTGGTCAGCTGGATGATCTCCGAGGGGCAGCTGCTGCAGCCCGGTACCCGGATCGCCGACATGGAACGGCTCGACTCGCCGGACGACAACCTGCAGGCGGTGGTCTACGTCGCCGCCTCCTCGGCACCGCTGCTGCGCCCGGGCAACCAGGTCGAGGTGGTCGCCGAGGCGGTGCCGAGCACCATCTTCGGCAAGCTGCGCGGCACCGTCGCCACCGTCGGCGCGTTCCCGGAGACCGAGGAGTCGCTGCGGGCGTTCCTCGGCAGCGGTGCCGACGTGCGACGGCTGCTGGCCGGCGGCAGCGTGATCCGGGTCGCCGTACCGCTGGAACCCGACCCGGACTCCCCGACCGGGCTGAGTTGGTCGAAACAGTCCCCGCCGTTCCAGCTCAACTCGGTCAGTGCGGTGACCGCCAGCTTCACCGTCGCGGTCGAGCACCCGATCGACTGGTTGCTGAAGCGGTGACCGCGCCGACGATCGACCTCGGGGACGTCGCCGCCCCGACACCGCCCCGGCCGCGTCGGCGGCGGGTCCGCACCCCCACCCTGATCCAGATGGAGGCGGTCGAGTGCGGGGCCGCCGCGCTCGGCATCGTCCTCGGCCACCACGGCCGGCACGTGCCGCTGGAGGAACTGCGGGAGACCTGTGGGGTGAGCCGGGACGGCTCGACCGCGGCCAGCGTGCTCAAGGGTGCCCGCCGGTACGGCATGGAGGCCAGGGGCTTCCAGATGGAGATCTCCGGGCTGGCCGACGTACCGCTGCCGGCCGTGCTGTTCTGGCGCTTCGAGCACTTCCTGGTCCTCGAGGGACTCGGTCGCAAGGTCTGGCTCAACGACCCGGCGACCGGTCCCCGGGCGGTGAGCTGGGACGAGTTCGACGGCTCGTTCACCGGAATCGTGCTGACCATGCGTCCCGGGCCGGACTTCGCCCGGGGCGGCAGCCGGTTCCGGGTGCTGCGGGCACTCGCCCAACGCTGGCGCAACCTCGGCTCGGTGCTGCCGCTGACCGTCCTGCTCGGACTGCTGATCGCGGTGGTCGGCCTGACCACCCCGGCGCTGGTCCGGGTCTTCGTCGACCGGGTGCTGCTGGCCGGCGACGACTCCGCGTTCGCCGGGCTGGCCGCCGCGATGGCGGTCGCGGTCGGCTTCACCCTGGTCGCCGGGCTGGTCCAGCAACGGCTGATGGTCCGCGCCGAGTCCGCGCTGGCGTTGTCGGCCAGTGCCCGGTTCTTCCGGCACCTGCTGCGGTTGCCGATCTCCTTCTTCAACCAGCGGCAGGCCGCCGACCTGGCCCAACGGGTCCGCGGCAACGAGGTGGTCGCCGAGGTGCTCACCCGACGGGTCGCCACCACCGTCGTCGACTGCGCGCTGGTCGGCGCGTACGGGATCCTGCTCTGCCAGTACGACCTGCTGCTCGGCCTCTGTGCGGTCGCCTTCGCCGGGCTCAACGTGCTGGTGCTGCGGCAGGTCTCGGCGACCCGGTCCACCGCGGTCGCCAGCCTGCAGGCCGACCGCGGCAAACTCTTCGCCAGCGTCTACACGAACATCCAGATGATCGAGACGATCAAGGCCGGTGGTGAGGAGGAGGTCGGCTACCAGCGGTTCGCGGCCCGGGGGGCGGCCGTCGCCTCCGGCCAGCAGCGGCTCGGGGTGCCGACCGCGGTGCTCTCCGTGGTGCCGGCCCTGCTGGCCGCGCTGAACACCGCCGTGCTGCTGATCCTCGGCAGCGAACGGGTGGTGGAGGGCGCGCTGTCGATCGGCGTACTCGTCGCGATGCAGGGCCTGGTCGCCGCGATGAACCGGCCGGTGGCCAACCTCACCGCGCTCGGCTCCCGACTGCAGGACATGAGCGCCGACCTGAACCGGCTGCGGGACGTGGAACGGTATCCGCTGCCCGCCCAGCCGGCACACGTCGGCCCACTCGCCCCGCTGGAGGGCCACCTGCGGATCGAGAAGCTGACCTTCGGCTACAACCCGCTGACCGCGCCGCTGCTCGTCGACTTCGACCTGGACGTGCCGCCGGGCAGCCGGGTCGCGCTGGTCGGCGGCTCCGGCAGCGGCAAGTCCACCATCGGCCGACTGGTCGCCGGCCTCTACCAGCCGTGGTCCGGGCGGATCACCGTGGACGGCCGGCAGCGGCTGGAGACCGACGTGGAACTCTGGGCCGCCACCGTGGCCATGGTCGACCAGGACCGGCTGCTGTTCGAGGGCACGGTCCGGGACAACGTCACCCTCTGGGACCCCACCATCGACGACCAGCAGGTGATCGCCGCGCTGCGGGACGCCGCCATCCTCGGCGAGGTCGCCGGCCGGCCGGGCGGGTTGGCCAGCCTGGTCAAGGAGGGCGGCCGGAACTTCTCCGGCGGGCAGCGGCAGCGGCTGGAGATCGCCCGGGCCCTGGTCCGCAACCCCCGGGTGCTGATCCTCGACGAGGCGACCAGCGCGTTGGACGCCGAGACCGAGCAGCTGATCGACCGGAACCTGCGCCGCCGGGGCGCCACCTGCCTGATCGTGGCGCACCGGCTGTCGACGATCCGGGACTGCGACCTGATCGTCGTCCTGGACCGGGGCCGGGAGGTCGAACGGGGCAGCCACGACGAACTGATCGCCCGCAACAGCGCGTACGCGCGACTCGTCCGCGAGCACTGACGCGTCCACAGGAGAGGGCAGGGATCGCCGTGCACACCGTCAACGCGCGCAGGATCGCCGGCTGGGAGCGGCTGGTCGGCCTGGCCACCCCCGCACCGTCCGGCACGGTACGACTCGACGGCGGCCAGGCCGCGTACGTCGTACTCGGGGGCGAGGCGGACCTCTTCGCGGTGCGGGCGGACACCCCGGACGGCGGGGGCGGAGCCGCCGGAGCCGCCGACGAGAGCCCTGCCACGGTGCCCGTCTCCCGGCGGCACTTCGTTGCCCGGCTGCCCGAGCAGGCGATGGTGCCCAGCCCGGCGGTGCTCGGCCGGTGGCGGCTGATCCTCGTACCGCTGCCCGGTACCGAGATCCGCTGCCTCGACGAGCCGGGCCGGCGCCGGATCGAGGAGGCGGCCCGGGCCGACCCGGCCGAGGACGGCGCGGCCACCCAGACCGGGCGCGCCGCGGTCTTCGCGCTGGAGCGGGGGCTGACCGCGGTCGCCGACTCGCTGCGCCGGGGCCAGGCCCCCCGGACCGCCGCGACGCTGCGCCCCCGGGAGATCTCGTCGCTGGCCGGCGGCGCGACCCTGACCGGTGCCGCCGGCCTGTGGTGGTTGCGGATCATCGGCGGGACCGTGGTCCGCAACGACGGCGGTCCGGCCGACACCTGGGGCAACGACGGGCTGCTGCTGCTCGCCCGCCGGGACTGGATCTCGGCGCGGGCGGACTGCACCGTCGAGGCGCTCAGCGGCTGGCAACTGCTGCGGGCCGGGCAACTCTGGGACGCCCTCGACGACCACTTCGTCCGGCTGGTCGAGCTGATCGGGGTCCGGATCGCGGCGGCGGACGTGGACCTGGTCGCCGGGCTGGACCGGCGCAAGCGGGTCAACGCGGCGGTGGTGGCCGGCGCGGCCCGCCAGGCGTACGGCGTGGTCGGCGGCGGCGGCCGGGGCGCGCCGACCGCCGAGGTCGCCCACCTGGACCTCTACCAGCGGGTCGCCGCGGTGCTCCGGCTGCTCACCGCGGAGACCGGGGTGACGGTGAGCGAACCGGCCGACCGCCGACTGGCGGTCCCGGACGAACGGGAGGCGATCCGGGCGGTCGCCCGCAGCTCCGCCCTGCACCTGCGCGACGTACGCCTGCCGGCCCAGTGGTGGCGGCGGGACCTCGGCCCGCTGATCGGCTGGTGCCGGCCGGCGCCCGCCCCGGCCACGTCGGACGGGACACCGACCACGTCGGACGGGACACCGACCGCCGGCACGCCGGAGCCGGCCGTACCCGACGAGGCGGCGACCGACGACGAGCCGGGGCCGCCGACGGCGGTCGCGCTGGTGTTCCGGCGCGGTCGGTACCGGGCGGTCGACCCGCAGACCGGGGCCGCGGTGGTGATCGACGCCGCGCGGGCCGGTCGTTACGAACGCGCGGCCACGGTGATCCAGCTGCCGCTGCCGCAGCGGGCCGGGTTCGGGCACCTGATCCGGGCCGCGACCCGCAGCGGCCGCCGTGACCTGGTCGGCCTGTTCGGCGCGGCGGCGGTCGCCGCGACCCTCGGGCTCGCGGCACCGATCGTCACCGGCAAGGTCCTCGGCTCGGTAGCCAGCGACAACGCGTCGATCGGGCTGGTCCAGCTGGCCAGCGTGCTGGTCGCCTGCGCCCTGCTCGCCGCGCTCGCCGCGGTCGTGCAGAACCTGCGGCTGCTCCGGCTCGAGGGCCGGGCCGAGGTCGGCGCCCAGCTTGCACTCTGGGACCGGCTGATGCGGCTGCCGGTCCGGTTCTTCACCCGGACCTCCAGTGGGGAACTCGCCAACTCGATGCTCGGCGTCACCTTCGTCCGGGAGTCGCTCAGCGGCCTGGCCCCGGCCGCGGTCACCGCGCTGGCCACCGTCGTCGCCGACCTCGTGCTGCTGGCCGTGGTGAGCCCGCCGCTCGCGGCCGGCGGTCTCGCGATGGTCGCCCTCGCCGCGGCCTTCACCGCCGGTATCGGCCGGGCGGTGATCCGCCGGCAGCGTCGTGCGCTGCCCGCCGAGCACCGGGCCGCGGCCCGGACCAACCAGCTGCTCGGCGCGATCAGCAAGGTCAGGCTGGCCGGCGCCGAGGACCGCGCCTACAGCTGGTGGTCGGATGCCAGCTCCGCCGCCCGGGCCGAGCTGCAACGGGTACGCCGGGTGCAGGCGACCCTGGCCGCGGTCGCCGGCGCGCTGCCGATCGGCGGCATGCTGGCGATGTTCGCGCTGCTCGCCGGCCCGCTCGACGGCGCGGTCGACGCGGCCGGCTTCTTCGTCGTCAACCTGGCCTTCACGCTGCTGCTCGGAGCCCTGCTGGTGCTGGTGATGACCGGGGTCGAGGTGGTGGCCGCGGTGCCCCGGCTGGAGAACCTGCACGACATCCTGGCGGCCGAGCCGGAACGGCAGCCGCAGCGGACCGACCCGGGTGAGCTGCGGGGCGGGGTCGCGATGCGGGAGGTGACCTTCGGCTACCACCCGGACGCGCCGCCGGTCCTCGACGACGTCTCCTTCGAGGTGCAGCCCGGCGAGTTCGTGGCGATCGTCGGCCCGAGCGGCTGTGGCAAGTCGACCCTGCTCCGGCTGCTCCTCGGCTTCGAACAGCCGCGCAGCGGCGC
Source organism: Plantactinospora sp. B5E13 (assembly GCF_039871775.1). NCBI lineage: Bacteria > Bacillati > Actinomycetota > Actinomycetes > Micromonosporales > Micromonosporaceae > Plantactinospora > Plantactinospora sp. B5E13. The sequence continues at coordinate 44,120 of NZ_JBDPLT010000033.1, forward strand.
CGTGCAGTACGACGGCCAGGACCTGACCGAACTCGACCTGCAGGCGGTACGTCGGCAGTGCGGGGTGGTCCTCCAGGACGGGATGCTCTTCGCCGGCACGTTGCGGGAGAACATCTGCGGCGCATCGAGCTTCACCCTGGACCAGGTCTGGGAGGCGGTCCGGCTGGCCGGCCTGGAGGAGGACATCGGGCAGCTGCCGATGGGGCTCGGGACGATGGTGCCGGTCGGCGGCGGCACCCTGTCGGTCGGCCAGCGCCAGCGGGTCCTGATCGCCCGGGCGCTGATCAACCGGCCCCGGATGCTCTTCTTCGACGAGGCGACAAGCGCGTTGGACAACCGGACCCAGGAGGTGGTGACAGCCAGCACCCGGGAACTCGCGGCGTCCCGGATCATCATCGCGCACCGGTTGTCGACGGTGATGGACGCGGACACCATCCTGGTGATGGACCGGGGTCGGATCGTGCAGCGCGGCAGCTACCGCAGCCTGATGATGGACGAGAGCGGGCTGTTCCACCGGCTCGCCTCCCGCCAGCTCCTGCAGGCCAGCTCCCAGGCGCTGGACACCCCGGAGGCGATGGACCGGGAGCTGGGCGGGGAGGGGTGAGCCGACCGGGGCGGGCCGGACCGACCCGCCCCGGTCAACCGTTGTCGACCGGCTGTCCGTCCTCGATCTGCAGGTCGAGGGCGACCGGTGCGGCGACGAACTCGGCGATCGCGGCCTCGCCCGAATTCTCGGCCACCACCCGGAACGCCTCGCTGAGCAGCCCGATCAGGCTGCGGGTCAACGCCGTCGTCTCCTGGTCCAACTGCTCCCACGAGGTCGCGGTCGGGCCGGTACGCCGCAGCGCCAGCATCCGGGTGCCGGTGCTGCGGACCACCTCCTCGGCGACCACCCGCAGCGTGTCCAGCACCTCGCCGAGCAGGGCCAGCGCGGCCGGGACCGGCACCCCGGCGTGCCGCAGTTCGAGGGCGGGCTGCACGGCCCGGGCCCGGGTGACCCGGATCGAACCGTCCCCGGTGCGCTCCAGCACGCCGTGCCGGGCCAGGGTGTAGACCAGCGAGGGATGGTCGGCGGCGAGCCGGGAGAGCGCGGCGGCGAGCGGCTCGGTCGGGGTCGCGGTGGGCCGGCGTACCCCGAGCATCGCCTCGATGGCGACCAGGTTGAAGCCCTGCCGCTGGAGCAGTTTGATGCTCTCCAGCCGGCGTACGTGCGCCGGCGTGTAGTAGGCGGTCCGGCCGACCCGGGTCGGCGGGGCGAGCAGCCCCCGGGCCTGGTGCGCCCGGATGTTGCGGGGCGACATGCCGACCGCCCGGGCGAGACCGTCGATCGTGTACCGCTCGGGGACCGGGGCGGCACCGGCGCGGTCGCCGACGGGGGACAGGCTCGCCGTCATGGCACTCCTCGGGTCGCGCGGGCGATGCGAACCTATCAATGCGTACGGCCGACGGGTATAGGTGAAACTACTACTGCCGGGCGCCGGTCCGAATCTCGTACAATCCGAGCACGGACGACCCGTGTGGTATGTGCGTGGGCGGAGTGGGATCCGACACCGATTCGTGCCACGCGTCGCGTCGTCGTGGACCGTATTCGTGCCGTCCGGTCTCTTCTCTGGCGCGTCTCCACCATCTGGTCGCAGTATTTTCCGTGCCGGCCGTACCCATTTTCGTCACGGCTGGCGGCGTATCCGAAACGGTCCAAGGAGGACAACTGATGGCGCCGAAGGACAGGGCGATGTTCATCGCCGCGTACAGCAGGCTGGTCGCCGAGGTCTGGGCCGACCCGGCGGCCGAGCGGCAGCTCACCGACGACCCGCGGGGCCTGCTCGCCCAGCACGGCCTGCCGGTGCCGGAAGGGGTCGAGATCCGCGTCGTACGGGAGACGGCGGATGCCGAGCCCAACATCGACGTCCAGGTACGGGCCTGGGAGGCCGCCGTGGACAGCGGTGTCCTCACCCTGTTCATCCCCCGCGTCGAGCCGCTCGCGCCGGGGGAGCTCGACGAGGACGAACTGGACCGGGTGGTCGGCGGAATTGACGCGAGTTGCGCCTGCTGCTGCCCGTGCTGCAGCACGACCTGACGATTTCACGGATCAGTGGCAGCAATGACCCGTGCCGGCTCGGAACGATGTAAACCGCACCCGTTTCCTTGAGTCGGCGATTCCGTCGCTTGTACGTTTTCGACATCAGCCGGGACTGCCAGTCGTCAATCCCTGCGGAAAGGAAGCGCCGTGAGTGCCGAACAGGAAGAGTTCCTGAGCAAGTACACCACCATCATGGGCAAGGTGTGGCAGGACGAGGCGGAGGAGCGCAAGCTGCTCGCCAACCCGAAGAAGTACGCGATCGAGGCCGGCCTGCCGGTGACGCCGGACGCCGAGGTGGTCCTCGACCGCAGCCAGGCCGACGGGCTGTTCGCCTCGGCGCAGCTGGTCGACGACTGGAACAGCACCCCCGGTCGGCACATCCTGCACGTGCCGGCGGCTCCGCTGGTCGACCTCAGCGAACTCGACGAGAAGGAGCTGGAGACCGTCGCAGGCGGTGGCGCCGCCGCCGACGCGCCGGTCGTCATCATCGCCTGCTACGTCAGCACCTGATCGACCACGCGTCACCGGACGGCTCGACACCGGCGGCCCGGGCGGCTCACCACCGCCCGGGCCGCCCGGTTTCCGCCACCGGTGACGGTGACGGGCCGGTCGGGGTCGGGTGTGGAGAGGAGCCGAGATGTCGTACGAGCGGGGAGCGGCGGTGGCGGTGGCGCCGCCCGGCACCGGGCCGGTGACCAGTCCGTTCCGCAGCGCGAGCCCGGAGCAGACCCGGGAGCGGGTCCGGCCGGTCCTGTCCCGGTTCGGGATCACCCGGGTCGCGGACGTGACCGGCCTGGACGAGATCGGACTGCCGACCTGTGTGGCGTACCGGCCCTGCGGGCGGACCCTGTCGGTGAGTCTGGGCACCGGACTCGACCCCGTGCAGGCGTGGGTCAGCGCCGCGATGGAGAGCATCGAGACCTGGCACGCCGAGAACGACCGGCTGACGGTCGTGGCCCGGGGCGCCGCCCGTGACGTCGGCGTCGGGTACGACGTACGCGCGCTGAAGCTGGCGCAGCGCTCCCCGCTGACCGACACGACGGTGCTGGACTGGGTCGTCGGTCGGGGCCTGCTGACCGGGGCCACCTACCTGGCGCCGATCGACCTGGTCCGGCTCGACTTCACCGGCGTGCTGCCCTGGCCCGACGTGCTGTTCCACCCCAGCAGCAACGGCCTGGCCACCGGAAACACCGCCGCCGAGGCGACCCTGCACGCCCTGCTCGAGATCATCGAGCGGGACTCGATCACCCCGTACTGCACCACCCCGCTGGCCGAGCGCCGGTACGTCGACCCGGAGACCGCCCGCCACCCGGTCGCCGAGGCGGTGCTCGCCGCGCTGCGCGGCGCCGGCTGCTGGGTGGAACTGGTCGAGGCGACCGGCCGGCTGGGTGTGCCCGCCTACGCCTGCTCGATCTGGTCACCGGACCTGCCGATCGTCTGTGGCGGTTTCGGCTGCCACCTCGACGCCGGGCTCGCCGCGGCCCGGGCGATGGCCGAGGCCGCGCAGTCCCGGCTCGCCGTCGTCTCCGGGGCCCGGGACGACATCGACGCGGCGCACTACGTCACCGCCGACCCGCTGGCCAACCCGAACGTGCACCGCCGGACCCTCTGCCCGGTGACCGGCTCCGTCGACGTCGGCGGCCACGACGTCGAGGCGACGGTACGACACTGCGCACGGCGGATCATGGACGTCACCGGCATGGAACCCTTCGTGGTCGACATGACCCGGGCCGACGTCGGCATCCCGGCCAGCAAGGTGATCGCGCCGGGGCTCGACTTCTACACCCTGCACGAGATGTCCCGACGGCCGGGAGAACACTGATGCCCCACGACTACGTCTTCGTCGGTCCGACCCTGCCGGCGGCCGAGGTCACCGCGCTGCTGCCCGGCGCCACACCGCTGCCGCCGATCCGGCACGGCGACCTGCTCCGGCTCGCGCCCCGCGCGAACGACCGGGTGCTGATCATCGACGGGTTGTTCCTGCTCACCGCCCCGATTCGGCACAAGGAACTGCTCGACGCCCTGGACCGGGGAGTCGTCGTCGCCGGCAGCAGCAGCATGGGCGCGCTGCGCGCCGCCGAGCTGTGGCCGTACGGGATGCGGGGGGTCGGCCGGATCTTCGAGTTCTACCGGGACGGCGTGGTCACCGACGACGACGAGGTGACCATCGTGCACGGGCCGGCCGACGAGGGCCACCGTCCGCTCAGTGAACCGCTGGTCAACCTGCGGGTCTCGCTCGCCGCCGCGGTCGACGCCGGGGTGCTCGACCGGGCTGGGGCGCACGCCCTGCTCGACTGTGCCCGGCAGGTGCCGTTCCGGGCCCGGGGGCCCCGGATGTTGCGGCGTCGGGCGTACGCGGCGGGGCTGCGGGACAGCCACGACCGGTACGCCGCCTGGGCCGCGGCGCACCCGATGGACGCCAAGGCCGACGACGCCCGGGAACTGCTGCGGCTGGCGGCGGCCGGGGACCCGCGGCTGCGCCCACGGGACGAGGCCGACACCCCGATCGAGTCGGTCGGCACGGTCTTCTTCGAGGCGTGGCGGACCCGGCACCACGGTGCGACGGTCGGGGAGCGCTGGGTGAACGACGCCAAGGTGATCAACGCCCTGATGATCCTGCATCCCGAGTTCCCGGTCCTGCACCGCCGGCACGTCCTGCGACTGCTGGTCGGCGCCGATCCACGGACTCCGCTGCCGGAGGTCGAACGTCGGGCCCTCGACCTGGCCCGGCAGCGGGGGCTGACCGACGAGGGGATCGCCGGATCGGGCTGGCTCACCACCGACGAGCGGGACCTGCCGGCGGCCGAGGCGATGCTGCGGGTGCTGGTCCGCGCGTTCGGCACGGTCAACAGCAAGGTCCTGCCGTACCGCTGTCTGCCGCCGGAGCTGACCGGCCCGGAGGTGCGGGAGCGGACCCGCCGGATCGTCGCCTCCGCGCTGCGGCTCACCGACCGGCTGCCGCATCCCGACCCGCACCGGCCGCTGTTGCGGCTGCGCTACCGGCCGGCGGTGGTCGACGAGGTGCTCTGCCGGTTGTGGGGGTGCCGTCCGGAGACGCTGGAGGCGGCCGGCTGGGACCGCGGATTCGGCGACCTGGGGTGGCTGCGCGGCAACGCCGAGCCGCTGGTCTCCTGGCTGAAGGTGGCCACCGCCCGGCCCGAACCGCGGTATCCGCCGACCGGCACGGCAGAACCGACGCTCGTCCCGGGCTGACCGCCGTCCGGCCTGACCGCCGTCCGGCCCGGCCACCGCCCGGTCCGCCGGGATTCGCTGGAACCGTCCGGAACCCCAGGATGCCCGTGATACACCTCGGGGAGGCGACCGGGGGCGGGTGGAGCGTCGGTGACTGGATCTCCTTCGTCCGGGATGCGTGGGCGGACGGTGTGGCGGGACGACATCTCCGCCCCGCTGCGCCGGTTCCTGCGCACCGAGTCGGGCAGCGCGGGCATCCTGGTGGCGGCGATCGTCGCGGCCCTGGTCTGGGCGAACGTCGACAGCCACTCGTACGAGACGCTGTGGGGGACCGACCTGTCGATCCGGCTCGGCAGCGTCGGCGTCACCCAGGACCTGCGCACCTGGGTCAACGAGGGGCTGATGACGTTCTTCTTCCTCGTCGTCGGCCTGGAGGCCCGCCGCGAGTTCGACCTGGGAGACCTGCGGGACCGGCGACGGTTCGTGCTGCCGCTCGTCGCCGGCCTGGCCGGCATGGTGATCCCGGTACTGATCTACCTGCTGCTCAACCGGGGCGGCGCCGGAGCGCACGGCTGGGGGGTGGCGATGTCCACCGACACCGCGCTCGCCCTCGGCCTGCTCGCCCTGCTCGGTCGCAACGTCCCCCAGCAGGTACGGGTCTTCCTGCTCACCGTCTTCGTGGTCGACGACCTGGTCGCGCTGGTCGTGATCGGGGTCGTCTACAGCGAGAACGTCAAGGTGACCCCGCTCGTGGTCGCGGTGGTGATGTTCGCGGTGCTGCTCGGGCTGCGCCTGCTCGGGGTCCGGCGCGGGCTCCTCTACCTGCCGTTCGGTGTCGCCCTGTGGGCGGCGCTGCTGGCCGGCGGGGTGGAACCGGTGGTCGCCGGTCTCGCCCTCGGGCTGATCTCCTCCGCCTACACCCCGAACCGCGGGGCGCTGGAACGGGCCAGCGAACGCTTCCGGCTGTTCCGCGAACAGCCGACCCCGGAGCTGGCGCACTCCGCCGCCTGGGGGCTGGCCCGGTCACTGTCGCCCAACGACCGGCTCCAGCGGATCTACCACCCGTGGGCGAGCTACGTGATCGTCCCGATCTTCGGCCTGGCCAACGCCGGGATCAGCCTCGGCGGGGGGTTCCTCGCCCACGCCTTCACCGCCCCGGTCACCCTCGGCATCATCCTCGGCTACGTCCTCGGCAAGCCGATCGCGGTGGTCGGGATCGCGTGGCTGCTGAGCCGGCTCACCCGGGGCCGGATCCGCCCGGCGGTCGGCTGGGCGGCGGTGCTCGGCAGCGGCACCATCGCCGGCCTCGGTTTCACCGTCTCACTGCTGATCGCCACCATCGCCTTCGACGGTCCCCGGCTCGCCGAGGCGAAGGTCGGGGTGCTGAGCACCGTGTTGATCGCGTCCCTGGTCACCTGGGTGGTGTTCCGGATCACCGCGGCCCTGCCGTTGCCCCGGCGGGCCCGTGCCCTGCTCGGCGACGTCGACCAGCTCGTCGACCTGGTACCGCCGGTCGACCCGGACCGGGACCACGTGCGGGGGCCGGCGACGGCCTCGGTCACCATCGTCGAGTACGGCGACTTCCAGTGCCCGTACTGCGGGCAGGCCGAGCCGGTGGTCCGGGAACTGCTCACCGACGCCGACCTGCGCTACGTCTGGCGTCACCTGCCGCTCTCCGACGTCCACCCGCAGGCCCGGCTCGCGGCGGCGGCGGCCGAGGCGGCGGCGGCCCAGGGCGCCTTCTGGCCCATGCACGACCTGCTGCTCGACCACCAGGACGCGCTGACCGCCGACGACCTGATCGGGTACGCCGACGAACTCGGCCTCGACCGGGACCGGTTCTCCGCGGACCTGCTCGGCGGCGCCCACGACGACCGGATCTCCGACGACATCGACTCGGCCGACGTGAGCGGGGTCTCCGGCACACCGACGTTTTTCATCAACGGCCGCCGCCACTACGGCGCGTACGACATCGGGACCCTGACCAGGGCGATCAAGACGGCCCGGGCCCGGGCCCGGATCCAGGCCGCCCGGCGTCGGAGCGGCGACGGGCGGTGACGCGGTTCGTCGGCAACCCGCCCGACCCACCAGATCCACCCGGTGCCGCCGGTGGCGCCGACTGGGCCGACCAGCCCGGCCGACATATGCTCGGCACATGGGGCCGATCAGGATGACCGGCGGTCTGGCGCCGTCTCCGCCTCACCGGCACGTCTGCTGGTCCTACGACAACCCCGCCGCGTTCGACGCCCGGGCCCGCGAGTTCCTGGCCGAAGGGCTCGCCGCCGGTGAACGGGTCTGGTATGTCGGGCCGGAGGAGCCGGACCGGCTGGTCGAACGGATGCGCGACATCCCCGGGTTCGCGGACGCGCTCGGTCGCGGCGCCGCCCGGGTCGTCTCGTCGACCACCGCGTGCGCCGACCGGGTGGTCGACCCGCCGGCGCAGGTCGCCGCCTACACGGCCGCCACCGACGAGGCCCTGGCCAGCGGCTACACCGGGTTCCGGGTGGTCGCCGAGGTGACCTCGCTGGTCCGGACCCCGACCCAGCTCGCCGCCTTCTCCCGGTACGAGCATCTCGTCGACCGCTACATGCGGGTCCGCCCGATGTCGGCGATGTGTGCCTACCACCGCCCCGAGTTGGGCGACCGGGCGATCGCCGAGCTGGCCTGTCTGCATCCGCAGACGAACGCCGAGGACGTCCTGTTCCGGTTGCACGCCTGTACGCCCGACGAGGGCGTCGCCGCGCTCCGGGGAGAGGTGGACAAACTGCACCAGGAGCTGTTCGTGACCGCGCTGGAGCGCGCCGACCTGGCACCGGTCGACGGTGAGTTGGTGGTGCAGGCCCACGACCTGCGGTTCGTCGACCACCGCTGCCTACTGCAGTTGCGGGAGTACGGCCGCCGACGCGGCGCCGAGGTGGTGTTGCGCGGCGGTCGGACCTCCGCCGCCCGCCTGGTCGACCTGCTCGGCCTGACCGGCATCCGGGTGGAGGTGGCCCGGTGAGGACCGGCGCCGCCGCGGGGCACGACGGCTACTACCACGAGGCCGTGACGTACGCCTCGCCCGAGGAACTGCTCGCCGTGGCGGTGCCGTTCCTGCTCGGCGGGGTCGAGGCGGGCGAGCCGACGGTGGTCGCCTTCGGCGAGCGGAACGCGGCACTGCTCCGGGCCGCGTTGCCGGCCGACTCGGGGGTGTCGTTCCTCTCCGGCGGGGACATGTACGCCCGTCCGGCCGCCGCGATCCGGTCGTACCGGGAACTGCTCGCCTCGTACCTGGCCGGGGGTGCCGGCCAGATCCGGATCATCGGCGAACTGGACCCGGTGGTGTTCGGCCCGACCTGGGACTGGTGGGCCCGCTACGAGTCGGCGATCAACCACGCCTACGACGACTTCCCGCTCTGGAGCATGTGCGCGTACGACACCCGGGTCACCCCCGACCCGGTGCTCGAGGACGTGCTGCGCACCCATCCCCGGGTCGCCACGGCCGACGGCCGGCACGTGCCGAGCGTCGGCTACGTCGAGCCGAAGGCGTACCTCACCGAGCGGCGGTCGGTGCCGCCGGATCCGTTGCAGGCGACAACACCGCTGGTCGAGTTGACCGACCCGACCCCCGCCGAGGCCCGGCACGCGGTCCAGGGCGCCGACCGGGGACAGGTGCCGGCCGACGAGGTCGAGGACCTGGTCGTCGCGGTCAGCGAGACGGTGACGAACGCGCTGCGGCACGGCGAGCCGCCGGCCCGGTTCCGGATCTGGACCGGGGACGACCGGATCGTGGTGGAGATCAGCGACACCGGCGACGGGCCGGACGACCCGTTCGTCGGTCTGCTGCCGACCGGTGACGGCGCCCGGGGCGGGCTCGGCCTCTGGATCACGTACCAGGCCTGCAACCATGTGGCGTTGAGCCGGGAGCGGGGCGCCTTCACCCTGCGGCTGACCGCCGGCAACCCGCACGGGCCGGGCCGCCCGGTCGGCTGACCCCAGGACGGGGCTGCGTAGGCTTGCCGGTTGTGCTGATCCTGTTGCCGCCTTCGGAGGGAAAGACCGCCCCGACCACCGGCGGCCGGGCCGAGCTGGCCGGGCTGGTCCGGCCGGACCTGACCGCCGCCCGGGAGCGGGTGCTGGACGCGCTGGGCCAGCTCTGCTCCGGCGCCGACCGGGAGCGGAGCCGGGCGGTACTCGGGCTGAGCCCGGGGCAGGACCCGGAACTGGACCGTAACGCCGCACTGCGGTCCGCGCCGGCCCAGCCGGCGGGCCGGATCTACACCGGGGTGCTCTACGACGCCCTCGACCTGTCGGGCCTCGGCGGGTCCGCCCGCGACCGGGCCCGGCGCGACCTGCTGGTCTTCTCCGGGTTGTGGGGCGTGCTGCGGGTGGCGGACCGGATTCCGGCGTACCGGCTCTCCGGCGGGGTCACCCTGCCCGGGGTGGGCGGGCTGGCCTCGTACTGGCGGAAGCTGCTCGGCCCGGTGCTGCCCGAGCTGGCCGGCGGCGGCCCGGTCCTGGACCTGCGCTCCAGCGGGTACGCGGCGATGTGGCGGCCGACCGGCCCGGTCGCCGAGCGGACGGTGACCGTACGGGTCCTGCACGAGCAGGTCGTCGGCGGGGTGGCCCGGCGGTCGGTGGTCAGCCACTTCAACAAGGCGACCAAGGGGCGGCTGGTCCGCGACCTGCTCTGCGCGGGTCCGGCGCCGCGCACCCCGGCGAAACTGGTCGAGGCGCTGCGGGACCTGAAGTACACCGTCGAGGAGCAGCCGGTCGCGGCCGGCCGGCCGCGTCAGCTGGACGTGGTCGTCACGGAGCTGTAACCCTGATGGGCATGCCGGACCACTCCGAAGACCACCCGACGGTTCCGGACGACGCCACGCCGCCCGGCCGTCGACCGCCGCTGCGGACGATGCTCGCGCAGGCGCGCACCGGCATCCTGCTCTTCGCGGTCACCCCGCCCCGGCGCAGCGCCTCCGCCGAGCAGATCGCGGAGGTGGCCCGGGTCACCGTCGGCCGGCTGGCGCCACTGGACCTGGACGGGCTGGTCCTCTACGACATCGACGACGAGAGCGACCGGAACCCGGCCGACCGCCCGTTCCCGTACCTGCCGACGATCGACCCGGCGGTCTTCCACGCCGACCATCTCGGCGACTGGCGACGTCCCGTGATCGTCTACCGCTGCGTCGGCAAGTATCCGGAACCCGAGCTGGCGCGGTGGCTCGGCGGGGTCGACGCCGACCGGGTGGCCGGCGTTTTTGTCGGCGCCTCGTCCGGGCAGAAGACCGTGCACACCCGGCTGCGGCGGGCCCACGAGCTGCGCCGGGAACTGCGGCCCGAGCTGCCGCTCGGCGCGGTCGCGATCACCGAGCGGTACAGCCGGAGCGGGGACGAGCACCTGCGGATGCTGGCCAAGCAGGAGGCCGGCTGCGACTACTTCGTCACCCAGGTGGTGTACGACGTCTCCGCGACCAAGAGCCTGCTCTCCGACTACCGCTACGCCTGTCGGGAACGGGGCCTGGCCCCCCGCCCGGTGATCCTCACCCTCTCGGTCTGCGGCTCGCTGAAGACCCTCGCCTTCCTGCAGTGGCTCGGTGTCGAGGTGCCCCGCTGGCTGGAGAACGCCCTCCGGCACGCCGAGGACCCGCTCACCGAGTCGTACGAGCAGTGTCTGGCGACCGCCGCCGAGCTGATCGCCTTCTGCCGGCGGCTCGGTCTGCCGTTCGGCTTCAACGTGGAGAGCGTCTCCATCCGGAAGGTGGAGATCGACGCCGCCGTCACGCTCGCCGCCGAGCTGCGCCGGATGCTCGCCGCCGCCGGCTGAGCATCCGGCACACCCGGGCGGGTCACCGCAGCCGTGACTCGATGGCCTCGATGACCCGGGGACGAAGCTCGGCCGCCCGGATGACGGCGTCGACGGAACCGACCTCCACAGCCCGCTGGATGTTGTGGATCCGGTCGAACTCGGCGGCCACCTCACGGAGTTTCTCCGTCCGGACCGTCGAACGGATCTCGTCGAGTTCCGCGGTCAGCGCCGCGCGTTCGGTACCCGAGGTGGCCGCGGCCCGGGTCTCCAGGTCCCGTACCCGTGGGTCGGCCGCGGTCCGGGCGTCGACGTCGCCGGCGAAGACCACCGCGGCGGCCGGCGCGCCGCCGAGCACCGAGGCGAACGAGCCCTCCAACGCCAGCACGGTCATCTCCGGGTTCAGCGCCTTCGAGAAGACCACGAACGCGCCGCCGTGGTACCGCGAGATCACGCAGAACACGATGGGGCCGCGGAAGTTCACGATCGCCCGGCCGATCTCGGCGCCGTACTCCAGTTGCAGTTTCCGCATCGACTCGGGGGAGCCGTCGAAGCCCGACAGGTTCGCCAGTACGACGAGCGGCCGGTTGCCGCTGGCCGCGTTGATCGCCCGCGCCGCCTTCTTCGACGACCGGGGGAACAGCGTTCCCGCCGTGTAGGTGTCCGGGCCGTCGGTGGGCGGGAAGCCGCGCCGCGGCACCGCCCGGGACTCGATGCCGAGCAGGCAGACCGGGATGCCGCCGAGGTGCACGTCCTGCACCACCGCGGTCTCCGCGTCGGCCATCCCCGCCCAGCGTTCCAGCACCGGGTGGTCCTGGTCGGCCAGCGCCCGCATCACGGTCCGGATGTCGAACGGCTTCTTGCGGTCCGGGTTGCTCTCGGCGGAGAAGATCTCGCCGACGGTGGTGAAGTCGCTGCCGGCCACGGAGTGCGGGAAGGTCGAGATGTCGCGGTCCACGGGGTCGGTGGTGGTGGTCCGTCGTGGTGCCGTCTCGCCCGGGGCGACGTACGTGTGGTCGTAGTGCGACATCAGCACGTCCCGCGCGGCGGTCAGGTTCGGCGCCCAGTACTGCGCCTGGCCGTTCGGGCCCATCACCCGGTCGTAGCCGCCGATGCCGAAGTTGTCCTCGGCGGAGACGCCACCGGAGAAGTCGAGGGACTGCTTGCCGGTGAGCACCATCGCCGAGTCCGGGGTCATCACCAGGATGCCCTTGGTGTGCATGAGCATGGTCGCCTCGGCGTTCCAGTACGGCTGCGCGCCGACGTTGATGCCCGCGACCACGATGTTGATCTCACCGCCGGCCTGGGTGAACTCGACGATCCGCTTGAGCGCCGCACCCACCCAGTCCATGTTCTCGGTGCCCGACGTCATGGAGATCCGGGCACCGGCGGAGAGCGCGTACCACTCCAGCGGCACCCGCATCCGTTCGGCCAGGTCGAGCGCGGCGATGACCCGGCGGCACTCCGGTTCGGAGAGGGCCCCGAGCGACTTCGTGGGGTCGCCGAGCAGCACGACCCGGGTGACCCCCTGTGGGTGCCGGGACGTCGGGGTGGTGACCACGCCGGCGACGATCGCCGCGCTGTTGCGCCCCTTCGGCCGGTCGACCGGCACCAGGACGTGGTTGTCGTCGAGGTCGTGTTCGACGAAGTCGCCGAGCAGACCGGTCAGCTCGTACGGGTACACCGTGTTGCGGCTGCTCGCCCGCAGCACCTTGAGCCGGTAGTCGTCGAGCGGCTCGACCGGGTCCACCGGTGGCTCGCCGACGGTCAGCTGGGCGGCGCCGGTGGCGTCGAAGGAGATCCGTACGGCGATCTTGGTCAGTTCGCCGGTGACCCGGTCGCGCTGCCGGGCGATGAACAGGATCTCCTCCAGACCCGCGCCGGCGGTCGTCGGGCGGACCCGCCCGGCGATCGTCTCCATCTCCTCACGGGTCAGGTTGCTCGGCGGCCAGACGTAGATCACGATCCGGTTGGTGTTGAACCGGGTCTTCGACGGTCGCCGGGACTGGGCGCGGCGGATCGAGTCGAGACAGGCGGCGACGGTGTCCTCGGTCGTCGGCAGCGCCACCAGCCGGCCGTCCTGCTCACGCAGCGCGGTCAGGTCGCGTACCTGCGCGAACGCGACGAGACGCTGGTCCGACGGGTTCTCCCGGGCCACGCACTGGAAGAGGTAGACCTCCTCGTCGGCCGACGGCAGCCGGGTCAGGTCGAACCTGTGCAGCCGCTCCAGCTGCATCCGCTGCGCGATGTACGGGTGCAGGCCCCGGATCAGCCGGTCCTCGACCATTCCGGACTCCGACGGCCGGAACGTGAAGTGGTGGTGCATCACCGCGCCGGCGCGTCCCGCCACGGTGGTGGTGAGCCGGCGGACCCGGTCCGGCAGCGGGGCGGCGGTGATGGCCGCGAGCAGGCGCTCGGCCATCGTGTCGAAGTCCTCCGGCTGGTTTTCCCAGGCGAGGTAGATGTCGGCGTCGACGGCGTCCCCGGCGCCCGCGAGTTCGGCGAGCCCCCGCAGCGCGTCACCCAGCGCGTCGAACCGTACCCCGGCGGAGACGACGGCCGAGTCGGCGCGCTCGGCGACCACGAAGGTGCAGTCCGCGACGGTCCGGGTACGCACGGCGGTGAGTCCCTTGTTGCCGTAGTACCGCCGGGTCAGCACCTCCAGCATCACCGCGTTGTCGAGGTGGTCGCGGACCAGGCGCCGGCCGAGCAGCCGGACCAGGGGTTCGGTGCTGCGGACCATCTCGGCGATCCGTTCGGCACGGTCCGGCGCGTCCGGGTGGGTGTCCAGGTGACGCAGGTGCTCGCGGACCTTCGCGTAGACGGTGGCGCGGTTGCGGCGCAGCAGCGGCTGGGCGAACCAGGCGAACACCACACCCCGGGCCAGGTCGGCGATCACCGGGAAACGGACCTGGGTGGCGGCCACCAGCCGCTCCAGGGCGAGACCGGCGGGCTCGCGTACCGTCTCGTCCGGCGGCGGCTCCTGCAGCCAGCTACGCAGCAGCGCCGTCACGATCGAGGCGTCCACGGCGGCGCGCTGCTGGGCGAGGAAGATCCGGAAGACGGCGGCTTCGAGGTCGGGGGAGCGTTCCAGGTCGGTGACCCCGTAGTGCCCGAGAGCCCGGGCGAGTCGGGCCTGGAACGCGGCCGGCAGCCCGGCCCGTTCGACGTCGAGGCTCTGCAGGTACGTGTGGAAGTACTCGCGGTCGCTGTGGACGTGGCTGCCGGCGCCGCTGTCCTCCCCGGTCGGGCGGTTACGGCTCAGCACGGCGAGGTCGGCGAAGACGTCGAGCAGGTCGAGTTCCTCGGCCAGCGGCCGGTGGCCCTGCGCGACGACGGCCCGCCGGGCGGTGAGGTACCCGTCGAGTACCCGGCGCTCGTCGTGCGGGTCGACGTCGAAGCCGAGCAGCAGTCCGCGCAGGTCCTCCTGCCCGCGTGCGGTGCGCTGGCGCGCCGGGACCTCACCGGCGGCCCCGGGCAGGTCCAGTTCGACGGACGCGCCCGACCCGGCGGGGTCCTGGCCCGCCCCGGTGTCGTCGGCGAGCGGCTCCAACCGCAGCAGCGGCGCGCCGGCCTCCACCTGGCTGCCGACCGAGACGGGGCACTCCTTGAGCCGTGCCCGGAACGGTGCCCGCAGCACCGTCTCCATCTTCATGGCCTCCAGGACCAGCACCGGCGTGCCCGCCTCGACCTCGGCGCCGACCGGCACCGGCGTGGCGACGACAAGCGCGGGCATGGGGGAGCGGACAACGCCGCCCTCGTCACGGCTGACCCGGTGCGTCACCCCGTCGACCTCGACCAGGTGGATCGGCCCGTGGGTCCCGCTGACCACGCGGTACCGGGCGTCGTTGACGACGATCTGCCCGGTGTGCCGGTCGAAGCGGTCGAGTTCGACGTCGGCGGTGTGTACGGTGCCACCGACCTCGATGCCGACCCGGAACCGTCGGGCGCCGGTCCGGGCCACCCGGGTGCGGTAGCCGACCCCGCGCAGCTTGAGGTCCAACGGCCGGCCGCTGGCGTGCCGGACCTGCGGGCGTCCGCCGGAGGCGGTGGCCAGCAGCCGCTGCCGTTCGGCGCGCTCCTCCTCCTCGTACGCCTCGATGGCCGCCGCCGCCAGCGCGACGCCGGAGTGCCGTTGCGCGACGAGCCGGCCCTCGCCGCGGACGCGGTCGATCCAGCCGGTGTCCGCGCTGGCGTCGATCACCTCGGGCTGGTCGAGCAGGTCGATGACGAAGCTCTTGTTGGTCGCGCCGCCCTCGATGATCACCCGGGTGTCCGCCATCGCCCGACGCAGCCGGCCGAGCGCCTCGTCGCGGTCGCGGCCGTACGCGATGATCTTGGCGATCATCGAGTCGAAGGCGGCCGGGATCGTGTCACCCTCGCTGACGCCGGTGTCCACCCGGATACCCGGCCCGGCGGGCAGGTCCAGCCGCGCGATACGGCCCGGCGAGGGCGCGAAGTCGCGGTCCGGGTCCTCGGCGTTCAGCCGGGCCTCGACGGCGTGCCCACGCTCGACCGGCGGCTCGCCCTCGAGCCGGCCACCGGACGCCACCAGCAGCTGCGCCTTCACCAGGTCGAACCCGGTGGTCGACTCGGTGATCGGGTGCTCGACCTGCAGTCGGGTGTTGACCTCGAGGAAGGCGAACATCCGCTCGCCGGGGTGGTACAGGAACTCGACGGTGGCCGCGCCGCGGTAGCCGACCGCGAGGGCCAGCCGCTCCGCCGACGCCTTGAGCTCGGCGGCCTGCGCCGGGCTGAGCACCGGCGACGCCGACTCCTCGATCACCTTCTGGTTGCGCCGCTGCACCGAACAGTCGCGGACCCCGAGCGCCCAGGCGGTGCCCTGCCCGTCGGCGATCACCTGGACCTCGACGTGCCGGGCGCCGGTGACCAGGCGCTCCAGGAAGACGATGCCGCTGCCGAACGCCCGCGCCGCCTCCTGGCTGGTGCGCTCGTACGCGTCGACGAGCTCCGCCTCGGTGGTGATCAGGCGGATGCCGCGCCCGCCGCCGCCGGCGGTCGCCTTCAGCATCAGCGGATAGCCGATCTCGGCCGCCGCCGACCGGGCGGCGTCCAGCGTGCCGACGGCACCCCGGCTCCACGGCGCGACCGGAACCCCGACCTCCTCGGCGAGCAGCTTCGCGCCGATCTTGTCGCCGAGCTGGCGCATGGCCTCCGCGCTCGGTCCGACGAAGGTGACCCCGATCTTCTCGCAGAGCTCGGCGAACGCCGGGTCCTCGGCGACGAAGCCCCAACCCACCCAGGCGGCGTCGGCGCGGGTCTCCACCAGGGCCCGCTCCAGCACCCCCAGGTTCAGGTACGGACGCGCGGAGGCGGGACCGAGGTCGTAGGCGACGTCCGCGGCGCGGACGAACATGGCGTCGCGGTCGACGTCGGTGTAGAGGGCGATGGTCTCGATCCGCGTCGCGGTCTCCGCGGCCAGCTCCTGGACAGCGTGGATGAGCCGCATCGCGGCCTCACCACGGTTGACGATGGCGATACGGCTGAACACTCGACCGATCCCTCTGGTAGGCCTGCGACGGACGCGCCGGAGGACGGCAGCCCTCGGCAATGATCACTTTCCTGGCTACGGGCCTGCGGCGCCATGCCGTAACCACTGAACCCTGTGCGCTGGCCATTGTAGGAACCGAACAAAATCCTTTGGTGATCAGCGTCCCCGTTGTGGCGTCGCTGACGGTGGCGCCGCCGCCGGGCCGGCGGTCTTGCCCGCCTTGCCGTGCTGGCGCATAGTGTGAATGCGCTTTCAGCGGACCGGCCTCCCCGCCGGACCCTGTACCCCGTACCCCGTCGGCACGGTTCGCCGGCATCCCGCCCGAGAAGGAAAGGAACCCGGTTCCTTCATTGAGCACTGTTCCCACTGTCTATGACGTCGCCGAGCGGTCCGGTGTCTCGATCGCCACCGTGTCGCGGGTCTACCGCACCCCGGAATCGGTCCGTCTGCAGACCCGGATGCGGGTGCTCGAGGCCGCTCGTGAGCTCGGTTATGTCCCGAGCGGGAACGCCCGGGGATTGGCCAGCCGCTCCACCGGAGTGCTCGGGCTGTGCTTCCCGGACTACTCCGATCCGGACGCCGAGCACGAGGTGGGCGACGACGAGGACGACGTCGCCATGCTCTACTCCGACCAGATCATCCGTGGGATGGAACGGGCCGCCCGGCGGCACGGCTACGCGTTGCTGATCGCGGCCTCGCTGAAGGGCGGACCGGAGAGCCTGGTCGCCAAGGTGGCGGGGCGGGTGGACGGGTTCGCGGTGCTGGCCGAGACCGTGTCGACCGAGGAACTGGAGGCGGCGTCGCGCCACCAGCCCGTGGTGGTGCTGGCCGGCCCCGGCGAGGACGGCCAACTGGACCACCTCGACCATATCGCGGTCGCCAACCGCGACGGCCAGCGGGAACTCACCCGGCATCTCATCGAGGACCACGGGCTGCGACGGCTCGCCTTCGTCGGCGGTGACAAGATCTCGCCCGACGCGCAGGCGCGGTTCCACGGCTACCGGGAGGCCTGTGCCGCGGCCGGGATCGTCGTCGGTGACGAGCCCGACCTCCGGGCGGACCCGATGACCCAGGCGGAGGGCGCCCGGGCGGCGGAGGAGTTGCTCGACCGGGGCGGGCAGCCGCCGCAGGCCATGGTCTTCGCGAACGACCAGATGGCGGTGGGCGCGCTGCACACCCTGGAACGCCGCGGTGTGCGGGTGCCGGAGGACGTCGTGGTGACCGGATTCGACGGCCTGCCGCTGGGCCGGCTGGTGCGGCCCGCGCTGACCACCGTCCGTCAGCCCATGCGAAGTCTGGGCGAGCAGGCCGTCGAGTTGCTGGTACGCCGGCTGAGCGGCGGACAGGCCGAGTCGCCCCGGTCACTTGTGCTCCCGGTCACGGTTGTCTGTCGCGAAAGCTGTGGCTGTTCCCGCTGATTCCGGTCGATCCGACAGAATTCGCCCCTGATTCCGCCCCGGGGTAAGCCGGGTGTCTGCCGGGCGTCCGCCCGGATGGAGGGGGCCGTGTGAGGTGTCCCGCCGGCGCTGCCCGCACCTCCCGTTTTTCTGCGTCGCCGTCCTGACCAGGGCATCCATCTGTCTCGCGCTTGTTACAAGAGTGTGACCAACGCCCACTTGTGCGGACCGGCATCGTGCACAAGGGTTCATGTATGCGCTTACAGGAAGCGCTTACATGTCGTGTATGCGTACATCGGAGTCGTATATGCGTTCAAGGAGGAACACGCTCATGCATCGCGCCGTCAGAACCTCAGCGGTCGCCCTCTCCATCGCCGGGCTCGCCCTGGCCGCTGCCGCGTGCGGTGACTCCAGCGGAGGCGAGGGAGTCGCGGCGGACCAGAAGCAGACGCTCACGGTCTGGGGCATGGGGACCGAGGGCCAGAAACTGGCCGAGGTCGCCGCGCGGTACGAGGCGCAGCACCCCCACATCACGATCGAGGTGACGCCGATCGGCTGGGACGTTGCCCACCAGAAGCTGGTCGCCGCGGCTGCCGCCCGTACCCTCCCGGACATCGCACAGATGGGCGGCACCTACGTCGGCGAGTTCGCCGACCTGGGCGTACTGGAGCCGGTGGACACCACCGTCTTCCACCAGGAGGACTTCTTCAAGGCCGGCTGGGACCAGGGTGTCGCCGACGGCACCGCCTACGGCGTCCCGTGGTACGTCGACACCCGCGTGCTCTACTACCGCACCGACCTCGCCGAGAAGGCCGGCATCACCGAACCCCCGGCCACCTGGCAGAAGCTGCAGGAGGACGCGGCCGCCCTGCAGCAGAAGGCCGGCAGCCGTTGGGGCATCTACCTGCAGCCGAGCGGCCTGGACACGGTGCAGAGCTTCTACCCGTTCCTGTACTCCGCCGGCGGCGCGGTCATCGACGACAGCGGCAAGGCCGCCATCAACAGCCCGGCCGCCGTCAGGGCGTTCGAGTACTACGGCAGCTTCTTCGACAAGGGCCTGTCCCGCAAGAGCGTGCAGCCCGGCTACGACGTCACCAAGGACTTCAACAGCGGCGACGTCCCGATGTTCTTCTCCGGCCCCTGGCACATGGGCATCCTGAAGGAGCAGTACCCGCAACTGGACGGCAAGTGGGCGATCGCCCCGGTTCCGGCCGACCAGTCCTCCACCTCGATGGCCGGCGGATCCAGCCTGGTGATCTCCGAGGACAGCGAGCACAAGGCCGCGGCGAAGGAGTTCATCAAGTACCTGACCGACGCCGAGAGCCAGGCTGAGTGGTACAAGCTCACCGCCGACCTCCCGGCCAACAAGGCCGCCTGGAACTCCGGTGACCTCGCCCAGAGCCCCCAGCTGCAGATCTTCCGCCAGCAGATGGAGACCGCGAAGGCGGCGCCGACCCTGCCGAACCTGACCGAGATCACCTCCAAGGTCGACGACGCGCTCGGTGCGGTGGACCAGGGCAAGTCCTCCGCGAAATCGGCGGCGGACACCGCTCAGTCCCAGATCGAGAGCCTCGTGAAGTAGGGGTCATGAGCATCCCGACCGAAGTCGCCGCGAACGCGGCGACAAGATCCGCCGGGCCGGGGGCGCGTCCCCCGGCCGGCGGGCCGCGCCGGCGGCGCGGCTCGCTCGGCGTGCAGAACCTGGCAGGATGGCTGTTCTCCACGCCGTTCCTGGTGCTGTTCGGCGTCTTCATGGCCCTGCCCATCATCGCCACCCTGCTGATGAGCTTCACGGACTTCAGGCTGCGCGACGTCACCGACCCGTTCCACGCCCGGTTCATCGGCGTCGACAACTACGTCAAGCTCTTCCAGGACGACAAGTTCCTCACCGCCCTGTTCAACACGGCGTACTTTGTCGTCGTCGGCGTACCGTTGACCATCGTGCTGGGCCTGCTCGCCGCCCTCGCGCTCAACAACGGCATCAACCGGGCCCGGACCTTCTTCCGGATCGGCTTCTACGCGCCGGTCGTCACCAGCATCGTCGCGGTCGCCGTCATCTGGCGCTTTGTCCTCGACCCGCAGGACGGCCTGATCTCCGGCCTGCTGGCCGAGATCGGCGTCACCGCCCCGGACTTCCTGGGCAGCGGGGCGCTGGCGATGCCGTCGCTGATCGTCATGGCGGTGTGGCGCAACCTCGGCACGGTCATGGTGCTGCTGATCGCGGGCCTGCAGGCCATTCCCGCCGAGGTACGGGAGGCCGGCCGGCTCGACGGCGTCGGCACCTGGCAGGAGCTGCGCCGGATCACCGTCCCGCTGCTACGGCCCACGCTGCTGTATGCGACGGTCATCACCACGATCGGTTACCTCAACGTCTTCGAGGAACCGTTCGTGATGACCCAGGGCGGCCCCGGCAACCACACCCTGACCGTCTCCCTGCACATGTACCGCGAAGGCTTCAACTTCTTCCACATGGGCTACGCGAGCGCGATGGCGTACGTCCTCTTCGTGGTGATCCTGGCCATCACGGCGCTCCAGCTCCGACTGCTGAAGGACAACACCCGATGAGCGTGACCCGCACCGAGGCGGCGCGGACCGGCCCCGGCTTCCGCAGGCCGCTGATGTACGTCCTGCTCTCGGTGGCCCTGCTGGTCATGTCCGCGCCGTTCCTGTGGATGGCCCTGTCGGCCTTCAAGACCAACAGTGAACTGACCGCGTCACCGCCGGTGTGGATCCCGACCGAGTGGACGTTGGACAACTTTCGCGAGCTGCTCGACCGGCTCGACCTGCCGCGCCACTTCGCCAACTCGGTGATCGTCGCGGTCCTCACCACCGTGGCCAACCTGCTGTTCTGCTCGATGCTCGGCTACGCCCTGGCGAAGCTGCGGTTCGCCGGACGGAGCAAGGTCTTCGGGCTCGTGCTCGGCGCCCTGATGGTGCCCGGCAACCTGATGCTGCTGCCGTTGTTCGTGCTGATGAGCAACCTCGGGCTGCTGGACTCGTACGCCGGCCTGGTGCTGCCGTTCGCCGCCGGCGCGTTCGGAGTCTTCCTGATGCGGCAGTTCATGCAGTCGATCCCGGACGAACTGCTGGAGGCGGCCCGCCTCGACGGAGCCGGCGAGTGGTACATCTTCTGGCGGGTCGCGATTCCGCTGGTCAAGCCGGCGCTGGCGACGCTGTCGATCTTCACGTTCCTGGCTTCCTGGAACAACTTCGTCTGGCCGCTGATCGCCACCAACGATCCGGAGAAGTACACCCTCCCGGTCGCTCTGGCCACCTTCGCCACCGACCCCAACCGCTCGGCGGGGTCGAACGGCATGCTGATGGCCGGGTCCCTCCTGATCGTCCTGCCGGTCCTGGTCGTCTTCGCCGCCCTGCAGCGGCACTTCACCCAGGGCATCGCGACGGCCGGCCTCAAGTAGCCGACACCACCCCCGGCCCTGTTCACCGGGCCGGATCCACCCGGGGCCGGTCCCGCCGGCCCGAACCTTCCCCATACCAGAAAGACGCAGCGATGACGCACGCCGTGACCCCCTTCCCGGACGGTTTCCTCTGGGGAGCATCCACCGCCGCCCACCAGATCGAGGGCAACAACACCAACAGCGACTGGTGGCGTAAGGAGGTGGCCGGTGCCGCGGGCATCAAGGAGCCCAGCCTGGACGCCTGTGACAGCTACCACCGGTGGCGGGAGGACATGGACCTGCTGGCCGAACTGGGCTTCACCGACTACCGGTTCAGCATCGAGTGGGCCCGTATCGAACCGGCCCCGGGCCACTTCTCCCGGGCGGAACTGGCCCACTACCGCCGGATGGTCGAGGGCGCGATCGAGCGCGGGCTGCGACCGATGGTCACCCTCCACCACTTCACCGTGCCGCAGTGGTTCGCCGACCGGGGCGGCTGGACCGCCAGCGGCGCCGTGGAGCTGTTCGAGCGGTACGTGACGGCCACCGCACCGGTCATCGGTACCGGCGTACGGCACGTTTGCACCATCAACGAGCCCAACATGATCTCGGTGATCGCCGGCCTGGCCAAGTCCGGTGAGCACGGCTTCCCGCCGGCCGGTCTGCCCGCCCCCGACGCGGAGACCACCGAGGCGGTCATCGCCGCCCACCACGCGGCGCGGGCGGCGGTCCGGGCGATCAATCCCGAGATCCAGGTCGGCTGGTCCGTGGCGAATCAGGTGTACCAGCCCCTGCCCGGTGCGGAGCAGGTCACCGCCGCCTACCGCCACCCCCGGGAGGACGTTTTCATCGAGGCCGCCCGCGGCGACGACTGGATCGGCGTGCAGTCCTACACCCGGACGAAGATCGGACCCGAGGGTCCGGTACCGGCGCCGGCGGATGTCGAGCGCACCCTCACCCAGTGGGAGTACTACCCCTCGGCGGTCGGCCACGCGCTGCGCCACACCGCGCGGATCGTCGGCGACGTACCGCTGATCGTCACCGAGAACGGCATCGCGACCGCCGACGACACCCGCCGGGTCGACTACTACACCGGGGCCCTGGACGAGGTTGCCTCGGCCCTCTCCGACGGCCTGAACATCCAGGGCTACCTGGCCTGGAGCGCCCTGGACAACTACGAGTGGGGCTCGTACACCCCCACCTTCGGCCTGATCTCCGTGGACCCGGAGACCTTCGCGCGTACCGCGAAGCCGTCGGCGGTCTGGCTCGGCGCCATGGGCAGGTCCCGGGAACTGCCGCGTGTCACGAACTGACCGGTGACGGATCCCGACCGGCACCCGCCCGCGCAACCGTTCGTACTCATCCCGCCGCGGATGACGCCGCGAGGTGGGCGTCGAGTCACGCCCCACCCGACGAACCCACCCGTACGCGGTGTTCAGGTTGACACCGGCCTCCCGCGCAGCAGCAGCCACGCTCCCGACCCGATCGAGAATCTCGAAGAACTTCACCTTGAGTTCAGCGGATACGGAGACGGTCCTCGCAACGGGGCACAGTCAGTCGACCCAGGGGATCTGCGGCGACCGGTAGAAGTTCACCTCCTGGGCCGTCCAGCGCGGCGCCTGCTGGGCCAGTCGCTGCCGGAACGACTCCCAGTCGTGGCTGTGTGGCGTCGACCAGCCGAGCTCGGCGATGGCCGGCAGCCGGGGGAAGGCCATGAACTCGATGTCGTCGATGCTGCGCAGGGTCTCCGACCAGAGCGGCGCCTCGACCCCGAGGATCGACTCCTCGCCGACGCCGGGGACCCGGGTGGCGGGATCCCAGTCGTACGCGTCACGGACCTCGATCAGACCGGCCCAGCTCAGGCCGAGCGGGGTGGAGCGGTCGTACTTCATGTCCAGGTAGGCGCGGTTGGCCGGCGACATCAGCACCTTGTTGCCCCGGGCTGCGGCGGCGGCCACCGAGGCGTCGGTGCTGCCGGTGCCCCAGTACTGCGGGACGACCGAGGTGGGGGGCGAGACCTTGGCGATCTCGTGCCAGCCGAAGGCCCGCTTGCCGTACCGGGCGACCATCGGGATCACCCGGTCCATGAAGGTCCGGTACTGCTCGTCGGTGGTGGCGTGCGCCTCGTCACCGCCGATGTGCAGATACGGGCCGGGGGTCATCGCGGCGAGTTCCCGGATCACGTCCTCGACGAAGGTGTACGTGAGCTCGTCCTCCACGCAGAGCGAGCTGTAGCCGACCGCGATGTCGGTACGCGGTGGCACCGCCACCCCGTCACAGTTGAGTTCCGCGTACGTCGACTGGGCGGCGTTGGTGTGCCCCGGCATGTCGATCTCGGGCACGATCGTCACGTACCGGGCGGCGGCGTACGCGTTCAGTGCCCGGTACTCGGCCTTGGTCAGGTAGCCGGCGCCGACCCCGTCCACTCCGGTGCCGGGGCCGCCGCCGACCGTGGTCAACCGGGGCCAGCTGTCGATCTGGATCCGCCATCCCTGGTCGTCACTGAGGTGCAGGTGCAGGTGGTTGACCTTGTACTGGCTGATCAGGTCGATGTAGGTGCGGATCTCCGCCGGGGTGTGGAAGTGCCGGGCCAGGTCCAGCATGGCGCCCCGGTAGCCGAACCTCGGCTGGTCGACGATCCGTCCGCCCGGCACCGTCCAGCTCCGCCGGGTCGGCCGGGGCGACTCGATCGCGGCGGGCAGCAGCTGCCGCAGCGTCTGGACGCCGTTGAAGAGCCCTTCGCCGGAGGTGGCCCGGATGGTGACCCCGGACCGGGCGACGTCGAGCTGGTAGCCGCCCCGACCGACCCGGCCGTCGGCGCCGCCGAGCAGCAGGGTGATCCCGGCGGGACGGGCGGAGACCGCCGGCACCACCGGCAGCGGGTAGCCGGTGGCGGGACGCAGCACCCCGGCGAGGTGTTCGCCGACCCGGCGCGCCTCGGCCGAGCCGAACTGGGTCCGGATCAGGGTGGCCGGGCCGAGCCGGTAGTCCGCCCTCGGGTCGGCGGCGGTCTGCACCGGCGCGGGGATGACGCTGTCGAGGGCGCGGACGTCCCCGGCGGTGGCCGACCCGCCGCCCAGGGCGGGTGGTCTGGTGGTCGCGGGACCGGCGGTCGCGGGGCCGGCCAGCGCCGGGCCGGCCAACAGGGCCAGGAACAGGGCGGACGCCCTGCGTAGGACGGTCGAGGGGGAACGCATCAGCACCTCCGGCAGGCGGTGGCGCCAGATCGCCGCTCGACCTGCCCGGGCGCCGCCGCGTCGGCTCAGGCTACATGCGGGGCGGTCGATCCGTAAGCCTTGTTAAATATTTTTGGGGTCGAGCCCGGTGGCGGCGACGGACGCAGCGGCATCGACCACCGCTACCCGCTGGCGCTGGCCTGGCTCGCCGGGCGCCTCGCCCGGTAGCGCCGACCACCAGCGGGGCACAGCCGGCCCGCCGGCCACCAGCGCGGCAAGGGGCGGTCCCGGAGCGGGCCGTCACCGGTCGGCCACATCGGCGGCCGACCGGTGACGGTGAGGCTCAGCGGGCGAAGGTGGTCAGGAAACGGTCCCGGAAGTCGTCCATCCGCCACACCGGGGCCGGCGCGCCCGGCCGCAGACCGTCCTGCCACCTCCAGTCGGCGATCCGGTCCAGCGTCTCCCGGTCCCGGGTGACGATCGAGATCGGTACGTCCCGACTCGCCCCCTCCCCGGTCACCACCGGAGCCGGCTGGTGGTCGCCGAGGAAGATCAGTACGAGGTCGTCGTCGCCGTACGTCTCCACGTAGGAGACCAGGCTGCTGACCGAGTACTCGATGGAGAGCCCGTACTGGGTGCGGACCCGGGCCGGGTCGCGGTACACCTCGTCCTTCGACGGTCCCGCCTCGGCCATCGGCCGGAAGATCGAACCGTTGCCGAGTTCGTCCCAGCCGACCATCCGGGGCAGCGGGGTCCAGGGCGAGTGGCTGGAGATCAACGGAATCTCCGCCATCACCGGCGCGTGCTCCGGATCCGCCCGCTCCAGCCGGTGGAACGCGGCGAGGGTGTACTGGTCGGGCATGGGTGCGAAGCTGAACTTCGGGCCCCGGTAGCCGAGGTCCTTGGCGCCGTACAGCCGGTCGTTCTGGAAGAAGCCCGCCTCCGGCCACGGAGCGGTGAGCGCCGGCATCACGGTGACGGTCCGCCAGCCGGCCCGCCGGAACGCGCCGTTGAGGGTCAGCCGGTCGGTGGCCAGCAGGTCCCGATACCGCTGCTGGTTGTCGGTCCACGCTCCGGAGAGCAGGGTGGCGTGGGCCAGCCAACTGCCACCACCGGCGGTCGGCGAGGTGAGGAAGGCGCTGCGGGTGCCGTACCCGGCCGCGGCCAGCCGTCGGGTGCCGTCGTCGAGCACCGCACCGACCCCGGCGAACTCCGGCTCCTCGACCGCGTCGCGCCCGTAGCTCTCGACGAAGGCGATGATCACGTCCTTGCCGCGCAACGCGGTCAGCAGTTCACTGCCCGGAGTGTCGTGGAACGCGTCGGCGGCGGTCTCGGCGGCGAACTTCTCCCGGTCCTCGAGCCCGGCGCGGACCTGCAGCACGCGGTGGACCGCGAGGCCGCCCGCGCTCTTCGCCGCGACCGGCAGATCCGGCACGATCTGCACGCCGAGCACCACACAGACCAGCCAGGCCGCACCGAACGCCAGGCCGGCCCGGCCCGCCACCCGCCGGTGCCGTACGACCGTCCGGGCCAGACGCCGCAGCGCGAGGACCATCAGCACCGGGAGGGCGACGGCGAGCAGCACCGCCGCGGCCACCGCGCCGATCGCCCCGGCCCGGCCAACCGCGTCGGTGAGGAAGTTGACCGCGTCGTCGAGCAGCATCCAGTCGACCAGCGGGTCGAACTGGCGGTCGAAGGCGGTGTAGAAACCCATGTCCAGGAACTTCAGGATGCTCAACAGGCCGAGGCCGACGCCGATCAGCACCGCCGCGACCCGACGCGCCCGTCCGGGCAGGACGAGCAGCAGGGCGAGCGCGAGCAGTGCCTCGACCGGGATCCGGGCGAACTGTCCGGGGGTGAACCGGCTGGGCTGGTTCGGGGCGACCAGGGCGACAAAAACCAGCAGACCGGCCAGGCTGGTGAGGACCCCGGCGGCGATCCGCCGCACGATCCGACGCCGCGGCGCGGGCGCCGCCGTCGTCTCCTCCGCCGTCCCGGCCGGCGCCCCCTTCTCCGGCGTCCGGTTCTCGGCCACCTCGGCCGGCGTCTCGACCCCGCCCGGCGTCCCGACCTCGGGCGCGGCCGTCGGGGCGGGCGGCGTCGGGTCCTGCACCGGCGTCGGGGCCTTCACCGGGCGAACCCGGCGGCCGGGGTACGGGCCTGCTCCACCCGGGCCAGCGGGGCACGACCCGGCCTGCCGCCGTCCCGGTGCCGCCACCGCCAGCGGACGTCCCGGCTGAACGACTCGACGAGGAGCAGAAGGGCGGCGGCGAGTGCGGCGAGGGCCAGCGGCCGGGGGAGCACCTCGGCGGCCGCGAACACCAGGACGATTCCCTGGGTCGCCGCCACCACCTTCCGCCAGTACCGGGGCGGCAGCGGTCCACGCAGCCAGGGCAGCACCCACAACGCCACGACGAAGGCGTACCGCATGCCGCCGATCGCGAGCACCCAGGCGCCGACGCTCGGTGCGACGTAGACGCTGAGCACCATCAACAGGACCGAGTCGATCTCCATGTCGAACCGGGCGCCGAGCGGATTGGCCGTACCGGTCCGTCGGGCCACCTGACCGTCGACCCCGTCCAGGGCCAACGCGACTGCGGCGAGCACCACCAGCAGGGTGACCGGGATCGACCGGTGCAACGAGTCGACGGTCAGGGCCGCCACGCCACCGACGAGGGTGCCCCGGGCCGACGTCACCCAGTCGGCCGGGGCGAACCCGGCCGCACCGGCGGCGCCCAGGCCCCGGACGAGGGCGGCGCAGACGACCACCCCGTACGCGATGCCGACCAGCCAGCCCACGACGCTCAGCCCGACGGTCCCGGCGAGGCCGGCCAGCACCAGGATCTGGACGACGAGCCCGGCCAGCGGGCCCCTTTGAACCTTTGCCACCGTTCCTCCGTGTCTATCGTTGCGCCCCTGATCATGGGTACGGAAAATCCGGCCGAACAGTTCGACGGGATTTCGGATGAGTCGAGGTGAGTTCGGGTGATGGATCCCGGAAGCGGGTTGACGTGGTGCGGATGAGGAGGAGCCGGTGAGCCGGCACGCCGACGCCTTCTGGCTCAGCGCCCCCGGCGAGGGCGAGATCCGGTCGACGACGCTGCCCGAGCCCGGCCCGGACGAGGTCCTGGTCCGCAGCCTCTTCTCCGGGATCAGTCGGGGCACCGAGACCCTGGTTTTCTCCGGCCGGGTGCCGCAGAGCCAGTACGCGGTGATGCGCGCCCCGTTCCAGGAGGGCGACTTCCCCGCCCCGGTCAAGTACGGCTACCTCAACGTCGGGGTGGTCGAGGCGGGCCCGATGCGGTTGCGCGGCCGTACCGTCTTCTGTCTCCACCCGCACCAGACCGCGTACGTCGTCCCGGCCACCGCCGTCGTCCCGGTGCCGGACGGGGTGCCCCCGGCCAGGGCGGTGCTGGCCGGCACGGTGGAGACCGCGGTCAACGCGCTCTGGGACGCCCCGCCGCTGGTCGGCGACCGGATCACCGTGGTCGGCGCCGGCATGGTCGGCGCCTGCGTCGCGGCCCTGCTCGCCCGCTTCCCCGGCGTCCGGGTCGAACTCGTCGACACCGACCCCGGGCGGGCCGGGCTCGCCGCCGCGCTCGGCGTCGACTTCGCGCTTCCGGGCGACGCCACGGGCGACCGTGACCTCGTGGTGCACGCCAGCGCCACCGCCGCCGGACTGCGACGGTCCCTGGAACTGCTCGCCGCCGAGGGCACCGTCCTCGAACTGAGTTGGTACGGCGACCGTGAGGTCACCCTGTCGCTCGGCGGCGCGTTCCACTCCGGGCGGCTGGCGATCCGGGCCAGCCAGGTCGGCACGGTGGCGCCGGCCCGCCGGTCCAGTCGCGGCTACGCCGACCGGCTCGCGCTCGCCCTGGACCTGCTCCGGGACCCCGCGTTCGACACCCTGCTCACCGGGCGTTCCCGGTTCGAGGAGCTGCCGGACGTCCTGCACCGACTCAGCTCGGGCGACCTGCCCGCGCTCTGCCACCTCATCGAGTACGACGGAGAGTGATTCGTGTTCAGCGTGACCGTCCGGGACCACATGATGGTCGCCCACAGCTTCCGGGGGGACGTCTTCGGGCCCGCCCAGCGTCTGCACGGGGCGACGTTCGTCGTCGACGCGACGTTCCGCCGGGCCGAGCTCGACGCCGACGGGATCGTGGTCGACATCGGACGGGCGGCGACCGAGCTGAAGGACGTACTCGGGGAGTTGAACTACCGCAACCTCGACGACGAGCCGGCGTTCGCCGGGACGAACACCACCACGGAGGTCCTCGCCCGGACGATCGCCGACCGGCTCGCCGAGCGGGCGCACGACGGACGGCTCGGCGCCGGCGCCGACGGGCTCGCCGGGATCACCGTCACCCTGCACGAGTCGCACATCGCCTGGGCGAGCTACGAGCGGCCACTGTGAACAGCCCGGCCCGGCCGGGTCCGCGGACCCGGCCGGAGACCGACATGGTTCCCGCCCGGCCGGAGACCGGCACGGATCCGACCCGGCCGGTCGTCGGTGCCGATTCCGCACCCGGCCGTACCCGGCCGACCGTCGGCACCGACGTCGTCCACGTCGTCCTGCCGAACGACATCGACGATCCGGCGACGCCCAGCGGCGGCAACGTCTACGACCGCCGGCTCTGCCAGGCGCTGGACGGGGCCGGCTGGTCGGTCCGGGAACATCCGGTCTCCGGCGGCTGGCCCCGGCCCGGTGCCGACGAACGGGCCGGGCTCGCCGGTCTGCTCGACGGCCTGCCCGACGACGCGGTGGTGCTGCTCGACGGGCTGGTCGCCTCCACCGTGCCCGAGGTGCTGCTCCCGAGGGCACACCGGCTGCGCCTGGTGGTCCTGCTGCACATGCCGCTGGACGCCGAGGATCCGGCGCTCGGCAGGGCCGAGCGGACCACCCTGGCCGGGGTCGCCGCCGTCGTCACGACCAGCGACTGGACCCGCCGCCACCTGCTCGACCGGTACGCGCTGCCGGCCGACCGGGTGCACGTGGCGACGCCCGGCGTGGACCCGGCACCGCTGACCGTCGGCACCGACACCGGGACGCGGCTGCTCTGCGTCGCGGCACTCACCCCGAACAAGGGGCACGACGTCCTGGTCACCGCCCTGGCCTCGGTCGCCGACCTGTCGTGGAGCTGCCGCTGCGTCGGGTCGACCGGACGGGACCCGGCGTTCGTCGCCCGGCTGCGGCGGCAGGTCGACGCGGACAACCTCGCCGACCGGGTACACCTGCCCGGCCCGCTCACCGGGGCCGAACTCGCGGCCGCGTACGCCGGCACCGACCTGCTGGTGCTGGCGTCCCGGGGAGAGACGTACGGCATGGTGGTCACCGAGGCGTTGGCGCGGGGGATCCCGGTCCTGGTCACGGCGGCGGGCGGGCTGCCGGAGGCGGTCGGTCGGACCCCGGACGGCCGCCTGCCGGGCCTGCTGGTGCCACCGGACGACCCGACCGCGCTGGCCGCCGCGCTCCGCCACTGGCTCGGCGACGCCGGGCTGCGCCGGGCCCTGCGGCAGGCCGCCCGACAACGCCGGGACGCCCTCACCGACTGGACCGTGACCGCCGCCCGGGTCGCCGACGTGCTGACCCGGGTACGCGCGGCCGGCCCCGTCGGGCGGCCCCTGTCACCGGCCTGAGCCAGGGGTGTCCCGCCCCCGGACTTTCCCGGCTTCCGACGACACACGTAGCGAGGAGACAGATGAGCACCGAGACGCTGGGATTCGCCGCCTGGCTGGCCCTGCGCGAGCCCGCCGACGCGGCGGCCCGGTCGACGGACCTCGTCGAGCAGGTCCGTCGCCACCTGGGGGAGACCGGCCCGATCGTCGTCCACGACCTCGGCACCGGTACCGGCTCGATGGGACGCTGGCTCGCCCCCCGGCTGCCCGGTCCGCAGCACTGGGTCATGTACGACCGCGACCCCGACCTGCTGGCCCGGGCCCGGGCCGGAATGGCCGGCCGGGCCGCCGACGGCAGCCCGGTCAGCGTCCGGACCAGGGAGTGCGACATCACCCGGCTCACCGCCGACGACCTCGACGGCGCCTCGCTGATCACCGCCTCCGCGCTGCTCGACATGCTGACCGCCGACGAACTGGACCGGATCGTGGCGACCTGCGCCGACACCGGCTGCCCGACACTGTTCACGATCTCGGTGCTCGGCCGGGTCGAGTTCACCCCGGCCGACCCGCTCGACGGGGAGATCGCCGAGGCGTTCAACGCCCACCAGCGCCGGACGGTCGACGGCCGCCGCCTGCTCGGACCGGACGCCGTCGACGCCTGCGTCGAGGCGTTCCGCCGGCGGGGCGTACCGACCGTGGTCCGGTCCAGTCCGTGGCTGCTCGGCCCGGACCAGGCCGCGCTGGTCGGCGAGTGGTTCACCGGCTGGCTCGACGCGGCCGTCGAGCAGCGACCGGAACTGGCCGGGCGGGTCGACGCGTACGCCGACCGGCGCCGGGCCGAGGCGGCAGCCGGCGCACTGGAGGTGGTCCTCCACCATCAGGACATCCTCGCCGGTGGGGGAATGAACCTTTGACGGTCCGACCGCGTATAGCAGGTCGATGTTCACCACGGAGAGCACGCTCGCGCGGCGTCCCGGCAGCGTGTCCCCGGCGCCGACGCCGACGCCCGGGACACCCACCCGTCGGCCCGGCTCGACAACCCCGGACCGCCGGCCGGGCTCGGCCGGGCCGGGAATCCCCGACCGCCGTCCCGGCCGGGTCCTCCGGCCGGTCGGTCGTCGACGCGGCCACCGGCCCGTCCCGGCACCGGCTCCGGCCGGAAACCCGGCCACCCCGGCCGCGTCGACCCGACGCCGTTTCGGCTGGGCCTGGCTGCGACTGGTCGCCGCGGTGGGGATCCTCGGCTTCCTGGTCTGGCGACTCGGCGCCGGCCCGTTCCTCGACGGACTGCGCCTGATCGACGGCGCGGCGATCGCGGCGGCGCTCGGCATCGGTCTACTGACCACGGTATGCGGCGCCTGGCGGTGGAGTCTGGTCGCCGGCGGCCTCGGCGTACGGCTGCCGCTCGGCAGCGCCGTCGCGCACTGCTACCGGGCGCTCTTCCTGAATGCGACGCTGCCCACCGGGGTGCTGGGAGACGTGGATCGCGCGGTGCGACATGGACGGGACGCCGGCGACGTCGCCCGCGGCCTCCGGGCGGTGTTCTGGGAACGGCTCGCCGGGCAGGCCGTGATGGTCGTGATCGCGCTGGGGCTGCTGCTCGGACTCCCGTCACCGGTGCGGTCGTACCTGCCGGGCGCCGTCGTGGCGGTGACGGTTGTCGGGATCGGCGTCGCCGTCCTGCTCCGCGTACTGTCCCGGGACGGCGGGGCGCGGTGGACCCGGCCGCTGCGTACCGCCGTGGCCGACGTCCGCGACGGGGTGCTCGCCCGTCATACCTGGCTGGGGGTCCTGCTCGCCTCCACAGTGGTGGTGCTGGGTCACCTGGCGACCTTCCTCGTCGCGGCCCGTACCGCGGGCGCCACCGCACCGCTGTCCCAACTGGTGCCGCTGACCCTGCTGGCCCTGCTGGCCATGGCGGTACCGGCGAACATCGGCGGCTTCGGGCCACGGGAGGGGGTGGCGGCCTGGGCGTTCGCCGCCGCCGGCCTGACCGCCGCCCAGGGGGTCGCCACGGCGATGGTGTACGGGGCGCTGGTGCTGGTGTCCAGCCTCCCCGGTGCCGCCGTCCTGCTGGTCCGTCGACGCCGACGCGGTCCGGCACCGTCCTAACAAAGGAGAACAATGTACGCACCACTGCCCGCCGCCACCATCCGTACGCAGGTCACGGTCCCGCTCCGGTTCCCCGACGGGTACGCCACGACCGCCCGGGTCTTCTCCTTCGACGGGCTGGTGGATGGCCGGGAGCATCTCGCGTTCGGGCTCGGTGACTGGGTGGGGGCGCGGGACCGGGACGGTGTCGACGGCGTGGCGCCGCTGGTCCGCCCGCACAGCGAGTGCCTCACCGGCGACGTCTTCGGCAGCCAGCGGTGTGACTGTGGACCGCAGTTGCGGGAGGCGGTGGAGCGGATCGCCGACGCGGGCGGGTTCCTGCTCTACCTCCGCCAGGAGGGGCGGGGCATCGGCCTCTACCCGAAACTCGACGCGTACGCGTTGCAGGACGCCGGCCTGGACACCTACCAGGCGAACGTGGCGCTCGGCCACGGCGAGGACGAGCGCGACTACACGGTGGCCGCGCAGATGCTGGCCGTGTTGGGGGTGTCCCGGCTCGCCCTGCTCAGCAACAACCCGGAGAAGGCCGAACAGCTCGTCCGACTCGGCGTGACGGTGACCGAGTCCGTGCCGACCGGCCTGTTCGTCTCCCCGGCCAACGCCGGCTACCTGGCGGCGAAGGCGAGCCGGGCGGCCCGTACCGCCGACCGGCCGTTCGTGGCCTGAACCGGCCGGCGCCATGAGTGATCGGAGCGAGCGGCCGTACG
Source organism: Plantactinospora sp. B5E13 (assembly GCF_039871775.1). Taxonomy (NCBI): domain Bacteria; kingdom Bacillati; phylum Actinomycetota; class Actinomycetes; order Micromonosporales; family Micromonosporaceae; genus Plantactinospora; species Plantactinospora sp. B5E13. The sequence continues at coordinate 77,095 of NZ_JBDPLT010000033.1, forward strand.
TGCTGCTCAGTTGCGCGACCTCGATCGACGGTTACCTCGACGACGCCAGCGACCAGCGCCTGCTGCTCTCCAACGACGAGGACTTCGACCGGGTCGACGGGGTCCGGGCCGGCTGCGACGCGATCCTGGTCGGCGCGAACACCGTACGGCTGGACAATCCACGGCTGCTGGTGCGGTCCCGCCAGCGCCGGGACCGGCGGGTCGCCAGCGGGCTGCCGGCGTCGCCGACGAAGGTCACCGTGCTGGGGTGCGGAGAACTCGACCCGGACGCCCGCTTCTTCACCACCGGCGAGGTCGACAAAATCGTCTACTGTCCGTCCACCGCCGTGGAGAAGGCCCGGGAACGCCTCGGTGACCTGGCCACGGTGGTGGACGGCGGCGAACCGGTGGAGCCCGGCTGGCTGCTGACCGACCTCGCCACCCGGGGGGTACGCCGACTGCTGGTGGAGGGCGGGGCGACGATGCACACCCAGTTCCTCACCGCCGGCCTCGCCGACGAACTGCACCTGGTGATCGCCCCGTTCTTTGTCGGCGACTGCCGGGCACCACGGTTCGTCGGCGACGGCCGGTTCCCCTGGCACTCCGGGCGCCGGGCCCGGCTGGTGGAGACCCGGCAGATCGACGACGTCGTACTGCTGCGCTACGCCCTGTCCGACCGCTTCCGGAGGTGAGGAAAGCCCTTCCTGTCGATTTCTGGGCTCTTGTGACGTTGTCGTGGGTGGGTTGAGCATGTCGTAGCGGCGCACGCCGTTCTCCGGCCCACGGTTCCGGTTGTCACGACTGGAATCGGGCAGAACGGAGAACGGCGTACGGCGCGCCTGGTACCCATTTGACGACGATCTTGGCCTGGCCTACGCCACCAACTCCTCGCTGAGGGCCCACAGACGCGCGGCGGACCCGGGGTCACGGCCCAGGGAACTCGGCTCAATCTGCTTGCCGCGAAAGAAGTAGCCTCCGGTAACCTCGCCCGCCTCCGGGGCGCTGGCCAGGTAGACCGGGGTGGCCGCGCCGGTCTGGACGGTACCCATGAAAGGCTTGGCGGCGGCGACGAGCAGCTTCGCGACGCCGCGGGCCTCACGGCCCAGCTGGGTGCGGATGAGGCCCGGGTGCAGGCAGTTGGCGACCACGCCGGTGCCGGTCAGGCGCTTGGCCAACTCGGCTGTGAACAAGATGTTCGCCAGTTTCGACAGCGGGTAGCTCGGCTCGCCGCGGGCCAGTTCGTTCCACGGGATCCGCTTGGCCGAGCGATGCACATTGGACGAGACCGTGATCACGCGGGCCGGTGCGCTGGCCATCAGCCGTTCCCGCAGCAGGCTGGTCAGCAGGAATGGCGCCAGATGGTTGACGGCGAACATGGTCTCGTAGCCGTCGACCGTGATCTGCCGCTTCAGCGTGATCACACCAGCGTTGTTGTCGAGCACGTCGAGCCGGTGGTATTTCTCCAGCACCTCGGCGGCCAGCCGGCGCACTTCGGCCATGCTCGACATGTCGGCCGTCAGAAGCTCCACCTCGGCACCGGGTGCCCGATGCCGGATTTCCTTGACGGCCGCTCGCCCACGCTCGGCGTCGCGCCCGACGACGACCACGGTGGCCCCCAACTCGGCCAGCCGGGCCGCCGTCTCCCGGCCAATCCCGCTGGTCCCGCCGGTTACCAGGCACACCTTGCCCACCATCGTGGTCATCGACCCTCCCGGATGTGCTTGCCGCGACGCCATCTTCGCCACGGCGACGCCCCGGGTACCAGGTGTGGCGCCACGCCGCCAGCTGACCTGCCCTCCCGGTCCGCCCCGTTCTCCTGGCCATCCTCGATGCTGCCGTCAACCGCCGCAACGTCCAGATCGCTGCCGTTACACCGACCCACACACCACCATGTGCCACGACCGAAGCGGTAACAACCTGGACCGCCGCGAGTGCGCTGTCATGCCCAGTTGAGGGAGCGTTCGTATGGTGAGTCACCGCAGTGCTGCTGCGAGTTCGGTGGCGTTGTCGAACGCGGGTGCCGCCCTTTCGGATTCGTCTTCGGTGAGCGTGACGGACCGGGCGCGGGCCAGCATCTCGGCCGCGGTCTCTGGGTCGTGTAGCACCATCGCGAGTTCGGCGCGGTAGACCAGGACCTCTACCTGCTCGACCGGGTCGTCGTCGGCTTGCGGGCGGGCCAACGCGCTGTCGAGGATCCGAACGGCCTGTCCGACGCTTCCCCTGGAGTCGGCCTGTACGACAGCATTCGCCAGGGCCTTGGCCAGCCGCCCAGCAGGCGTGGTGGCCGGCACGGGCGCGGTGGCAGGGTCCCGAAAGACGCGGATCCAGTTGCCGCCCGGGTCGATGACGCTGAACCCGCCCAACCCGTCGGCGTTCTTCCGCGCCCTCGGCCGGGTCATCCGCGGTGTTCCGGACACCAGTACCTTGCCGTACGCGGCGCGCATGCCGGCTGCGAATGCCCGGTGTAGTCCCTCGATGTCCGCGGTGATGACGAGACAGGAGCCGTAGGACTGCTCCGGGTCGAATCCGGCGATCTCGAAGAACTGCAGATGCAGGTCTTCCCGCTGCACCCCCACACACGGGTTGGGCTTGCGCTGCTTGTACGTGGTGCGGAAACCGAGAACCCCGTAGAAGGTTTCGATGTCGTCAATGACGTGATCTCAGCATGGATTCGGTAGGTATCGGTATTCGAAGTGGGTGAGGTGGAGAGCGGCGCGGACGATGTCGCCGATCTGCCGTGGGCTGGCGGTGGTGTGACGAAGGGTCCGCCAGCGGCC
>NZ_JBDPLT010000034.1:0-78709 GCF_039871775.1 Plantactinospora sp. B5E13
GTGCCTCCTCCTCGGCCAGGAGCCGACGACGACCACGTCGCCGGGAACCGACACCGCCACGGGTGCTGACGCTGCCGGCGGCGCCGGACGGGTCGAGCCAGACCTGGACCGCCGGCCGGGCCGCGTCGTCGCCGGCCAGCGGGGTGGCGCCGTTGCTGCCGTGCCGGGCGAGCATCGCCACGTCCACGGTGAACTCGAAGAGCCGCCAGTCGACCTGGGGCGCCGCCCGCAGGTTGCTGGCCAGCCGCTCGATCCGGGCCCGGTCGGTCACCGGCCGGGCCCGGCCGGCGACGTACGCCTCGTCGTCGCTCTCCTCCGGCGGGAACGAGTGCAACGCGTACCGCCCGTCGCGTTCGAGGTCGCGACGCTTCGGTGAGTCGACGACAAAACAGAAGAGTCCCTCGTCGGTGATGACCGGGGAGACGGGGTGCACGCGCGGCCCACCGTCGGCGCGCACGGTCGCCAGATAGCCGAGACCCGGCCCGTACTGCTGGAGGAGGGCGCGGATCGCGCCGGCGAGGTCGGGCTCGTCAGCGGCGAATTCGGACCAGGATGCCATGTTGTCATTCTATCGAACATACGTTCGATCACCTACCCGACCCGCCGGTGCGGTCCGCCATCCGGGACGACCGCACCGGGTGGTTCGGGACGGCCGCGGCGCTGGTCCGGACACGGCCCCAGGAGCTGCCTCCGGGCCGGCCGAGGCGCTGGCCCGGGCACTGACTCGCTAAGGTGGCACGGTGCTGCTCTCCGACCGCGACCTGGTGATCGAGATCAAGGCCGGCGCGCTCGCGCTGGAGCCGTTCGAACCGGCGTTGGTACAACCGTCGAGCATCGACGTACGGCTCGACCGGCTGTTCCGGGTCTTCAACAACCACCTCTACACGCACATCGACCCGGGGGTCCAGCAGGACGACCTGACCTCGCTGGTCGACGTGCCGGACGGTGAGCCGTTCGTGCTGCACCCGGGCGAGTTCGTGCTCGCCTCCACGCTCGAGGTGATCTCCCTCGGCGACCAGCTCGCCGGCCGGCTCGAGGGCAAGTCCTCGCTGGGCCGACTGGGACTGCTCACCCACTCCACCGCCGGCTTCATCGACCCCGGATTCTCCGGGCACGTGACCCTGGAACTCTCCAACGTGGCGAACCTGCCGATCCGGCTCTGGCCGGGGATGAAGATCGGACAGCTCTGCATCTTCCGGCTCTCGTCGCCGTCCGAGCACCCGTACGGCTCGGCCGTCTACGGGTCGCGTTACCAGGGTCAGCGGGGTCCGACCCCGAGCCGCTCCTGGCAGAACTGGCGCACCTGGCCGACCCGCTGACCCGCTGACCCGCTGACCAAAGGGCCGCCCGGCCGGCGGGCGGGCCCCGGATGTCGGCGCAGACGACCAGGCCCCGGCCGCATTCCGCGACCGGGGCCTGTTGGTGTTGTCGGCCCTCCGACCCGGGGATCCGGGCCGGAGCCGTGGCCAGGATCAGGGGCGACCGAAGCCGGCAAGGCTGCCGACCGAGTCCATCCGCGCCATCTTGACCGGCTCACCGGCCGTGGAGGCGTGCACGATCCAGCCGTCGCCGACGTACATCCCGACGTGGCTGATCGGGGAGAAGTAGAAGACCAGGTCTCCGGGCTTCAGTTGGGAGCGGCTGACCCGGCTGGTGACGCTGTACTGCCGGGCGGCGTTGTGCGGCAGGGAGACGCCGGCCTGGGCCCACGACCGCAGGGTCAACCCGGAGCAGTCGTACGAGCCCGGTCCCTCGGCACCCCAGACGTACGGCTTGCCGATCTGGGCGCAGGCGTACTTGACCGCCGTACCCATGTCGCCGCCGGGGTAGGTCGCCGGACAGGGCGCGGGCCGCAGCGGGCCGCCGGCACCCCTGCCGTACGCCTCGATCCGCATCCGCTGCAGCTTGTCGATCTCGGAGTCGATCTGCTTCTTCTTCTTCGCCTGCTCGGCCTCGGTCTTGGTCAGCTCGGCGACCAGGGCGTCCAGCGGCGCCTTCTGCTCGGCCAACCGGTTCTTGAGGTCGACGACCGCCTGCACCTCGCGCTGCTCGCGGCGGGCGAACTGGTCGAGTACCGAGAGCTGGCCGATGAGCGTGCTCGGGGTCTTGTTGCTGAGCACGGCGTTCATCATCGAGGCGCGGTCACCCTTGTACGCCTCGACGGCGAACTCGCTGACCCGGTTCATCGCCGCGTCGATCTGCTTCTGCAGCGGGGCGATCTTGTCCTGCAGCTTCTTGGCCTGCTTCTTCTTCTTCGCCAGGTCCTCACGGGTGGCGTTGTGCTTTTCGATCAGCGGCTCGAGCTCGCGCCAGTTCTTGTCGATCTGGCTCTCGATCTCGGAGACCGACGGCTCGGCGACGGCGGGCGTCATGCCGACGAACAGCACGGCGACGCTGGCGATCGCGGCGAGTGTGGTGGTGAGGATGGACCGTCGCAAGCGGGTCTTCGTCGTCGGACCGCCGGCCTGGGCCGGGCGCGGGGACGACGACCGCGGGGCGGGGGCTGCCACCGGGGTCCGTACTCCTTCTTCCTCAAGTCCGCCTACCGGGTTAGCTGACGGGTTCGGGCGGGAAGAGATTCGCCCTACCGCTGACGCGCGGATTCACCCCATGGTGCCCGGGTCCCCGGTTCGTGTGAGTCGTTGATTTTGTCGACGATTCGGCGGTGTCGAGACGTGGTCGCCGGACTGGCGGCCTGCCACCGCCTCGACGGTCCCCAACATTAGAGAAGCCTGTTATCCAAACGCAACCCGTGAAAGCAGTTAATTCGCACCGCATCGGCCCGGTCGCGGATTGTGCGGGGGGACGATCGACAATTCACCACGTCGTTACACAGCCGTGAAAGTTTCCTACAGGGCGACAAGCGCAGGTGGCAGCTATTGACGGCCACGGTGTCCCGGGTGGATGGTGATCATCAGCCATCCCCGGTGACAGGAGGTCCCATGCTCCGGACACGAAGGCCGCTGACCAGGAGAATCGCGATCGGCACCGCCGTACTCGGCGCCGCGGCGCTGGTCCCGGTCGGCGCCACCCCGGCGGCGGGCGCACCGCCCACACCCGGCCGACAACAGGAGTACGCCGCCGCGGCGGCCGAGTTCGGCGTACCGGAGAGCGTGCTGCTCGCCGTCTCCTATCTGGAATCCCGCTGGGACAGCAACGCCGGCACCCCGAGCACCAGTGGCGGCTACGGCCCGATGCACCTCACCGACCACCGCCACGTCCGCTCACTCGGCGGCGCCGAACCCGAGCATGGCGAGGACCGGCGCGGCGATCCCGCCCGACCGGGCCCGGTCACCGGCCAGGCCGCCCCCGACGCCACGAGCCGGCCGACGGTCCCCGGCCAACCCAGCCCGGCCACCGCCACGGCCCCGGACGACCCCAGCGCGGACAGCCCGGGCTCCCAGACCCTGGACACCGCAGCCGGGCTCACCGGCGCCACCGAGACCGCCCTGCGCACCGACCCGGCGGCGAACATCCGGGGCGGGGCGGCACTGCTCGCAACGTACCAGCGGGACCTGGCCGGGCCGACGGGGCGGGCCAGCGACCCGGCGGCCTGGTACGGCGCGGTGGCCCGGTACGCCGGCAGCGACCAGGCGGACGCCGCCGCGGTCTTCGCCGACGAGGTGTACCGGACCATCGTCGAGGGCGCCGCCCGGACCACCGACGACGGCCACCGGATCAGCCTCGCCGCCCACCCCGGCCTCGTCCCGCAGCGCTCCCGGCTGGACCGGCTCGGCCTCCGGACGCCGCCGACCCCGGCGACCGGGGCGGGGGCGGAGTGCCCACGCGACATCTCCTGCGAGTGGATCCCGGCGCCCTACGAGGCGTTCGGCGACGGCGACTACGGCAACCACGACCTCTCCGACTGGCCGGCCCGGCAGAAGATCGAGTACATCGTCATCCACGACACCGAGGAGACGTACGACAACACGCTCCGGCTGGTGCAGGACCCGACGTACGTGAGCTGGCACTACACCCTCCGTTCCGCCGACGGGCACATCGCGCAGCACGTCCGGGCGAAGGACGTCGCCTGGCACGCCGGCAACTGGTACGTCAACGCCAAGTCGATCGGCCTCGAACACGAGGGCTTCGCCGCCCAGGGCACCTGGTACACCGAGGCGATGTACCGGACCTCGGCCAAACTGGTCCGCCACCTCGCCGCCCGGTACGACATCCCGCTCGACCGGCAGCACATCATCGGCCACGACAACGTGCCAGGGGTGCTGCCCGGCAACGTCGCCGGCATGCACTGGGACCCGGGACCGTACTGGGACTGGTCGCACTACTTCGACCTGCTCCGGGCGCCGTTCTCCCGTACCGGCGGCCCCCGCACCGGCCTGGTCACCATCGACCCGGACGTGCACACCAACCGGCCGGCCTTCACCGGCTGCGAGACCGCCGGCACGCCGTGCGCACCACACGGCTCCTCGGCGGTGGTCCTGCACAGCGCCCCGTCCGCCGACGCCCCGCTGGTCAACGACGTCGGGCTGCGGCCGGACGGCACCCCGAACACGATGCACATCGCCGACCACGGCGCCCGGGTCTCGGCCGGGCAGACGTACGCGGTCGCCGGCCGGCAGGGCGACTGGACGGCGATCTGGTACCTCGGACAGCGGGCCTGGTTCCACAACCCGGCCTCGAAGCCGACCGCGAAGTGGGCGACCGGCCTGGTCGCCACCCCGAAGCCGGGTCGCGCGACGATCCCGGTGTACGGGCGCGCGTACCCGGAGGCCGCCGCCTACCCGGCCGGGGTACCGGTGCAGGCGGTCACCCCGCTGCAGTACACCCTCGCCGCCGGTCAGCGCTACGCGGTCGGTGACGTGCTTCCCGGCGAGTACTACCGGGCCACCACCTTCGACGGCTCGTCCCCGGGTGACTGGACGGTGATTCGGGGCGACACCCGGTACGTCCAGATCCAGTTCGGCCACCGGATCATGTACGTCGACGCGGACGACGTACTGCTGCTGCCGTCCCCGGTCGGCGCGCCGCGCTGAACCCGGTCAGGTCGGGGTCGCCCGGTGCGACTCCGACCGGCCGGTCCGGTCGTCCCGCCGACCCGGCCGACCGCTCTGCTCCGGATCGGTCGGCGCGTCGACGACCGCGGTCAGCACGTCGTCGAGGGTGACCACGCCGAGCGGTACCCGGCCGTCGCTGACCAGCACCATGTGCCGGCGTTCCCGACGCATCGACAACAGCAGGTCGGCCAGGGTCCGGTCCGGGGGCACCGGGGCCAGTGGCCGGATCAGGTCGGCCGGCACCGGGGCCCGGCGCGCCGGGCCGGCGTACCCGAGAACGTCCTTCACGTGCACGAAGCCGAGCACCCGTCGGCCGGCCCGGGCGACCACCGGGAACCGGGACCGGCCGGTCCGGGTGGCCAGCACCTCCAGGGCGGCCGGCGAGACGTCCTCGGCGACCGTGGTGACCTCGGCCCACGGCCGCAACGCGTCGGCGGCGGTACGCCGGTGCAACGCCAGCGCCCCGGTGATCCGGGCGTGCTCCTCCGAGCCGAGCAGTCCCTCAGTGCGTGCCTGCGAGACCAGCCCGGCGAGTTCCTCGGCGGTGAAGACGGTCTTCACCGCGTCGGCCGCCTCGATCCGCCACAACCGCAGGATCCGCGCCGAGATCCACTTCATCGCCAGCAGCAGTGGTTTGGTCGCCACGCAGAACGCCAGCATCGCCGGGCCGAGCCAGAGCGCCGACGGCTCCGGGCCGGCCAGGGTGATGTTCTTCGGCACCATCTCGCCGACCACGGTGTGCAGGAAGACGACCGCCGCGAGGGCGAGCACGAACGCGACCGGGTGCACCGCCCCGTCCGGCATCCCGAGCGTGTGGAACGGCTCCTCCAGCAGGTGGGCGAGGGCCGGCTCGGCGATCGCGCCGAGGCCGAGCGAGCAGATGGTGATGCCGAGTTGGGCGCCGGCGATCATCAGCGGGATCTGGTTCATCGCCGACAGCGCCCAGCGGGCCCGCTTGGACCGGGTCGCGAGCGGCTCGATCACGGTACGTCTGGACGCGATCAGGGCGAACTCGCTGCCCACGAAGAAGGCGTTGCCGAGCAGCAGCAGCGCGGTGACCATCAGATTGATCATCGCTGGTCCGGATCCTCCGGGCGGACCACCCGGACCTGCTCGATCCGGTGCCGTTCCACCTCGACGACGGTGAACTCGTACCCGGCCTCGGTCACCGTCTCCCCGGCGACCGGGATGTGGCCGAGCCGGGCCAGCAGGAAGCCGGCCAGGGTCTCGTACGGGCCGTCGGGCAGCCGGAATCCGCTCCGTTCGGCAAGCTCGTCGGCGCGCAGCACGCCGTCGAGCAGAGCCGTCCGGTCACCCCCCGGGGCGGTCAGCTCGACACCGGCGGCAGCGGCCGGCCCCGGAGCCGACCCGGCGACCGCGCCGGTCCCGCCGACGCCCGTACCACCGCCGGCGGCGGGCTGCTTCTGCCTCGGCACGGCGACCGGGTCGACGGCGTCGAACTCGTCGGCGATCTCTCCGACCAGTTCCTCCACCAGGTCCTCGACGGTGACCACCCCGTCGGTGCCGCCGTACTCGTCGACCACGATCGCCAGGTCGGCACCGGCCGCCCGGAGTGCGGCGAGCACCCCGTCGAGATCGAGGCTCTCCGGCACGTACACCGGTTCCCGGGCGATGCTGGCCACCGTCGTGCTCGCCCGCCGCGCCGGCGGTACGCCCAGCGCGTCGACCACCCCGGCCACCCCGGTCACCAGGTCGAGGGTCTCCTCGTAGACCGGGAACCGGCTCCGGCCGGACCGCCGGGCCAGGCCGAGCAGTTCGGCCACCGGGGCGGTGGCGCGCAGCGCGATCACGTCGACCCGGGGCGTCATCGCCTCGGCGGCCCGCTTGTCGCCGAACCGGATCGTCCGCTGCAACAGCATCGCGGTCTCCCGGGGCAGGGCGCCGGCCTGCGCCGAGATCGCCGCCAGCAGTCCCAGCTCCTCCGGCGACCGGGCGCTGGCCAACTCCTCCTGAGGCTCGACCCCGAGCCGGCGGACCAGCCAGTTCGCCGAGTTGTTCAGTCCACGGATCAGCCAGCCGAAGGTCCGGGAGAAGGCCCGCATCGGCCCGGCGGTGGCCAGCGCCGCCGGCATCGGCCGGGCGAGGGCCGCGTTCTTGGGCACCAGCTCGCCGAAGAGCATCGAGAGCAGGGTGGCCAGGGCCAGCGCCAGCAGCGGGGTCACCCGGTCGGTGTGTTCCCCGACGAGCGGCCGCAGCGCCGGGGCGAAGAGCTTGGCCAGCGCCGGCTCGGCGAGATAGCCGGTGAGCAGGGCGGTGATGGTGATACCGAGCTGCGCACCGGAGAGCTGGAAGGAGAGTTCCCGCAACGCGCGGTGGACCGTACGGGCCCGTCGGTCACCGTCGGCCACCCGGCGGTCGAGTTCCGCCCGGTCCACCGTGACCAACGCGAACTCGGCCGCGACAAAAAAGGCGTTTCCGCCGGTCAACAGGGCGAAGCCGAGCAGCGGTAGCAGCGTGGTCAGGAGTAGGGCGTCGATGGTCGGTTCACCTCTGCCGGAATTGCGGCCCGCCCGCGGTCACCAGCACACTACCGGCCCGCCCGGCTGGTCACCGCCCCGGTCACCGCCCCGGCCAGCGTCCCGGTCGTCCCCGGTCAACGTCCATCGGCGCCGGTCAGCGCCGGTAGCAACGCCAACCGTGGGCGTCCCCCGGATCCGGGTTGTCCGGGAACGCGCCGTCGCCGTACGCGTCCCGGCAGGCGAGGTCCAGATCAACCCTTCGGGACGACAGCAGGAACCGGTCGCACTCCCAGCCGCCGTCGCCGCGGGGATCCGCCCAGCTCGCACCCCCGACGTGCCGGTCGCAGTACTGGTCGATCATCCGGGACAGCCCGCTCTGGTCGTCCGGACCGAGCAGCACCGGCGATGGTGGCGGGGCCGGGACCGCCGGCGGGGGCGGCCCGGCGGGGGCGCTGGTCGTACCGCCGGGGGTCGGGGTCGACGCGCCGCCCGCCCCGGACGGCCGGCTCGGGCTGGCCGACGGAGTGGCTGTCGCCCGGTCGTCCGGCTCGGTCGGAGTCGGGGACGGGGTACCGCTGGGCACCGCCCCGCTCGGCGTTTCCACCGGTACGACCGTCGGCGGCGGCAGCGACGGTGCTGGCGGCGGCTCGTTCCGACTTCCGTTCACCGGTACGCCGACCTGCGGTTCAGGCTCTCCCCAGATCAGCGGACGGACCGGGGTCGGCCCGAACGACACGGCGGCGGCCAGCACCACGACGCCGAGACCGACCATCGAGAGCAGTCGGATCCGACCCCCGCCCCGCTCCCGGGTCACCGCGGCGCGCCGACCCGACCCGGCGGCCTGTCCCGCCGATCCCTGGGCGCGTCCCACCCGGTGCCGCCCCGTCGTATCCGCCTCCGTCGCGTCCGGTGCGTTAGCCGTCACCCGCCGCCAGCCTCCTCACAGTCCCGGGCCGTTCGTTCCCGTGGCCCCCGGTCGACGCCGGCCATCGGCCGCCGTCAGCACGTCCAACATCAACCTGTACGGCGGGACGCCGACTGCGGTTCACCACGCTGCGTGACCGCGGCCTCCGGAACGGCGTCGGGTGGCGATCCCCAGGTTTTGATCAGGTGCCGACGACTAGCGTCGAATTCGTGATCAGTCTCCTGGATTCGCCCGCTGACGAACCCACACCCCTGACCGGAATCGCCGGCTGGGCCACCGACCTGATGGATACGCTCGGTGCACCCGGAGCGGGTCTGGCGGTCGCGCTGGAGAACCTCTTCCCGCCGCTGCCGAGCGAGATCATCTTGCCACTCGCCGGTTTCGCCGCAAGTCGGGGCGAGATGAGCCTCGCCTCGGCGATCTTCTGGACCACCCTCGGTTCGGTGGTCGGCGCGGTCGCGCTCTACTACATCGGCGCACTGCTCGGCCGCGACCGGACCCGCGCCCTGGTCGCCCGGCTGCCGCTGGTCAAGCTCAGTGACGTCGACCGGACCGAGGCGTGGTTCGTCCGGCACGGCAAGGGCACGGTCTTCTTCGGCCGGATGATCCCGATCTTCCGTAGCCTGATCTCGATTCCGGCCGGAATCGAACGGATGCCGCTCGGCACGTTCCTGATCTGCACCGCGCTGGGCAGCCTGATCTGGAACTCCGTCTTCGTGTTCGCCGGGTACCTGCTCGGCGAGAACTGGCACGTGGTCGAGGGGTACGCCGGAATCCTGCAGAACGTGGTCATCGTGGCGGTGGTCCTCGGCATCGCCTGGTTCGTGATCTCCCGGTTGACCCGGCGCAACCGCCCGCCCCGGGGCCAGCACCGGGGCTGACCGGACCGACTGGTACGGCAGCCGGCCGGGACGACATCCCGGCCGGCTCTCAACTGCCCAGGTAGCGCAGTACGGCGAGCACCCGCCGGCTGTACGCGGTCGTCCGGGACAGGTCGAGTTTGTCGAAGATCGCGTTGACGTGTTTCTCCACCGCGCTCTGCGAGACGTGCAGCTGCTCGGCGATGCCGGCGTTCGTGTGCCCCTGCGCCATGTGGTCGAGAACCATCCGCTCGCGGGCGGTGAGCCGGCTCAGCGGGTCGGTGTGGCTGGTCCGGGCCAACAGTTGACGTACCACCTCCGGGTCGAAGGCGGCCCCGCCGGAACCGACCCGGAGCAGCGCGTCCAGGAACTCGCCGACCTGGGCCACCCGGTCCTTCAGCAGGTAGCCGACCCCGCCACCGGTGTCGGTCAGCAGTTCCACGGCGTAACGCTTCTCGACGTACTGGGACAGGACCAGGACCCCGACGGCGGGCCAGCGGCGGCGCAGCTCCAGCGCGGCGCGCAGCCCCTCGTCGGTGTGGGTCGGCGGCATCCGTACGTCGACCACCGCCACCTCCGGCGGGTCCACCGCGACCGCCGCGAGCAGCTCGTCCGCGTCCCCGACCGCAGCCGTGACCTGGTGCCCCTCCTCGGCCAGCAGCCGGACCAGGCCCTCCCGGAGCAGGATCGAGTCCTCGGCCAGGATCACCCGCACGGCAGCTCCGCCCTGATCCGGGTCGGCCCGCCGACCGGGCTGGTCACCGCGAACCGGCCGTCCACGGCGGCGACCCGCCGGGCCAGCCCGGAGAGTCCGCCGCCGGCCGGATCGGCACCGCCGACCCCGTCGTCGGTGATCGTCACCGTCAACCAGCCCTCCCTGTCTGTGACCTCCACGTCGACCCGACCGGCCCGGGAGTGCCGGGCGGCGTTGGTCACCGCCTCGGAGACCACGAAGTACGCCGCTGTCTCCACCGTCGGCGGCGGCCGGTCGGTCAACCGGCAGTCGACCTGGACCGGTAGCCCCGCCGATTCGGCGACCCGGGCCAGCGCGTCGACGAGTCCCAGGTTGTCCAGCGCGGTGGGATGGACCCGCCAGGCCACCTCGCGCAGCTCGTCGAGGGCCCGCGCGGACTCCTCGTGTGCCTGCCGGAGCAGCTCCGCCGCCTTCGCCGGGTCCGTGCTGCGCCGGGCTCGCCCGACAAGCAGCCCGAGCGCCACCAGCCGCTGCTGTACGCCGTCGTGCAGGTCCCGCTCGATCCGTCGCCGTTCCGCGTCCACCGCCGCGACGATCCCGGCCCGGCTGCTGGTCAGTTCGGTGATCCGCCGTTCCAGCACCTCCCGGCCGCTCGGGCCGAGAAACCGTCGGGCCAGCCGACGGTCCAGCGCGGCGGTGCCGAGCCCGCCCTGCACCACCAGGAAGAGACCGACCAGCGCGAGCGCGAACTGGCCGAGGAGCAGCGGCAGACCGCTCTGTCCGTGCAGCGCCTCCCAGACCCAGATCCCGCCGGCCAGTACGCCCCAGCCGAACAGCAGCAGCACGGCGCCGCCGAGCAGTCCGACCACCCAGCGCGCCGCGAGGTAGCGTGCCGCCCGGCGGCCGCTGTAGTCGGCGGAGTTCTCGCTGTCGAGGAAGGTGGCCAGTCGCCACCGTTCGACCTCGGCGAGGTGCCGGGCGCCGAGCTCGACCCAGCCGACGACCCGGTGCCGGGTCTGCGGCGGGCCGTCGCCCCGTGCCCCGGCCGCGATCAGCAGCACCGAGCCGAGCCCGAGCAGGTACGTCAGCTCCACCACCCCGGTCAGCACACCGAGCAGCAGGCCGGTTCCGAGCCGGAGCCAGTGTCGGAGCAGGTCGCGCACCAGCGCCCCGGTTTCAGCTGCCGGTCTCGGCCGGGACCGGATCCGACGGCTTGTCCGGGTTGGTCGGCTTGACCGAGCGGAGCAGCACCGTCGCCACGTCGACGACCTCGACCTGGTCGGTGGCGCCCTTGCCGTTGACCCCGTCGTTGAGCATCGTCGAGCAGAACGGGCAGCCGACCGCGATGGTCCGGGCACCGGTGGAGATGGCCTCCTCGACCCGGTCCACGTTGATCCGCTTGCCGATCCGTTCCTCCATCCACATCCGGGCCCCGCCCGCGCCGCAGCAGAAGGAACGTTCCTGGTTGCGCGGCATCTCGGTGATCCCGTCGGCCGCCGCGCCGCCGGCCCGGCCGTCCTCGGCGCCACCCCGGATCGCGGCACCGAGCACCTCGCGGGGCGGGGTGAAGACCCGGTTGTGCCGGCCGAGGTAGCACGGGTCGTGGTAGGTCAGGCCGCCGTCGACCGGCTGGACCGGGGTGAGCCGGCCGGTGGCGACCAGGTGGGCCAGCAGCTGGGTGTGGTGTACGACCTCGAACTCGCCGCCGAGCTGGCCGTACTCGTTGCCGAGGGTGTTGAAGCAGTGCGGGCAGGTCGCCACGATCTTGCGCCTGCTCTTCTCCCGGCCCTCGAACGCCTCGTTCAGGGTTTCGACGTTCTGCTGGGCGAGCGTCTGGAAGAGGAACTCGTTGCCGATCCGCCGGGCCGGGTCGCCGGTGCAGGTCTCGCCCTCGCCGAGGATGGCGAAGCTGACTCCGGCCTCGTGCAGCAGGGAGGCCACCGCCCGGGTGGTCTTCTTGGCCCGGTCCTCGAACGCTCCGGCGCAGCCGACCCAGAACAGGTACTCGAAGTCGTCGACCTCGCCGACCCGGGGCACCTCGAAGTCGAGTCCCTTGGTCCAGTCCTCCCGGGTGTTCGGCGGGGCGCCCCACGGGTTGCCCTTGTTCTCCAGGTTGCGCAGCATCACGCCGGCCTCGGCCGGGAAGCTCGACTCGATCAGCACCTGGTAGCGGCGCATGTCGACGATGTGGTCGACGTGCTCGATGTCGACCGGGCACTGCTCGACGCAGGCCCCGCAGGTGGTGCAGGACCAGAGCACGTCCGGGTCGATGATGCCGCCGTCTCCGGCGCCGCCGATCAGCGGCCGGTTCGCCTCGGCGAGCGCGAGGACGTCGACGTGGGCGAGCTGCGCCTCGGTCGCCTTCTCCTCGCCGGCCGCGTCCTTGCCGCCGCCGGCCAGCAGGTACGGCGCCTTGGCGTACGCGTGGTCGCGCAGCGACAGCACCAGCAGTTTCGGCGACAGCGGCTTGCCGGTGTTCCAGGCCGGGCACTGTGACTGGCACCGGCCGCACTCGGTGCAGGTGGTGAAGTCGAGCAGGCCCTTCCAGGTGAACTGCTCGACGTGCGCGACCCCGAACTGGTCGGCCTCCGGGTCGGCCTCCTCGAAGTCGAGCGGCTTGCCCTGGCTCATCATCGGCCGGAGCGCGCCGAGGCCGGAGCCGGCCCGGGCCGGCTCGCGCTTGAAGAAGATGTTGAAGAAGGCGGCGAAGCGGTGCCAGGCGACGCCCATCGTGACGTTCAGGGCGATGACGATGACCCAGGTCATCGAAATGGCGATCTTGACCAGGGCGACCACGCTGGTGCCGGCGTCCCAGTCCGGCAGCAGGCCGCCGACCGCGTGGCTGACCGGGGTGGCCCAGAACGGGAACTCGAAGTGGTCGGTGGCGACCTTGAAGCCCCGGATCAGGAATCCGCAGACCAGTACGGCGAGGACCACCGCCTCGACGAAGTAGCCCTGCCACATGGTCGACCCGGTGAAGCGGGACCGCCGTTCCGGGTTGCCCGGCCGGTTCGCCAGTCGGATCGTGATCAGCACCAGGATGCCGATCAGGCCGAGTACCCCGATCAGTTCGGTGACCAGGCCGTAGACCGCCCAGGAGCCGAGCACCGGCAGGCCGCCGGTGGGGGTCACGACCTCGAAGTACGCCTCCAGGACCAGCAGGGAGAGCACCACGAAGGCGACCATCACGAACCAGTGCGCGGCGCCGACCACGCCCCAGCGCAGCATCCGGGTGTGGCCGAGCGTCTCGACCAGCATGGTGCGGGCCCGGGTGCGGCGGTCGGTGAAGCGTTCCGGGTCGGGCTGGCCCAGCCGGACCACCGCCACCATCTTCCGCACCGCACGGGTCGCCAGCCACACCGCGACCGCGGTGATCGCGGCCGCGAGGACCGTGGTGACGATCTGGACGCTGCCCATGCCTTGCCCTCCCCGTCTGCTGCCCTGACCGGTCCGCTGCCCGGACGGACGGCGCATCGACCGTCGGCAGCGATGTGTGCAGCCTACGCGGGAAGGTTACTCGCCGGTAACGTGACCGCGGTCGCAGCCGACCCCATCGTCGCCTGCGCACACCTTAGGTCGGAACCCTGCCTGCCCAAACCGGGGCACCCGCCGGCGGAGGCCGGTCGGGGAGGGTCAGCGCCAGCGGGACAGCAGCCCCAGCGAACCGACCATGGCACCGAACCCGATCGCGAGGTTCCAGTAGCGCCAGGTGGCGACCGGGTACTCCATCTCAGAAAGGTAGAAAACGACCAGCCAGCCGATACCGAAGACGATCAACGACACCGCGGTGATCGGCAGCCAGACCGGGCTAGGCTTACGCGTCGCCGCCGTGGACGTCGGTCGTACGTCGGTCGGCGGTGTGTACACCTTCTTCTTACGAACCTGCGACTTGGGCACGGCGCTCTCCTGAGGGGGTGGTGATCCTCGTCCGGCCTACAACCGGACGCAAGGGCGACGGTCCATGGCCAATAATGTTCGACAGCTAGCGTAGTCGCGAGAACCCGTTCAGGCCACGGACCCCGGGCAGGTTGGATACGGCGACTGATCATACCGATCGTCGACCATATCCCTCCAGAACGGGACATAATCGACGAAACGACTGTACCCGGAGGGAGGGTCGGTGGAGTACACGACCGGCGGCGCCTCCTGGCAGAAAGCACTCCGTCGGGCCATCGCCGCACTGCTTCCCCGGCGGTCGAAATCACGCCGGACCGGCTGGTCGATCGGGGTGCCGGTGATCGCCCTCGCGGCCGGCCTGCTCTTCACCACCACGGCCACCACCGCCGGTGGCACCTCACTGCGCGAGGACCGCCGACCGAAACTCGCCCAACTCATCGAGGAGCGTCGGGAACAGGTCGCGGCGGGCCAGGAACAGGCCGCCGCCCTGCACGACGACGTCGAGAGTCAGACCGCCGCGCTCGGCGGCTCGGACAGCAGGGTCCGGGCCCAGCAGGACCGCGCGGCGGCGTACCGGGAGGCCGCCGGATTCACCGCGCTGAGCGGCCCCGGCGTCAGCGTCGAACTCAACGACGCACCCCAGCACGCCGACGGCAGCAAGCCGGCGGGCGCCAGCAACGACGACCTCGTGGTGCACCAGGGCGACGTACAGGCCGTGGTCAACGCGCTCTGGGCCGGCGGCGCCGAGGCGGTGGCAATCATGAATGTCCGGATCCTCTCCACCAGCGCGGTACGCTGCGTGGGAAACACCCTGCTGCTGCACGGCCGGGTGTACTCGCCACCCTTCCTGATCACCGCCATCGGCGACCCGGCCGCCCTGCAACGCGCCCTCGCCGCCTCCGAGGGGGTCCGGTTGTTCAAGGACGCCGTCGACCACTACCAACTCGGCTACCGGGAGACCGTGGAGCCGACAGTGACCGTACCCGCGTACGACGGTCCCGGCGGGCTGCGGTCCGCCAAGGTCATTCCGGAGTGAGCCCCATGTCTGGCGACCCGAATCCGGCGCGCAACGGTCGGCACCGTGCCTCGAACCACGACGACCCCACCATGATCATTCCCCGTCCGGTGGACAGCCCCCGCTCGGACCCGGAGGACACCATCGCGCTGCCCTCCGGGAGCCAGGGGCAGCGGCCGGCCGAAACCGGTCCGGTGACCCGGCCGGCCGGCACCGGACCCGTGGCGGGTGGGGCGGCTCCACCGACGTCACCGGCCGGGCCACGCCCGCGCGACACGCCGGACCGGGACGCCCGGCCACCCGCCGCCGGCGCCCAGTCCGAACAACGGCAACAGCCTCGGACCTCCCAGCAGCAGATGCCGCCCGGCCGGGCCGACCAGTGGACCACCCCACCCCGGACCGACCAGCAGCAGCTGCCGCCGCATCGGGTCGAGCAGCAGCGGCAGCCAACGGACCCCTATCGGGACAGCCCGCGCCAGGCCGGTTGGGATCCCGCACCCCGGGGCGCCCAGGACCGGTGGGAGCCGGCCCGCGCGACCGGCCCCGACCGCGACGACCGCGACCCCTGGCGGCCCACCCCGGCGCCCGACGCCGAGCGCTGGTCCCCCGCCGCCAGCCCCGAGTGGCGCCAGCCCGAGCCCGCCACCAGCCCCGAGTGGCGCCAGGCGGCACCCGGCGGGTCCGATCCGGCCGCCGGCCTCCGCCCGGCGCCGCACACGGGACAGATCCGGCCGTCCGGTCCGGATCTGCCGGACAACCACGGCCGTACGCCGCACGCTCAACCGTCGGCGCCGCCGCCCACCGGCGACCGCACCGGCACCGCACCGGCCGTCGACAGCCCGACCACCGTCATCCCGAAGATTCCGCCGACCCCGCACTCCGACCCGGCGGCCACCGCGCTGATCCCCGCCGTGTCCGCCCGGACCGGTGGAAGCGGCGGCACCGCCCGGGGGCAGCGGGAGGACATCGAGGCGACCGCACTCATCGGCGCCATCCCGCCCAGGCCCGCAACCAGCGACGAGCCGGACGACAACACCGGGGCGGCGGAGGCCGAACGCCGGCCACGCCGTGGCGAAAAGGTCGTCCGACTCCGCCCGGAGCAGGTCGGCGAGGGCTACAAGAGTGTCTACTCCGAACTGACCCGACCCACGCTCGGGTCCCGGATCCGCACCGGCGTACGGGCCACCGGCGAAGTGTTGATCACCTTCGGGCTGGTGGTGCTCCTCTTCGCCGCGTACGAGATCTGGGGCAAGTCGACAATCGTCAACGCCCACCAGGACGACCTCGGCCAGCAACTGGCCCAGCAGTGGGACGAGCCCGACCCGACGGTCTCCACCGGCCCGACCCCGACCGTCACCCCGTCCCCCGTCAAACCGGTCCAGGGCAAACCGATCGCCGGGCTCTACATCCCCAAGTTCGACAAGGAGTGGATCGTGGTCGAGGGGGTGACCCAGAAGGACATCCGGTACGCCCCCGGTCACTACCCGAAGAGCGCCCTGCCCGGCCAGGTCGGCAACTTCTCCGTCGCCGGCCACCGCAACCGTGCCACCTTCTGGCGTCTCGACGAACTGCGCAACGGCGACCCGATCGTCGTCGAGGCCAGGAACGCCTGGTACGTCTACCACGTCTCGCAGACCCGGATCGTCAAGCCGTCCCAGGTGGAGGTGGTCGCGCCGGTACCCGGTCAGCCCGGCGCCAAACCGAAGAAGGCGATGCTGACCCTGACCACCTGCAATCCCAAGTTCGACAACTACCAGCGCCTGATCATCCACGCCGAGCTGGTCCGGACCGATCCGAAGACACCGGGCAGCCCGCGCCCGGCCGAGTTGGGTGGCTGACCGTCATGTACGCCTGGATCTGGCGGAAGCTGCCGTTCGGCCTGCCGGGGAAGCTGCTCGGCTCACTCCTGATCACCGCGAGCCTGCTCGCCCTGCTCTGGTACGTCGTCTTCCCCTGGGCCGAGCCGCTGCTACCGTTCGACGACGTACAGGTCGAATCCGGTATCCCCGGGGACGACCCGGCCGGCGGCGAGGCGGGGGTCGACGGGGTCGGGGGAGAGCAGGACGCTCCGGGCGACGAACACGACATCCCGTACGACACCGAAGAGAACAACACTCCACCACCCAGCCCCACCAGGTAGGCGACCCGATGCGCGTCCTCGTGATCGACAACTACGACTCGTTCGTCTTCAACCTCGTGCAGTACCTCGGCCAGCTCGGCGCCGACTGCGAGGTACGCCGCAACGACGAGATCAGCGTGGCCGAGGTGGGCCGGCTCGACGTGGCCGGGGTGCTGCTGTCCCCGGGCCCCGGGGCGCCGGACCGGGCCGGGATCTGCCTCGACGTGATCCACGAGTACGCCGGCAAACTGCCGATCTTCGGCGTCTGCCTGGGGCACCAGGCGATCGGTGCCGCGTTCGGCGCCACCGTCACCCGGGCACCGGAGCTGCTGCACGGCAAGACGTCCGAGGTCCGACACCGGGGCGAGGGAGTCCTGGCCGGCCTGCCGGATCCGTTCACCGCGACCCGGTACCACTCGCTCGCCGTACCGTCGGAGACGCTGCCGGCGGAGATCGAGGTCACCGGCTGGACCGAGTCCGGGGTGGTGATGGCGATGCGGCACCGCACCCTGCCGATCGAGGGTGTGCAGTTCCACCCCGAGTCGGTGCTGACCGAGGGCGGTCACCTGCTGCTGGCCAACTGGCTGGCCGCCTGCGGTCTGCCCGCCGCCCTGGACCGGGCTCCGGCGCTGGCCGCCGAGGTAAACGCCCGGCGGCTGGCGGCCTTCGCCACCACCTGAGTCGCCGCCCCCGCTAGATTCCGGTCCGCGACCACGCCGGATCGTGACCACGGCCGGTCCGCGACCAAGGCCGGACCGGGGGCAGTCCCCGACCCGGCCGCGTCGTCAGCGGGTCCGCGGCGAACTGGTGAGCGGCGGCAGGATCCCGCCACCCCCGCCCGGCGGCTCGGTCGGCGGCGGGGTGGTCGGCGGCCCCGTCGGCGGGTTCTCGGGGAGCTGCTCTCCCGGCACCGTGACGGTGAGCACGATGGTCGTGCCGCGCTTGGTCGGCCTGGTGTGGCTCTGCTTCTCGACCTCCGGAACCTCGTCCGGGCCGACCTCCCTGCCGTCGGTCAGCCGGGACGGGAAGCCGGCCTCCCGCAGTCGGGCCTGCGCCGTCTCCGGCGAGAGTCCGACCACGTTCGGCACCGAGATGATGTTGCCCCGGGAGACCTCGACGACAACCTTGCTGCCCGGCTTCACCTTCTCGCCGGACGCAGGGCTGATCTTGACGACCTCACCCTCGGGTGCTTCGTTGTCGACGTCCTTGCGGTCGGCCTCCAGGTCCGCCTCTTTCAGCCGGGCCTCGACAAACTCGTACTTTCCGCCGACCAGGCCGAGCGGAACCTCGACGGTGCCCGGCCCGGTGCAGAGCACGATCTCGACCGTGGACTTCTCGGTGACCTGAGCACCGGCGGCGGGGGTCTGACCGGTGACCTGGCCCACCTCGCAGTCGTCGCTGGTGTCCGGCTGCCCGTTCTGCACCGTAAGCCCGGCCTGTTCCAGCCGCTGTGCGGCGACGTCGCGGCTGGCGCCGACCACGTCCGGCACCGGCACCTTCTGCGGCGACTCCCGCAGCACCAGGGCGGCGACCAGGGCGATCACGGCCAGCACGCCGAGCGCGCTCAGGGTGGCGATCACCCAGGCCGAGGAGCGGCGTCGACGGGCGTCGCCGACCCGGGCCGCCGGTGGCATCGGCCGCCCGCCACCGGAGACCGGGCGGGCCGGCGGCTGCTGCGCCATCCGGACCGTCTCGTCCTCCCGCAGCACCGGGGTCGCCATCACCGGGCGGCCCGCCGCCGCCCGGAGCAGGTCGGCGCGCATCTCGGCGGCGCTCTGGTAGCGGTTGAGCGGGTTCTTCGACAGCGCCTTCAGGACGATCGCGTCGATCGGCGGGGTGACGTCCGGGTTGATGTCGCTCGGCGACGGCGGGTCCTCCCGGACGTGCTGGTACGCGACGCTCACCGGGCTGTCGCCGACAAACGGCGGATGACCGCAGAGCAGTTCGAAGAGCACACAGCCGGCGGCGTAGACGTCGGACCGGGCGTCGACCGCCTCGCCCCGGGCCTGTTCCGGGGAGAGGTACTGGGCGGTCCCGATCACCGCGCTGGTCTGCGTCATCGTGGTCGCCCCGCTGGCCAGTGCCCGGGCGATACCGAAGTCCATGACCTTGACCTGGCCGGTCTGGGTCATCATCACGTTTCCGGGCTTGATGTCCCGGTGGATGATGTTGTGTCGGTGGCTGAACTCCAGGGCGGCGCAGACGTCGGCGGTGATCTCCAGCGCCCGGCGGGGCATCAGCCGCCCCTCGGCGGCGAGCACCTCCTTCAGCGTCCGGCCGTTGACGAACTCCATGACGATGAACGGCAGGGTCTCGCCGGTCGGGGCGATCTCCTCGCCGGTGTCGTAGACCGCGACGATCGCCGGGTGGTTCAGCGACGCGGCGTTCTGCGCCTCCCGGCGGAACCGCATCTGGAACGTGTCGTCCCGGGCAAGATCGGTACGGAGCATCTTGATCGCGACATCACGACCGAGTCGAAGGTCACGACCACGGTGCACCTCGGCCATGCCGCCGTACCCGAGCAGCTCGCCGACCTGGTACCTGCCTCCCAGCAGGCGGGCCTGCGCCGTCATCTCGTGTCTCGTCCTTCGCTCGTCTGGTAACCCGGCCAGGGATTGCCGGTCCGCTCCACCTGACGGTACGGCGCGTTCGGCGAATCGTCGCGTCCGCTTACCGACCAGGAGTCCGCTGCCGTCACCCTCGTCCCCGCCATCCCGCCGTTCAACTGTGCCTGTCGCCACTGATAGGCAATCACGCCCGAACAGATCAACACCATCAGGCCCAGTACGACGAAGAGCACGATCAGCAACGAGCGGTTTCCGGAGGGTGCGGTCGACGTCGGGCCGACCGGCCTCGCCGGGTAGGAGTAGGGGGCGTCGGCCCGGGGGCGGGGCGGCTGCGGCACCGCCGCCGCCCCACGGTTGTAACCGGCCGGACCGGGGGTCGCGCCGGCTGGCGGTCGGGGGGCCGGTACCGCCGGGTGCGGCGGGGCGGCCGGCGAGTGCGGCGGCGCCACCGGGGAGTGCGGTGTGACCGCCGGCGGGAAGTTCGGTGCCACCCGGGCGCTGTGCCCGGAGGTCGGCCGGGATGCGGGCGGGGTCGAGACCGGTCCCCGTGGCGGCGTGGGCGGACCCGGCTGCTGCGGGGGCATCGGGATCGCGACCACCGGTCGGGCGGGCTGGTGCGACGTACCGATGGTGGCGGCGGCCTGCCGGGAGACCGCGGCCAGCTCGGCGGCGCTCTGCCACCGGGTCGCCGGGTCCTTCGCCATCGACCGCTCGACGATCGCCCGGACCGCCGGCGGGATGTCACCGGGCAGCGGTCGCGGCTGGTCCCGGACGTGTTTCATGGCGATGTCGATCGGGGTGTTGCCCTCGAACGGCCGCCGGCCGGCAAGACACTGGTACGCCACCACGCCGAGCGCGTACACGTCGGAGGCGGGGGTGGCGACGGCGCCGGCCGCCTGCTCCGGCGAGATGTACGACGCGGTGCCCAGCACCGAGCCGGCGGCGGTGAGCTGGCCGACCATGTCCGAGCGGGCGATGCCGAAGTCGGTGAGGACCAGGGTGCCGTTCGGCCGGACCAGCAGGTTGCCGGGCTTGACGTCCCGGTGCACGATGCCCTTGTCGTGGGCGGCCTGCAGCGCGTCGGCCGCCTGGGCGACCAGGGCCATCGTCCGGGCCGGGGTGAGCCGGCCGACCCGGCTCAGCGTCCGGGACAGCGCGTCGCCCTCGACGTACTCCATGACCAGGAAGGCGATCTGCTGGTCGCTGCCGTAGTCGTAGACGTCGACCACCCCGGGGTGGTTGATGGTCGCCATGGTCCGGGCCTCGCCCCGGAACCGTTCGGCGAACCCCGGTTCGTCGAGCAGGGCCGGCAGCAGGATCTTGACCGCCACGGTCCGGCCGAGCACCTCGTCGGTGCCCCGCCAGACGTCGCCCATGCCGCCACCGGCGATCCGCTCGTCGAGGCGGTAGCGGTTGCCGAGCAGCACCCCGGGCTTGAGCATGTCACCGGCCTCCCCGGTCGGCGATGACGGCACGCATGATCTCGCCGCTGATCCGCGCCGCCTCGCCACTGCCGCCGGGGCCGGCGGCCTCCAGGAAGACGCAGACGGCGGAGATCGGCTCGCCCTTGTCGTTCAACGCGAAACCGATGAACCAACCGTGGTCGGGGGTGTTGCCGCCGTTCTCGGCGGTACCGGTCTTGCCGCCGACCCGGTAGCCGTTGATCCGGGCGTTCGTACCGGTGCCGTTCTGCACGACGCTGACCATCATGTCCTGCAGCGTCCGGGCCACGTCGCCGCTGACCGACTGGCGCAGCTGCTTCGGGGCCGCCTTGTAGTACTTGGTGGTGCGGTCCGGGCCGAGCAGCTGGTCCACCAGGTACGGCCGCATCTGCTGGCCGTTGTTGGCCACCGCGGCGGCGATCATGGCACCTTCGAGCGGGGTCATCCGGACGTTGTTCTGCCCGATCGAGGACTGGGCGACCGAGGGCGGGTCGTCCTGGCCGCCGGGGGCGACCATGTCGCCGGTACGGCTGGGCGCCACCGACTGGCCGCCCTCGTTCAGCCGGCCCACCGCGAGTTCCTCGTCCTCGAAGCCGAACTTCCGGGCCTCGTCCTTGATCTTCTGCGAGCCGAGCTTGACGCCGAGTTTGGCGAAGCCGGTGTTGCAGGATTCGGTGAGCGCGTCCTTCAACGTCACCTCGTCCTCCGGGCAGATGCTCGGCGCGGCGTTCCGGATCGGCTGGCCACCGGTCGGCGGCAGGTAGCTGGCACCGGCCGGGATGTTGGTGTTCGGGGTGTAGCCGTTCTCCAGGGCCGCCGCCGCCATGATGACCTTCATGGTCGAGCCGGGCGGGAAGACCTCGGAGAGCGCCCGGTTCTTCAGCGGGCCGTCCTTGTCCGCCAGCAGCTTGTCGTACGCCGCCTGGGCCTGCTTGGTGCTGGGGTCGACCAGCTCGTTCGGGTCGAAGCTCGGCATCGAGACCAGTGCCTGGATCGCCCCGGTACGCGGGTCGATCGCCACCGCGGCCCCCCTGGTCGCGCCGACCCGGTTCTCCGAGAGCTGCTTGAAGGCGGCCTCCTGGGCCCGGGGCGAGAGGGTGAGCAGCACGTCACCGCCGGCGGTCTGCTTGCCGGTGAACAGGTCCCGCAGCCGGTCGGCGAAGAGCTGGTCGCTGGTGCCGGCGAGGAACTCGTTCTCGCTCTTCTCGATCCCGGTGGCACCGAGGTTGACCGGCTTGTAGCCGAGCACGTGGGCGTAGACCTCGCCCTTCGGGTACGTCCGGAGGAACTTCAGCGTCCCGTCGGTCTCCCTGCTGGTCGCCAACGGGGTGCCGGCCGCCTCGATGATGCCACGCTTGCGCTGGTACTCGGCGACCTGGACCCGGCCGTTGTAGTCGCTGTTGCGGTAGTCGTCGGCCTTGAGGGCCTGCACGTAGTTGAGGTTGACGAAGAGCAGGCCGAACAGGACCATCACCACGACGCCTACCCGGCGCAGGGGCGCGTTCACGGTCGGATCACCTCCGTTGGGGCGCCGTGCAACTGGACCGGCGGTCCGGCGGGTGCCCCGCTCTGTCGTGGCGCGCCGCCGGACTCGACCGGTCGGCGGGCCGCGTCGGAGATCCGCAGCAGCGTCGCGATGAGCAGCCAGTTCGCCATCAGCGACGAACCACCGGCCGAGAGGAACGGGGTGGTCTGGCCGGTGAGCGGGATGAGCTTGCTGATCCCGCCGACGATGACGAAGACCTGCAGGCCCAGGGTGAAGGAGAGACCGCCGGCGAGCAGCTTGCCGAACGAGTCCCGGACGGCCAGCGCGGCCCGCAGCCCCCGCTGGACGACCAGCAGGTAGATCACCAGCAGCGCGGAGAGGCCGAAGAGGCCGATCTCCTCGCCCATGCCGGCGAAGATGAAGTCGTTGTGCACCTCGGGCACCAGGTCCGGCTGTCCACCGCCCGGCCCGGCGCCGAACAGGCCGCCGGTGCCGAGACCGAGCAGCCCCTGCACCAGTTGGTAGCCGGCGTTGTGCGGGTCGGCGAACGGGTCGAGCCAGATCTCGGCCCGGAGGTAGAAGTTGGCGAACGGCCCCCCGACGGTGCTGCCGAGGAAGTAGGCCAGGAACGCCCCGCCGAAGAAGAGCAGCAGACCGATGATCAGCCAGCTGACCCGCTCGGTGGCGATGTACAGGGTGACCACGAACATGCCGAAGTAGAGCAGTGAGGTGCCGAGGTCCTTCTCGAAGATCAGGACCAGCAGGCTGACCGCCCAGACCACCAGCACCGGGCCGAGGTCACGGCCGCGCGGAAAGTCGATGCCGAGGAAGCGCCGGCTGGCCAGCGACAGCACCTCACGCTTGCGGACCAGGTAGTAGGCGAAGAAGACCAGCAGGGCCAGCTTGGCGAACTCACCGGGCTGGATCTGGCCGAGGCCGGGGATGATGACCCAGAGCTTGGCGCCGTTGATCTCGGAGAACCTGCGCGGCAGCACCGCCGGCAGCATCACCAGGACGATACCGGCCAACCCCAGGGTGTACGAGTACCGGGAGATCGCCCGGTGGTCGCGCATCAGGACCAGCAGGACGGCGGCGAGCACCACCGCGGCCAGGGTCCAGGCGAGCTGTCGGCCACCGATACCGGCGAAGATCGGGAAGTCGGCCCGGTCCTGCGGCGCGAGTTCGGAGTCGACCAGGTCGAGCCGGCGCAGGAAGGCCACGCCGAGCCCGTTGAGCAGGGCGACCGCCGGCATCAGCACCGGGTCGGCGTACGGTGCCCGCCACCGGACCACCACGTGCAGGGCGAGGAAGACCACGGTGAGCGCGGCGGTCGGCACCCAGAAGTCGAGCGTCACCGTCTGGAGCAGGGTCGCCTCGACCGTCGCCGCGTACGCCGCCACCAGGGCCATGGCGAACAGCAGCAGCGCCAGTTCGGCGTTGCGTCTGGCCGTGGTCGACCGGACGCGCGGCAGCTCGCCCGTCGGCGCGGGCGTGGCTACCGATCCAGGCGGGGCGGTCACGATGAATCCCTCGGGTCGTCGGAGCTGACGCTCACTCGATCGACCGGCACTCCGCCGGGTCGCTGGCCGGCGGAAGCGGGTCGGACGGTGGGGCGTCGGGCGAGTCCGCCGGGGTGGCGGAGGCCTGCACGGATCGGCCGGGGGTGGGGGTGGGGGTACCGGCCCGCGGCGAGGACGGGGCGGAGGCACTCGGGGTGGCGGTGGCGGTGGCGCCCGGCGCGACGGAGGCGGAAACGCCCGGCGCGGGGGTCGACGGGCAGATCGGCTTCAGGTTGGGGTTGTTCGGGTCCTCGTTGGTCAGCTCGGCGAGCCGCCGCTCGGCGTCGGGCGCGTCCTTGGCCACGATGCCCTGCCGGACCTGCTCCTGCGCGGCGACGGTCAGGTCGTCGAGTTCGGTGGAGCTGAGCTGGTGCACGGTGTTGAGCTCGAGGCCGGCGATCCGTCCCTGTACGCCCTGGAAGACCGCGAGCTGGCCGTCGTCGGTGGCGCCGACGTAGTACTGCCGCTGGGTGTAGGTCCAGCCGCCCCAGAGGCCGCCGCCCACCACCGCGAGCAGAGCGACCACCAGCAACGCGGTCCGCAACGGCCGTCGGCGGGGCCGGTTGTTCTCCTCGTCGCCGTCGTCGGTGTTGTCGGTCTCGGTCTGCTCCGGGCTCGGCGGGCGGGGCGGGGAGAGCGCCGAGGCGCGGGCGGCCGGGGTGGAACTGTCGGCCGAGGTCGCCATGCCCCGGTCCCGGGACGCCGCACCGCCGACGATCGGTGCCGCCTCCAGGATGTCCTGGTCACTCGCGTCGGCGATGATCACCGTGATGTTGTCCGGTCCGCCGCCGCGCAGGGCGAGCTGGACCAGCCGCTCGACGCAGTGCTGCGGGTCGGGGTACTCCCGCAGGGTGTCCCCGATCGTCTCGGCGCTGACCACCCCGGAGAGACCGTCGCTGCAGATCAGGTAACGGTCACCGGGCAGCACCTGGCGTACGGAGTACTCGGGGTCGATGTCCCGGCCGTCCAGGGCCCGGGTGAGCAGCGAGCGCTGGGGGTGGCTGCTCGCCTCCTCCAGGCTGATCCGGCCCTCGTCGACCAGCATCTGGACGTACGTGTCGTCCTTGGTGATCTGGTTGAACTCGCCGTTGCGGAGCAGGTAGGCGCGCGAGTCGCCGATGTGCACCATGCCGATCTTGCTGCCCGAGAAGAGCAGGGCGGTCAGCGTGGTGCCCATCCCCTCCAGGTGTGGATTGGCGTCCACGGTGTCGCGCAACTGTTGGTTGGCGGTGTCCACGGCCGAACGCAACGCGTCGACGAGGGCGTCACCTGGGACGTCCTCGTCGAGCGGCGCCATGGCACCGATGACGATGTTGCTGGCGACGTCACCGGCGGCCATCCCGCCCATACCGTCGGCGACGGCGAGAAGCCGTGGCCCGGCATAGACGGAATCCTGGTTGCCGTCTCGGATCAGCCCACGGTCGCTGTGCGCCGCATAACGCAGGGTCAGAGTCATGGCCGTAATTCGAGTGAAGTGCGGCCGATCCGGATCGGCACGCCGAGGGGGACGGGGGTAGGTCCGGTGACCTTAGCGCGATCGAGGTAGGTCCCGTTAGTCGAACCGAGATCTTCGACGTACCACTGCCCGGCCCGGGGCACGAGTCGGGCGTGCCGCGCCGAGGCGTAGTCGTCGGTGATCACCAGGGTCGAGTCCTCCGCCCGGCCGATGGTGATCTGGGCTTCGCCGAGGGTTATCCGGGTGCCGGCCAGCTGGCCCCCGGTGACGACCAGCTGATGCGCCGCCCGGCCCCGCTTGACCTTCGCCGGCTTGTTCTGCCCCAGCGCGGCCCCCACCCCGCGCGGCGCGGCGACGAGGCGGCTGGAGCGCGCTCCGGCGAAGAGGTCTCGACGGATCACGCCGACCACGGTGAACACGAAGATCCACAGCAGGACGATGAACCCGATTCTGGCGACGGTCAGGACGAATGGGGGCAAGGTTTCAACCGTCCACGCGGAACGTCAGGGTGGTCGTACCGAGCTGGATCATGTCTCCGGGGTTGAGCGCGACGGCCGAGATCCGCTGGCCGTTCACCATCGTCCCGTTGGTGGAGCCGAGGTCGGTGAGGACCACCTGGGCACCGTCGAAGTCGAGCCGCGCGTGCCGACGGGAGATCCCGACGTCGGGCAGCCGGAGGTTGGCCTGGTCGCCCCGGCCGATCACGGTGGAACCCATCTGCAGCGGATAGGTCCGGCCGTCGCCGGAGACCAGTCGGATGTTGCGGCCACCCTGCCCGTGCCCGGGCGGCGGGCCGTAGCCGCCACCCTGGTCGTACGGGGGGTAGGCGGGCTGGCCGGGCGCGTCGTACGGGGACTGGTGCACCGGCGCCACGTCACCGCCGGTGTAGACCTCGGCGGTGACCCGGAACATGCCGGTGTCCAGGCCGTCGCCGCGCTCGATCTCGACGATGACGTCGCCGTAGACCGTCCACGCCTGCTCGCCGATGAACTCCGCCTGCGACTGCGCCAGCTCCTGGGCGAGCGCGGCGGCGTACGGCGCCAACCGGCTGTGGTCGTACGGGGAGAGATCGATCACGTAGCGGTTCGGCACGAGGGTGCGCCCGCCAGCGAGGATCGCCTTGTGCGCCTCGGCCTCCCGCTGCATCGCGTTGAGGATCTCGACGGGGTGCACGACCCCTTTGAACACCTTTGCGAAGGCCCCCTCGACCAGGCCCTCCAGACGCTTCTCAAAGCGTTGCAGCACGCTCACCGGCTCCTCCTCGGGTTCCGAGGACATGATGGTATCCGGCCGCCGCACGTACAGCTCGTACGCCGCTCGGCCGCCTGCAGCCGGCCTCTCCTCAGGGGCCGGGTCTGGTCGTGCTACTCTTCCATCCGCCGCGAGCGGTAACGCCCGTGGCGGCAACAGGGACAGCGTAGTATGTCCCGGCACATGCCGAAGAGTGGGCTCCGGACAGATCGTTACCGTCCTGTGGCGCGCTCGAGGTGGAGCCGGTTTGGTTCGAAGCCCGTCCAGGGCTTAGGGTCTTCAGGGCTCACGCCTCGCAAGGGGAAGTGGCGGAATGGCAGACGCGCACGGTTCAGGTCCGTGTGCCCGAAAGGGCGTGGGGGTTCAACTCCCCCCTTCCCCACCGCTGAAGGGGCTCCGTGGTATCACGGAGCCCCTTCGTCATATCGGGGCAAAGCCGGCACCGCGCTATGCTCCGGTGGTTTCCGACCCTCAGAGCAGGAGTGGCATGTGAGTGTCGCGTTGGTGACCGGATCCGGAGGCCTGATCGGATCCGAGGCGGTCCGGCACTTCGCCGGACTCGGTCTGGACGTGGTCGGTATCGACAACGACATGCGCCGACAGTTCTTCGGTGCCGAGGCGTCGACCGCCTGGAACGTGCTACGGCTCACCAGTGACCTCGGTGACGCGTACACCCATCACGACGCCGACATCCGCGACCGGGACGCGCTGGCGGCGATCTTCAGGCGGTACGGCCGCGACATCGCCGTGGTGGTGCACACCGCCGCGCAGCCGTCGCACGACTGGGCGGTGCGTGACCCGTACACCGACTTCGACGTGAACGCCGGCGGCACGCTGAACGTCCTGCAGAACGTCCGCGAGCACTGCGTCGACACCCCGGTCATCCACTGCTCGACCAACAAGGTCTACGGCGACCGGCCGAACAGCCTGCCGCTGGTCGAGCAGGAGACCCGGTGGGAACTCGCCGCCGACCACCCGTACTTCGACGGGATCAAGGAGGACATGTCGATCGACGCCACCCTGCACTCGGTCTTCGGCGCCTCCAAGGTCGCCGCCGACGTGATGGTGCAGGAGTACGGGCGCTACTTCGACATGAAGACCGCCTGCTTCCGGGGCGGCACGCTGACCGGTCCGGCGCACTCCGCCACCGAACTGCACGGCTTCCTCGGCTACGTGATGCGGGCCAACATGGAACGCCGGACGTACAAGATCTTCGGTTACCGGGGCAAGCAGGTCCGGGACGCCATCCACAGCCACGACGTGGTCGCCGCCTTCGAGGCGTTCTTCCGCAACCCGCGTTCGGCGGCGGTCTACAACCTCGGCGGCGGTCGGCACTCCAACACCTCCATGCGGGAGGCGTTCACGCTGGCCGAGCGGATCACCGGGCAGGAGATGGTCACCGAGTACGTCGAGGCGAACCGGGTCGGCGACCACCAGTGGTGGATCGGCTCGAACGCCGCCTTCCAGGCCGACTACCCGGACTGGAAGCAGGTGTACGACGTACCGATGATCCTGCAGGAGATCTACGAGGCGAACGTCGACAAGTGGGTGCCGCAGGCTGGGGAGCGGTCGTGATCTCTCGGGGTAAGCGCAACATCCTCGGTGTCCTCGTCGACGCGATCGACTACGAGGCGGCGACCGAGCAGGTGGTGACCGCCGGCCGGGAGCGTCGCCCGCTGGCGCTGACCGCGCTGGCCGTGCACGGGGTGATGACCGGGGTGCTGGATCCGGCGCACAACGCCCGGCTCAACGCCTTCGACGTGGTCACCCCGGACGGGCAGCCGGTCCGCTGGGCACTGAACCTGCTGCACCGCGCCGCGCTGGCCGAGCGGGTCTACGGCCCGGACCTGACGCTGAGCGTGCTGGCCCGGTTCGCCGACGAGGGTCTGCCGGTCTACCTGTACGGCTCGACCGACGCCACGCTCGCCCGGCTGGTGCCGGAGCTGGAGCGGATGTTCCCGGCGCTGAAGATCGCCGGGGTGGAGGCATCGAAGTTCCGCCCGGTGCAGCCCGGTGAGGACGCGGAGATCGCCGACCGGATCCGCGCCTCCGGGGCCCGGCTGGTCCTGGTCGGGCTCGGCTGCCCGCGCCAGGAGGTCTTCACGTACGCCATGCGGCCGCTGCTCGACATGCCGCTGATGGCGGTCGGCGCCGCCTTCGACTACCACGCCGGCCTGCTCCGTAAGCCGCCGCCGTGGATGCAGCGGGTCGGCCTGGAGTGGCTGTGGCGGTTCGGTCTGGAGCCGAAGCGGCTCTTCCACCGCTACATGGTGCTCAACCCGGCGTACGTCGGGCGGCTGACCGCGCAGAAGCTCGGCTGGTGGAAGGCGACCCCGCCGCCCCCCGCGACCGAGCGTCCGGCCAGCTTCGCGGTCTGACCCGCGCCGCGCGGCCCACACCTGATCCATCGTCGGGACCCCTCGGGTACGTACCCGGGGGGTCCCGACGTTTTCCGGCCTGCCCTCACCCGCCCCTGTCGTTTGGGCAAGCGCTTTCCTATGCTGGTCCGATGATGAGGATCGACCAGGAGCTGACCCCCGCCGCCCTGCTACCCAGGATCGGCCGGCTGTGGGAGGTCTCCGCGCAGAAGATCGACTCGATCGAGCAGAGCTGCCCGCCCGGCTCGCCGTCGCCGGTGTTCACCGTCGAGGGCCGGTACACCGCGCGCGGCTGGACCGAGTGGACCCAGGGCTTCCAGTACGGCTCGGCGCTCCTGCAGTACGACGCCACCGGTGAGCAGCGGTTCCTCGACCTCGGTCGGGACCGGACCGTGGCGGTGATGGCCAGCCACGTCAGCCACATCGGGGTGCACGACCACGGCTTCAACAACGTCAGCACGTACGGCAACCTGTGGCGGCTGATGCGCGAGGGGCGGATCCCCACCAACCGGGCCGAGCGGGACTTCTACGAGTTGGCGCTCAAGGTGAGCGGCGCGGTCCAGGCCAGCCGCTGGCGCACCACCTCGGACGGGACCGGCTACATCTACTCGTTCAACGGTCCACAGTCGCTCTTCGTCGACACCATCCGGTCCTGCCGGGCGCTCGCCGTGGCACACCAGCTCGGCCACGTCCTGATGGGTGAACGGGACGAGCGGATCTCACTGCTCGGCCGGCTCGTCGAGCACGCCACCAACACCGCCCGGTGGAACGTCTTCTACGGCGACGGGCGGGACAGCTACGACGTACCCGGGCGGACCGCCCACGAGTCGATCTTCAACGTGAACGACGGCAGCTACCGGTGCCCGAGCACCCAGCAGGGCTACTCCCCGTTCAGCACCTGGACCCGGGGACTCGCCTGGGCCATGCTCGGCTTCCCCGAGCAGCTGGAGTTCGTCGCCACCCTCGCCGACGAGGAACTGGAGCCGTACGGCGGGCGGGCCGCGGTCGAGGCGACGCTGCTCCGGGCCGCCACCGCCACCTGCGACTTCTACCTGGCGCACAGCCCGACCGACGGAATCCCGTACTGGGACACCGGCGCGCCGGGGCTGGCCCGGCTCGGCGACCACCTAGACCGCCCGGCCGACCCGTACAACCCGGAGGAGCCGGTGGACTCGTCGGCGGCGGCGATCGGAGCGCAGGGGCTGCTCCGACTCGGTCGCCACCTGACCGGGCTCGGCCGAACCGAGGAGGGGGCACGATACCGGCAGGCCGGACTCACCGTCGCCGGCACCCTCTTCGACGAGCCCTACCTCAGCACCGACCCCGGACACCAGGGACTGATCCTGCACTCGGTCTACCACCGCCCGAACGGCTGGGACCACGTACCCGCCGGGCAGCGGGTGCCGAACGGCGAGTCCAGCATGTGGGGTGACTACCACGCCCGGGAGCTGGCGCTCTACCTGCAGCGGGTGGCCCGGGACGAGCCGTACCTGACGTTCTTCGGCGCGACCGAGCCGACCCTCGCCGCCGCCGGGACCCCGGCGTGACCCGGTCGGACGGGCCGCGGACCGGTCCGACCGGGCGACCGGCGGCGGTCGTCACCGGCGGCTCCCGCGGCATCGGTCGCGGCATCGTGCTGGCCCTGGCCGGAGCCGGGTACGACGTGGTGGTCAACTACGCCAGCAACGCGGAGGCGGCGGCCGAGGTCGGCAAGGAGGTCGAGGCGCTCGGCGGCCGGGCTCACCTGGTCCGGGCCGACGTCTCCGTCGAGGCCGACCGCCAGCACCTGATCGACGAGGCGACCGCCGCGTTCGGCCGACTCGACCTGCTGGTGAGCAATGCCGGGGTGGCGCCGAACGTCCGGGCCGACCTGCTGGAGGCCGGCGAGGAGTCGTTCGACCGGCTGGTCGGGATCAACCTGAAGGGGCCGTACTTCCTGATCCAGCTCGCCGCGAAGACGATGATCTCGCAGCAGGCGGCCGGCCGGGTCGACCGACCGAAGATCGTCATCATCTCGTCGATCAGCGCCTACACCGCCAGCGTCAACCGGGGCGACTACTGCGTGGCGAAGGCGGGGCTGGCGATGACCGCGCAGCTCTACGCCGCCCGGCTGGCCGAGCACGGCATCAACGTGTACGAGATCCGGCCCGGCATCATCGAAACCGACATGACCGGCCCGGTCAAGGCCCGGTACGACGACCTCATCCTCCACCAGGGCCTGACCCCGATCCGGCGCTGGGGCCAGCCGGACGACGTCGGCCGGGCCGTGGTGGCGGTCGCCACCGACCTGCTGCCGTTCAGCACCGGTCAGGTGATCGACGTGGACGGCGGGTTCCACCTGCGCACCCTGTGACCGCGCCCGAAGGGGCCCCCTGCGGAGAACGATCGCAGGGGGCCCCGTCCCGCGCTCAGAGCGTCAGGCTCCAGGAGTTGAGGTAGCCGGTGTCGCCGGAGTAGACGTCCCGGACCCGCAGTTGCCAGGTGCCGTTCGCCGCCTCCGAGGAGAGGTTGCCGGTGTACGTGGTGTTGATGTTGTCGGTGCCGTCGATGATGCTGCTGTTCTTCACCCGGTAGACGGTGCCGTCCGGGGCGACCAGGTCAAGGACGATGTCACCCCGGTAGGTGTGCACGATGTTCACGCCCACCTGCGACGTCGACGAGGCGTTCCGGTTGCAGCCGGCGATGGTGATGCTGCTGCTCACCGTGGCGCCGGTGTCCGGGATCGACACGTCGGTGCCGTTGCTGCCCGAGCAGCCGCCCCCGGTCCCGGTCACGGTCAGGCTGAAGGTCGCCGTCCGGGTCGCCGAGGCGCCGGTGCCGGTCACCGTCACCGGATAGGTGCCGGACGGGGTGCTCGCCGAGGTGGCGATGGTGAGCGTCGACGAGCCGCCCGAGGTGACCGTGCTCGGGCTGAACGTGGCGGTGGCGCCGGACGGCAGACCGCTCGCCGACAGGCTCACCGACTGGGCCGAGCCGGCGGTGGTCGCCGTCGACACGGTCGCCGTGACCGATCCGCCCGGCGCGGTCGACCCGGAGGTCGGGGAGACCGAGACCGAGAAGTCGTTGGTCGGCGGCGGGGTGCCGTCGTTGACGACGTACAGCAGCCGGTTCGGGGTGCCGGTGCCGACGTTGCTGACCACGTCCGGGGTGGCGTTGTTGACCAGGTAGTCCCGGACCTGCTGCGGGCTCCAGGTCGGGTTCGCCGACAGCACCAGGGCGGCGGCGCCGGCGACGTGCGGTGACGCCATCGACGTACCGCTGATGGTGTTGGTGGCGGTGTTGCTGGTGTACCAGGCGGAGGTGATGCCGACCCCCGGCGCCAGGATGTCGACGCAGGTGCCGAAGTTGGAGAAGCTCGCCGCCGCGTCGTTGTTCTGGGTCGCGCCGACGGTGATCGCGTTCGGCACCCGGGCCGGCGAGTAGTTGCAGGCGTTCTGGCGTACCCCGAGGGCGTTGCCGTTGCCGGCCGCGACCACGTAGGTGATGCCCGCGTTGATCGAGTTGTTCACCGCGGTGTCGATCGCCGTGTTGGCGCCGCCGCCGAGGCTCATGTTCGCCACCGCCGGGCGCACCGCGTTCGCGGTGACCCAGTCGATGCCGCCGACGACCTGGGCGTTCGTGCCGCTGCCGGAGCAGTTGAGCACGCGTACGCCGTAGATGCGGGCGCCCTTCGCGACCCCGTACGACGTACCGGCGACGGTGCCGGCGACGTGCGTGCCGTGGCCGTTGCAGTCGTCGGCCGACCCGCCGTCGACCGCGTCGTACCCGCTGACCGCCCGACCACCGAAGTCGTTGTGGTTGAAGTTGATCCCGGTGTCGATGACGTACGTGTTCACGTTGCTGGCCGTGGTCGGGTACGTGTACGAGCTGTTCAGCGGCAGGTTCCGCTGGTCGATCCGGTCCAGGCCCCAGGACGGCGGGTTCGGCTGGGTGGCCATGGTGTGCACGGTGTGGTTCTGTTCGACGTACGCCACGCTCGGGTCGGCCGCGATCCGGGCCGCCGCCTTCGCGGAGGCGCTGATCTCGAAGCCGCGCAGTGCGGCGGAGTAGGTGCGCGCCACCGCGCCACCGTGCTTGCCGGCCAGGCCCTTGGCCGCCGTCGCGACGTTGCTCCGGCTGACCGAACTGTCCTTGAAGACCACGATGTAGCTGTCCGGAACGGCGGTGGCCCCGCCCGCGCTGCGGATGGGTCCCTCCGGTTCGGCCGCCACGGCCGGGGTGGCCACCATGGCGAGCATGGCCAGGGTTGTGACTCCGACGACAACGGACCTACGCGGGAGATTCATCTCCCTCCTCCCTCCGATCGGCACGAACCGTCCACCCGCTCGTGGTGGGGGATCAGCGGGCCGATCGTGCTGAGGTTAAGCGGCCGGGACGGATAGCGGCAGATGTCGAATCTTCTATATCTCCGAAGGGATGACCCCTACGGGTGAGACCGAAAAATCCTGGATTCCGACGCCGTCTTCTCCGGGTGACGGCCGGGACGGACCCGGATTCGCCCGGCGACGAAACGGGCAAGCATCAATACCATGGACACCGACCTCGCCATCCTGCTCGCGATCGCCGCCGTCTGGCTGGCCGCCGGGTTCGTCGCCGACGGGCTGCCGGGCTTGCGGACCGCGCGGGCGCTGCGTCGGCGCGCCGGGCTGCTCTTCGGGCTCGCCGCGCTCGGCCTCGCCGGGCTCGGCGGCGTGCTGCTGGCCGGCCTGGTCGAGTCCGGGCCGACGTTGGTCGACCGGACCGCCGCCGGGCTCGCGCTGCCGCTCGGTTCCGCCGGCTTCGTCGCCCTGTTGACGGTACGGCGGATACGTCGGCTCCGGCTCCGCGCCGGCGCCTTCGCCGCCGCACCCCGGACCCCGGCCCCGCCGCGGCTACGGGCCGCGGCCGCTCATCCGATGGTCGTGTTGCCGGTGCAGGTCACCGGGCTG
Source organism: Plantactinospora sp. B5E13 (assembly GCF_039871775.1). Lineage (NCBI taxonomy): Bacteria > Bacillati > Actinomycetota > Actinomycetes > Micromonosporales > Micromonosporaceae > Plantactinospora > Plantactinospora sp. B5E13. Next base: position 34,073 of record NZ_JBDPLT010000034.1, read on the forward strand.
GTGATGGTGCCGGTCCTGGTCGACGCCACCGGTCTGGTGCCGTTGACCGGCCCGGGCAAACTCGGCGTGGTGCTCACCGTCGCGGTGCTCGCGGTCGGCACGATCGGCGTCCGGCACGCGCTGCGGCACAGCAGCCTGGCGGAGCGCGCGGTCACCCGCCGCTCACCCTCATCGGGTACGCGAGTCCTGCACGTATAGCAGTTCGAGGATCGCCCGGGCCGCCTCGAACCACCGGTCGAGCCAGACCGAGCCGGGGATCGTCCCCTTCGGTGGCAGTTCCAACAACAGGCCACGGAGCAGCGGGTGGTCCACCAGCGGCTCGGAGCGGGGCAGGTCGGGCCAGCCCGCCGGGGGGAAGACCGGCTCGGTCAGCCCGCCCATGTCCAGCGACGGCAGGGTCGGCCCCCGGTCCGTCGTGGCGCTGCCGGCCAGTTCCGGCGGCACTTCGGGTGGCCGCTCGGCGGCGGTCGCCTCGACCGGGCCGAGATCGGCGCCGGCCGACGACTCCTCGACCGTGGTACCGCCGTCCCGGCGCGCACCCCGGTACTTGCCGACGAACCGGTCCGACTTGCCCGAACCGTTGCCCAGATTTTCCGACCCGATCGCCATCTGTCTCGCCTGCCTCGCTCGGTCGCGAACCCCTCGGCGGGCCGCGGTCGCGGACCCTCCGGCGGGTTGGCCCGGCCCCCGCCGCACCCACTGGTACAACGACCCGGGCCGGCGCTGGCGACGGCGGGACCAGGGATTATCCCAGGTGGAGGGGGTGTCGGTGGGTGGAGACGGAGAGCGCGGCCACCCGGCAACTGATCGCTGCCCGGTGACCGCGCCGCTGTTGGCCGCCGGCCGTGGTGGCCGTCAGGCCAGGTCGAACTCGCCGTCCCTGGCACCGCCGAGGAAGGCGTCCCACTCGTCCGGCGTGAAGATCAGGGCAGGGCCGGTCGGGTTCTTCGAGTCACGAACCGCGATCGCGCCACCCGCGAAGGCCACCTCGACGCAGTTGTCGCAGCTCGGTCCACTACGCGAACTCTTGAACCAGGCTGCCCCGCTCAGGTCGACGCGGTACCCCTTTGTCTCCACTTCCACAATGGCTCCTCTGCCATCTTCGCGATCAGAGCTACGGACTCCTCCGGGCGCATTGCCGCTGCTCGGATGTGGTCGAAGATGAAAATGTATGTCTGTAGTTCATCCCGCTTCTCCAGAAACAACCCGCCCGTGGCGTTTTCGGCGTACACCACGTCCGGATCGCCCGGTTCAGGAAAGCCGAGGATGGCGAAAGTGCCGTCCATGCCGGCATGCGCGCCGGCGTCGAACGGCAGGACCTGGAGCGTGACGTTCGGTAGGTCAGCGGCTTCCACCAGCCGCTCCAACTGGGCCCGCATGACCGCGTCGCCGCCCACCGGTCGGCTGATCACCGCCTCATCAAGCACCACCCAGAGTTCGATCGGATCGTCCTGGCTCAGTAACGACTGACGACCCAACCGGACACGGACCCGCTGTTCGACTTCTTCCGGAGTGAAGTCCGGACGGGCGGAGCGGATCATCGCCTTCGCGTAGTCCTCGGTCTGCAGCAGCCCGGGCACGGTCTGCTGCTCGTACGCCCGGACGGAGCCGGCGGCGGCCTCGAGCCCGACGTACGCCCCGGCCAGCACCGGGCTGTAGGGATGCCACCAGCCCTTCTGCCGGGCCTCCCGGGCGATCTGGATCAGTTCCTCGCACTCGGCACCGGTCACGCCGTAGATGCCGAGCATGTCCCGGACGTCGCGGACGGTGGCGGTGGTGTGGCCGGTCTCGATCCGGGAGACCTTGGAGGCGGAGCATTCCAGGATGTCGGCGACGCCCTCGATGGTCACCCCCGCCTTCTCCCGGCGTTGGCGGAGTTCGGCCCCGAGACGGCGGCGGCGAATGGTCGGGCTCCGGCGCTCGGTCACCGGGTCACCTCCGAGTTGATCATTATGGGGCGAGTGATCATGACAAGATCCGGATTTCGTGCCGCGTGGACGGCCACGGAAATCAGGCCATTGGCGGGGGACTTCGCGGCGGTCAGAGTCCCGATCGGCGGCAGCGGGCCGAAACCGGGTCCAGTCTGCCGCTTCGACGCAAGGGGCAGCAAGCGCCGTACGGACCACTATCGCCGTCATGCCGCAAAGGGCAAAGTGCAACTTGCATTGATCATGTTCTTGATGCACCCTGTGCGTATGGCTCGGGCTACGCAGCGTTCCCGTCCGGTCAGGCGATCCAATGCTCCCCCATTCTCGCCTGCCCGGGACGGCGGCCGTGCCAGCGGTACGGCGAGAAGCCCCGCTCCGGGGTAAGAGCCCCCGCCGCTGTATGCCAGGGCCGCTACGGCGGCTGGCGCGTCCCGGAGTCGACAGGTGTCGGTCGGGGTGGCGTGACGGGCTCGACCCACACGTCACCTCGGCCGACATCCCAGTTCCGCACCGCCCGCCCGTACGCACACCGCGTCGCCGACCACCTCCAGACCCCCGCCCGCCTCTCTCGCCGGTCCGCGTGCCGGCCAGACGGACAGGAGCTGATGTTGCTTCTTCCCCGCTCCGGTGATGTGCTCCACGTGACGCGTACGGCGAGCGTCCAGTTCGCCGATCCCATCTACTTCCGGGTGATCCGGGTACACGACTGGCCCACGTACCACGGCTGGGTCTGGCTCGACGGCTACGAGCTCAACTCCAGCGGCGACGCGGTGGAGCGACGCTCGATATTCGTGCAGCCCAACGGGCTGCGAACGCTGCACACCAACCCGGTACGCCGCAACCACCTGCCGGTGCAGCGACCGATACGGACCAACTCCACGGCAGTCGGCCAGCGGGTCCGGGTCGGCTGACCCAGCGCCGGTGTCACGGACCCGACAGCTGCGGTCCCGACACCGTCCGGCCTGACCGGACGCGCCGCTCGTCAGCCGTTCGGCGTGGGGTTGGGTGATGCGGTGGGTGCGCCGCCCGTGGTCGCCGGCGGGGTCGACGGGGCCGGCTCGGCGATGACAAGTACCACCACGTCGCCCGGGGTCAGCTCGGCGCCCTCCTCCGGTTCCGTCGCCAGCACGGTTCCGGCCGGCTCGTCGGAGGCCTCGAACCGGAGTTCGGGGACCAGCCCCAACTGCTCCAGCAGCCCGGTCGCCGCCGACTCCGACAACCCGACCAGCGGCGGGACCGCGACCGCCGCCGGGGTGGTGCCCGGAGTGGTCGGGACGGCGCTCGTCGGGGCCGCGGAGGTCGATGCCGACGTGACCGCCGAGGCGGCGCCGGACGGGGTGGCCGGCGGCGGGGCGGGCGTGCCACGCCGTACCGAGTCGGCGATCACCCACCCGGCGACGAGCAGCACCGCCAACAGGACCAGGCCGATCACCGCCACCAGGATCGGCATCCACCAGCGGCGGCCGTCCTGCTCCTCGGCGTACGCCCAGTCCGTCGGCACCTGCGTGCCGGGGTCGTACGCCGGTCGGACCGGCACCTCGGCCCGGCCGGCCCAGGTCGGCTCCCGAACCGGTGCGGGCCGGGGGATCTCCGCCGGGCCCGGCGGGATCACCTGGGTCTCCGACGGGCCGGGAGGGACCGCCCGGGGCTCCGCCGGACCCGGTGGGATCGGTCGGGTCTCCGCCGCGCCGCCCGCCGCGTCCGGCCCGTTGTCGTCCGGCCCGTTGTCGTCCGGCCCGTTGTCGTCCGGCTCCGGAGTGCCCCGGAACCTCTGCGGGTCGTCGGCCATGGCACGTCCTCTCGGCGCCGATGCGAGCGGGGCCAACCTCCTTCAACCTAGCCGGCCCACGCACGTCCGGCCCGCCGCGAACGCCTCCGGCGTGTCCCGGCCGGTGTCCTCAGTGGGTCGGCGTCCTCAGTAGGTCGGCGTGCCGGTCGGCGCGACGGCCTTTCCGCAGTGCAGCCGTACCTGGTCGTTCCAGTTCAGCGTGCCGCCCGCCGGCGGGTCCTGTTCGCGCACCTCGCCACTCTCGCCGCTCGGATACCGGGGATAGAGGCCGTCGTCCACCAGCCGTCGGGCGGCCTGCCGGCAGGACTGCCCGACGACATCGGGTACGACCACCGACGGCGGCCCACCCACCACATAGATCTTGACCGTGATACCCCGCTTCACGGGGGTGCCACCCGGCGGCACGGTCCGGTGCACGCTGGAGTCACTGCCGGAGGCGCCGAACACCACCTCCACCCCGAGGCCACGGTCCCGCAGTTCCAGCCGAGCCTCCCTGAAGTCCTGGCCGAGCACGTCGGGCAGGAGCAGACCGTCGATCGGCGGGGCCGTCGTCGGCGGGCGACTGGTCTGGGACCGGGTGGGGGTGCCCGCCCGGGAGGTCTTCGTCGCCGACGGCGCCGCACTCGTCGCGACCGGTCCGGCGCCCTGGTCCGACCCGCCCGTGCCGTCGCCGGCCAGCAGGTACCCGCCGAAGGCACCGACCACGGCACAGAGCACCAGGCCGACGGCCCCGCCCGCGACCAACCCCGCCCGGCTGGAATGTCCTGCTCCGGAGCCCGTCTCGGGTCGCCCCGTCATGTCCAGATCCGTCATCTGTTCTCTGCCCACCATCCCGCGTCGGGGAACACGCCGACCTTCCACAGCCAACCGTGGAAGTGTGCCGCAAGCCGGGGGCGACGGCCCGCCGCGGGGAGGCTCGGGGACGACCGCCCGCCACGGCGAGGCCCGGACCGGCGGACGCCCCCGCGGGGATGCCCGGCTCGACGGACGCCCGCCACGCACTCGCCCCGGAGGCGGGTGGACGCTACGCTGCCCGGCATGGCCGTACGGGGCTGGGGAGGATCACTCGCGACGGCGGTCGGCGTAGCGGCCGGCGCCGGTGCGGCTCAACTGGGCCTCGGCTACGGGCTCGGCATCATCGCCTGGCTGCCGTCGACCGATCCGAGCGGCGAGGCCGCCTGGTTGGCGAGCCTGACCTGGGCGGTCTGGATCGCCGCCACCTCCACGGTCGTCGGCGCGATCTGCGCGGTACGGCTCGGGTCCGCCGCCGAGCCGGTCGACGGGTCCGTCGACGCGACCCCGGTGTCCTCGCCGTCGGCCACCGGCCTGTGGCGCGCCTCGTTGGCGGTCGCCGCCGCGATCGGTGGACTGGTCACCGTCGTACTGGTGGCCGTACCCGCCCGGACCGCCACCGGGGTCGACGACCTTTCCCCGCAGACCGTCGCCGCCGGGTACGCGGTCGTCGGTGTCCTGGTCGGACTGCTGGTGGCGATCTGGGCGACATCCTCGCCGGCGGTGGCCGGCAACGTGCTCGGCACGAGCGCCTGGATCTGGTCGCTCGCCGTGGCGGCGGTGGTGCACGACGTCCTGTCCGACGGCGGACCACTCACCGCGCGGCTCGGTGTCTGGCAGACCACCACCGACGACGGGCGCGACTGGCTCCGTGATCCTCTGCCCTGGCCCGCGATCACCCTGGCGCTCGGTTCGGCGCTGCTGATCGGGGTGCTCGCCGCCCGGTCCGCCGCCCGGCGACCGGCTACCCGGGTGGGCGCGGCGATCTCCGGGATGGCCGGCCCGGCGCTGGTGGCGGCCGGCTACTTCGGGGTGGCACCCCGGCTGGCGGACGCCGACTCCGCGCAGGTGTCGGCCCATCTGATCGCCCCGTACGCGGTGGTCGCCGGGGTGGCCGGGTCCGCGCTGGTCGCCGCGCTCGCCCAGCGTGCCGAGGCGCTCGCCGGACCGACCCGGACCGGTCGGTCCGGGAGACCGGCCGCGCTCCCCGCCGCGACCCCGGCGGAATCCGGGTCCCCGGCAGCCGGCGTACGGGTGCCGAGCCAACCGACCGCCGGGCGCCGGGACGGCGGCTCCGCGGGCGGGCCGTCCAGCGTGGAGAAGGGTCCGGCCGGTGACGCCGGGCCGGCGACCGGGGATGAGCCGGTTGGTGCGACCGGGGACCGTGGAACCGGCGACAGTGGGACCGGGGATGGCCGGGCCGGCGGAACCGGGGACGCCGGGGCCGGCGGGGAACCGTCCGCCGGGGACGAGCCGACGGTGGCCGGGGAGCCGGCCGACGACGGGAAGCCGACAGGCCGGCTGCGCCGGTTCGGTCGCCGTCCTCTCTGACCGCTGTCAGCCCTCCACCGGCCAGATGTGCACCGGTTCGTTGGTCCGCTGCAGTTCGCCGTAGCGCCGCAGCATGTGGTGCAGGGCCTGGGAACGGTTCATGCCCCGGCCACGTTCGGCTGCCCGTACCGCCTCGACCTGCCAGACCGAGCCGTTACGTCCGGTACGACAGCGTTCCTCGATGATGCCGAGCAGTCGGTCCCGGTGCGCGGCGCCGACGCCGAACCGGTCCAGTCCGGCGGCCGCCCGGGGCAGCAGTACGTCCCGTACCAGGTCGGTGACGCGTACCTCGCCGAGCCGGGGCCAGGTGATCACCGCGTCGATGCCGCGGCGTGCCGCCGCGTGGAAGTTCTCCTCGGCGGCGCTGAAGGTGAGCTGGCTCCAGATCGGCCGGTCACCTTCGGCCAGGTCGCAGACCAGCCCGAAGTAGAAGGCGGCGTTGGCGAGCATGTCGATCACGGTCGGGCCGGCGGGCAGCACCCGGTTCTCCACCCGCAGGTGGGGCCGGCCGTTCATGATGTCGTAGACCGGGCGGTTCCAGCGGTAGACGGTGCCGTTGTGCAGCCGCAACTCGGCCAGTTTGGGCACCCCGCCCGCGTGCAGCACCGCCACCGGGTCCTCGTCGTCGCAGATCGGCAACAGCGGCGGGAAGTAGCGGACGTTCTCCTCGAAGAGGTCGAAGATCGAGCTGATCCAGCGTTCACCGAACCAGACGCGGGGTCGTACGCCCTGCGCCTTGAGCTCGTCGGGCCGGGTGTCGGTGGCCTGCTCGAAGAGGGCGACCCGGGTCTCGGCCCAGAGGTGCCGGCCGTGGAGGAACGGCGAGTTGGCGCCGAGCGCGACCTGGACTCCGGCGATCGCCTGCGAGGCGTTCCAGTAGTTCGCGAAGTTGTCCGGCGAGACCTGCAGGTGGAACTGCACGCTGGTGCAGGCGGCCTCGGAGGCGATCGAGTCGGTGTGCGTCTGCAGTCGCTCCACGCCCCGGATGTCGAGTTCGATGTCCTCGCCCCGGGCCGCCACGATCGAGTCGTTGAGCACCCGGTAGCGCTCGTTGGTGGAGAGGTTGTCGAGCACCAGGTGCCGGGGGGTGAGGGTGGGCAGGATGCCGATCAGGATGATCGTCGCGTCGGACTTCACCGCGAGTTCCTCGGCCCGGCCCAGACTCTCCCGGAGGTCCGCTTCGTAGTCGGCGAAGCCGGCTCCCTCGATCAGCCGGGGGGCGGCGTTGAGTTCGAGGTTGAACTGGCCGAGTTCGGTCTGGAAGGTGGGGTCGGCCAGGTTCTCCAGCACCTCGGCGTTGCGCATCGCCGGCTCCGCGTCGGCATCGACCAGGTTCAGTTCGATCTCCAGGCCGGTGGTCGGCCGGTCGGCGTCGAAGCCGAGGTCGTCGAGCATGAGCGCGAAGACGTCCAGGCAGCGGCGGACCTTCTGCCGGTAACGGATCCGGTCCTCCCGGGAGAAGAGGACCTGCGAGACGTCCTGGCCCATGAGCCCTCCCCGCCACGAGGCGTTGTCGACGCCGTCCGGTCGCCCGTACGCCGGAGGCGTGTCCGATCTATCACCGTAGGAGCGCTGAGCGTGCGCGACCACAAGCGGCCACTGGCGCTGAGTAAGCGATCAGCGGCGCTGGGTCCAACAATCGCACACGATCGTGACACCCCTTCCACCGGGCGCATTACCCAGCGAGGCGCCCCGGTCACCAGTAAACAGGTCACCGGGGCGTCTCGGTTCGGCTGTCGGTCCGGCCGGAACCGACCGGCCGGCGCACGGGTCAGGCCTGGCGGACGGCCTCGCCCTCGATCTCGATCTTGATCTTCTTGCTGACCAGCACGCCGCCGGTCTCCAGGGCGACGTTCCAGGTCAGGCCGAACTCCTCACGGTCGATCTCGGTGCTCGCGGTGAAGCCGAAGATGTCCTGGCCGAAGGGGCTACGTCCGACACCCTCGAACTCGACCTCCAGCTCGACCTGCCGGGTCACGTCCTTGATGGTGAGCTCACCGGTGAGCACGAACTCGTTGCCGTGGTGCGACTTCACGCCGGTGCTGCGGAACTCCAGGGTCGGGTACTTCTCGGCCTCGAGGAAGTCACCGCTGCGCAGGTGGGCGTCGCGGTCGGGCTGGTTGGTGTCGATGCTGTCGGCCTGGATGGTCGCGGTCACCGAGGACTCCAGCGGGTTCTCCGCCACCGTGATGGTCGCCTCCGCGGTACGGAACTCGCCGCGCACCTTGCTCACCATCATGTGCCGGGCCACGAACCCGACGCGCTTGTGCGCCTGGTCGAGCGCGTACGTGCCGGCGGTCGGGATGGTCAGGTTCTCCCAGTTGCGGGTGGTGGATTCCGGGCTGCTGGTCATGGTGCTGCCTTCCCAGGAGGATAGGGGTGCGGATGGATGTCTGACGCAGCAACTATAGACGCGGCAATATTCCCCATGTCAAGTACTGGTACGATGTCACCGTGACCGAGAACCTCCACGATCCCCGCCTCACCGCCATAGGCCTGTTCATGGAGGTGCACGCCGGACTCGCCGCCCGGTTCGCCGCCCAGTTCGAGGAGCACGGGCTCTCGACGGTGGAGTTCGAGGTGCTGATGCGACTGGCGCGCTCGCCCGAGCACCGGCTCCGGATGACCGACCTCTCCACCCAGACCTCGCTGTCGACCAGTGGGGTGACCCGGGTCGTCGACCGGATGGAGCGCGACGGGCTACTCGCCCGCAGCGCCTGTCCCTCCGACCGGCGCAGCGCGTTCGCGGTGGTCACCGAGGCCGGTCTGGCCCGACTCACGGAGACCCTGCCCGGACACGTCCAACTGATCGAGGACTGGTTCGTCGGCCAGCTCGATCCCGCGGCGCTGCGGGTTCTGCTCGACGGGCTCCGGACCATCCGCGACGCGGTGCATCCGGGTGCGACCGCCGGCAGCGACCGACCAAACGGCGACTGCTGACCCGCGACTCCCGACCTGGTCGCCGGCGCCACCGTCGGCGCCGCCCGGGAGCGCTCCCGTCGCTGGTCGGCGGGATACCGGAAGGGCGGTCGGAAACCGGCAGAAAGACCGGCAGAAGTCACTCGAAGTTCCGGACACGACCGGCCTAAGGAATATTCCGGACTCGGCTACTGGATACTGTTCAGCGAGCCGGGGGGCTCTGGGGGATGTGGCGCGGGCGGGGGCTAGCGAGGGGCTCCGTCGGGGGGCTGTTCCGCCCGCGCCACGCCCCCACAGCGGCCGCCGGGCAGCGCACACATGCGGCGGGGCGGCCGGGCGACACACCCAGCGGGGTCGCCGACACCGCCCCGCCAGCGGACACCTGGCTGCGGTCAGTCCACCGAGTCGAGCATCGCCCGCTCCCGGGGCAGCAGGGTGATGCCACCCTCCAGGCACACCTGGTCGAGCAGCTTCCGCGCGTTTGCCCGGGCCGCCGGATCGTCCGTCGTCGCCACCACCCCGACCAACGCCTCGGCGACATCCCTCAGGTCACGCGCGCCGGCCGACGACTGCGCCGCCGCCGCGTACCACTCCGCCGCCCACTCGCGGTCTCCCCGCTGCACCGCCAGGACCGCCTCGATCAGGGCGCAGATCCCCTCGTCCGGTGGTGTCGGCTCCTCCGCCGGTCGGCCGACTATCAGCTCCGGCGTACCCGGGCCGCCGTCCGGATCCTTCCGTGCCCGGAGTTCGGCGAGCACCGCCCCCGCCTCGTCGATCCGACCGTCCTCGGCGAGGGCCAGGCCGACCGTACCGAGCGCCCGGCGGCGGTGCCCCGGATCACCGAGGTCGGCCAGGGCCTGTACCGCCCGCCGGCCCTGCCGGACCGCGTCCGCGTACCGGCCCTCCAGGCGGGCCACCTCGGCGAGATTCGCCCTGGCCAGGACCCGTAGCCGCTCCTCACCACACTGGCCCGCGAGCCGGTCGACGGCGGCCAGCCGGCGGCGGGCGGCCACCAGGTCACCGCGTCGGATCTCGTGCCAGGTCAGGTTGTTCTGGGCCACCGCCATGTCCCGTACCCGACCGCTCCGGGTGGCCAGCGCCAACGCCGCCTCGCCGTGCCGGCGCGCCGCGTCGTGGCCGCCGAGCGCCGTCCAGAGTCCACAGAGCACACTCCGGGCGGCGAGTTCACCGACGACGTCGCCCAGGCGCTCGAACTCCGCCAACGCGTGCTCGGCGGCGGGCATCTCCGCCGGACCCGCCCCGTGCTCCTGGGCGAGCTGGGCGATGCCCACCTCCGCCCAGGCCCGGATCGTCGGATCCGCGTCGGCGGTACGCGGATCGTCCAGCAACCGTCGCAGCCACTGCCGTCCCGCGACGTCCCGCCCCCGGTAGCGCCACCAACGGCTCAACTGGGCGGCGAGCCGCAGCGCGGTGTGCGGGTCGTCGTTCGCGGAGTGGGCCAGCGCCGCCCACAGGTCGGCGGTGATCTCGTCGAAGACCCCGACCGCCTCCAGGAACCGGCCACCGGTGAGGTCCGCCGCGACCCGGACGGCGAGGTCGGCGAGGACCGAGGCGTGCCGGCGGCGGATCGCGGCCAGTTCACCCGTGGCCACCGCGTGCTCCATGGCGAAGTCGCGTACCACGTCGAGCAGGCGGAACCGGAGCGGGCCGGTGCCCCGGGACGAGATCAGCCCCAGCGCCATCAGCCGGTCGAGCAGCGGGACCGGGTCACCGTCGACCAACTCCGCCCCGGTACGGTCCGACGACTCCAGACCGTTCCCGGCCGACGACTCCACACCCTCCCCAACCGCCGGCCAGCCGGTCAGCATCCGCTCGGCCAACTCCACCGACCAGCGGTTGCGCAGCACCGACAGCCGTCGTAGCGCCGCCTGCTCGGTCGGCCCGAGCAGACGAAAACTCGCCGCCACCGCGTCCCGCAGACTCACCCCGAGCGCGGCCCGGGTCACCGGCGGCGTGGCCAGGTCGAGCACCCGGTTGCCGTACCGGTCGAGAATCTCGTTGAGGTCCAGCAGACGACCGTGGGCCGCGGCGAGTTCGATCGCCAGCGGCAGGCCACCGAGCCGACGTACCAGTTCGACCAGCGCGGCCACCTCGTCGGGGCGCGGCGGCTCACGGCGGACCTGTCGCAGCCGGGCCAGGAAAAGCTCCACCGCCGGATAGCCGGCGACCGCGTCGAGGTCGGCCGGCACCGCCGCGGCCGGAACCTCCAGCGGCGTCACCGGCCACACCCGCTCACCGGGCAGCCCCACCGGATGCCGTCCGGTGGCCAGGATCCGCAGGCTCGGCGCGATGGCCGCGAGCCGGTCCAGCGCCCCGGCCGCCGCCCCCGGGGCCCGCTCGACCGCGTCGACCAGCAGCAACGACGGCGCCTCCGGAAGCCGCCCGGCGAGGTCACTCGCCCGCCCAACGCCGAAGACCGCAGCGACCACGGACAGTACGTCGCTTTCGGTCGACCCCTCGGTCAGCACGATCCCGTTGGTCCCGCCCGGATGCCGGTCCCGCATCCGCCGGGCGATCTTGAGGGCGAGCGCGGTCTTGCCGACCCCGGCGAGGCCGACCAGGCTGACCACGCCCCGGGCCAGTCGGGGACCGGGGGTCAACATGGCGGTCAACTCGGCGACGTCGTGATCACGGCCGGTCAACTCGGCCGGCTCGGGCAGCCCGAGACCGGTACCGGGCCGGCTGCGCCCCGCGGGACGGGTGTCGCCGGCCGACACTCTGCCCGGATCGGTGAACGGGGCCAGGGCCACCACCGGGCCGGCCGGGCGCCGGGCGGCCGCCAGGAATTCGGTACGGCCCGGGCCGTCGAGATCCAGCGCCGTGGCGAGCAGCTCCACCGTCGTACGTTGTGGACGGGACGACCGCCCACGCTCGAGATCGCGGACGGTCCGGACCCCGACGGCGGCCCGCTCGGCCAGTTCGATCTGGGTCAGGCCCGCCGCGAGCCGGTACCGGCGCAGCAACTCGGCGAAGTTGCCCGAGACTCGATCGGAGCCATGATCCGGAGTCATGGGCAGGAAGACTACGCACCGGGGAGAGGGAACATCAGCTATTCGTCGCCCTGCCGACGGAGATGGTCACCAATATCCGACACTTCCGAACAGCGGGGACCGAAACGGTCAACGATCGGCCGCCACCGGCGCCGGGTGGGTCGGCACCGGCGCGTTGACCGACCGCTCCGCATCGCCGGAGAACCGGTCGTACAGCCGGCGCAGCGGTCCGGGTGCCCACCAGTTCCATTCGCCGAGCAGACTCATCACCGCCGGCAGCAACAACCCTCGGACCACGGTGACGTCGAGCAGCACCGCCACCACCATGCCAAAACCGATCTCCTTCACCGCGGTCAGCTCACCGAGCAGGAAACCCAGGAACACGATGCTGATGCAGACCGCCGCGGCCGTGACCACCGGACCGCTACGGGTGATCCCGACCAGCACCGCCTGTTCACCCGTCTGGAGCCCGACGGACGAAGCGCCCGACAGCGGCCGGGCCGGCCGGGCACCCGGTCCCGACGCCGGCCGGGCGGCGGACCGGCGCCGCCACTCCTCCCGGATCCGGGCCAGCAGGAACACCTCGTAGTCCATCGACAGGCCGAAGACGAAGACGAAGAGCAGCACCGGGGTGGTCAGGTCGATCGCCCCCCACGGCTCGACGCCGAGCAGTCCGGCCCCCACCCCCCACTGGAAGACCACCACCAGCACACCGAGGGTGGCGAGCAAAGTCAGCGCGTTCATCACCAACGCCTTGACCGGAATGAGCAACGAGCCGGTCAGCGCGAACAGCAGCACCCCGGTGACCAGCAGCAGCACCAGTACGGCGAGCGGCAGCCGGGACGCCACCGACTCCTGGTAGTCCACCAGTTCGGCGGCCGCGCCACCGACCAGCAGCGGCAGCGGCTGCTCCAGGTCCCGGACCGCGCGGACCAGCTCCCGGGACTCCGGCCCGCCGGTCACGCCACGGGGCGTCAGGTCGATCACCACCGCGTCGCCGGGCACGTCCGGCCGGGGCTGCATCCGGATCACCTGGGGCAACGTGTTGAGCTGGTTCATCAGGTCGCGTACCTCGCCGCTGGCCGGGTCGGCCGTGACCACCACGGTCACCGGCCCCGCCCGGCCCGCCTCGAAATCCCGGAGCAGGACGTCGTGCACCTGACGGGCCTCCATCGAGGCCGGCAGCGCCCGGGCGTCGGAGTTGGCCAGGTTGGCCCCGGCGAGGAAGGGCAGCGCGAGCAGCAGCAGCCCAGCGGAGACGGTGAACGCGACCGGACCCGGCCTGGCCTGGGCGTACCGGGCGAGCCGACCGAGCAGTCCGCCGCCGCTGCCGCCGCCGGATCGGCCGCCGCCAATCGGTCGGGCTGTGCTGCCGCCGCCGGATCGGCCGCCGCCGGCAACCGGGCGGGCCGATCCGCCCGTCGGACGGATCCGGCGGTACGGGGCGTCGACAGCGGCCCGGACCCGGTCGACCCAGGTCACGGCGTCGGGTTCCGGGATGCGCCGGTGGAGGACCGCGATCAGGGCCGGTACCAGGGTCAGTCCGGCGGCGGTGGCCAGCACCACGGCGAGCGCGCCGCCGAGGGCCATCGCGGCGAGCAGCGGCTCGGCGAAGACGTACAGGCCGGTCATCGCCGCCGCGACCGCGAGGCCGGAGACGAGTACGGCCCGACCGGCGGTGCTCATCGTCCGGGCCAGCGCGGCGGCCGGGTCCGCCCCCTCCGGGACCGCTCTGCCGTCCGGTGCCGTCCGGTGCCCCGACGCCGCCCGTTCCTCGCGGAACCGGGCGAGCACCAGCAGCGCGTAGTCGACGGTCAGCCCGATGCCGAGCAGGCTGACCACGTTCACGGTGAACTCGCTGACCCCGGTCAGGGTGCTGAGCCCGTACAGGCCGAGCAGGGTGGCGGCGACCGCGGCCAGCGCGGCGAGCAGCGGAATCATCCCGGAGAGCAGGCCGCCGAGGATCACCACGAGTGCGACCAGGAGTACGCCGAGCGCGATCGACTCGCCGACCGCCGCGTCCTCGATCGCCTGCTCGGCGAACGCCCGCTCGGCCAGTTTCTCGCCGCCGACCAGCACCTCGGGCGCGTCGATGCTCCGCAGCAACCCGGCGACCCGGTCCTCGGTCCGTTCCCGTTGTGCCTCCGGCAGCCCCTCGGCGAGTTCGACCCGGACCAGGGTGCTGCGGTTGTCGGCGCCGATCCGTCCGCCGGCCGCGTTGTAGAGGTCCTCGACCTCGACGACTCCGGGTACGGCGACCAGTTCGGTCCGGACCCGGTTGACGCTGGCGACCAGGCCCGGGTCGTACGGGTCCCGGTCGCGGAGCACGGCGACGACCACCGGTCCCTCCGGCAGCAGTACGTCGATCCGCCGCTGTGCCTGCTCCGACTCGGCGTCCGGGCGGAGGTTGTCGGTGCTGACGAGACGGTCGAAGACCGGCCCGCCGAGCAGCGCCCCGGCGACCACGAGTCCGAGCCAGCCGACGATCACCGGCCAGCGCCACCGCCACATCGACCGCCCGAGCGCTCCGAACATGCCTCGCGACCTCCCGACCCGCCGGCTCCGAGGTACGACGGTCGATCGTCGCCCTCGGCGCACATGCAAGCACCCTGAGCAGTCGTACGTCAGCCTCCTTTCCGGCAGTTCATGGGATCAACAGGCCAGTTGCCACCGTGGGTGATACTCGCCCGATGGGTGAACGTGCCGAGGATCAGGCTGTGGACAAGGCCGGCGCCGCGGTGGACCCGTCCGGGCCGCCGTGCCCGGAGTGCGGGCGGCCCGGCGTACCGGTGCTCTACGGTCTGCCCGGGCCCGAGGCCGGTGAGGCCGCCGCGGAAGGAAAGCTGAGACTCGCCGGCTGTCTCCTGCCCCAGACGTTCGACCACTGGGCCTGTACGGGTGGCGGCCACCGGTGGCGGGATACGCCGGCCGGTGCCGCCCGGCCGCGCCGGCGCTGTCGGCACTGTTACCAGTCCTGGTCGGACTGAGGCGCCCTGCTCAGGGTTCGGCTGGTAGCGGAATCGCGGTCAGCGGAATCGGCGGTGTGCGGTCGCCGGCCCGGGTCGGTGCGGCGGATGCTGGGCCGGTGACGATCTTCTCCCTTCAGGCCACTCCCAAACTCGGCGACGACTGGCTCGACCTGGCACGGCGGTGCGAGGCGGCCGGATTCGACTCGCTGCTGGTCGCCGACCACCCGGGCAGCGCCGCGTCGCCGTTCGTGGCGCTGGCCGCCGCGTCGGCGGTGACCTCGACGCTCGGGCTCGGCTCGAACGTCTCCAACGCCGGCGTACGGGAGCCGGTCCTGCTCGCCGCCGACGTCGCCACCCTCGACCTGGTCTCCAACGGGCGGGCCCGGCTCGGCATCGGCGCCGGCCACACCCCGGCCGAGTGGCGGGCCGTCGGTCGGGAACGTCCCGACGTCGCCGGCCGGGTACGCCGCTGCCTCGCCGTCGTCCAGGCGGTCCAAAACCTGCTCGACGGCGCGGAGGTCACCGTCGACACCCCGGAACTCGTCGCGCACGCGGCCGCCCTGACCGCGCCCAGGCCGGTGCAGCGGCGGATCCCGTTGACCGTCGGCACCGCCAACTCGCACCTGCTGCGCTGGGCGGGGGCACACGCCGACATCGTCGGGCTGACCGGGTTCGGGCGTACCCTCGCCGACGGGCACAATCACCGGGCGCGCTGGCGGACCGACCAGATCGACGCGCAGTTGGCGCAGGTCGCCGCGGGTGCGGCCGGCCGGGACGAGCCGCCCCACCTCGAAGCGCTGGTGCAGCGGTTTGTCGTCACCGACGACGCGGAGGCGGCCGCCAAGGAGACCGCCGAGCAGCTCGGGCTGACCGTCAGCGAGCTTCTCGCCGCCCCGTTCGTGCTGATCGGCACCGAGGACGAGATTGTCTCGGCGATCGCCGAGCACGAACGCCGCTGGGGCATCACCCGGTACGTCGTACGCCGGGACGCGCTCGACGCGGCGCCGAGCCTGCTGGGCCGCCTCGGCTCCACCGGCTGACCGGCCGCCCACGCCGACTCGGCGCCGGCGGCTGACCTACTGGGCGCGATCCGGCACCCGTACGGATTACGTCGGTTACTCTCCGGAGTATGGGGCGGGGAAAACTGATACTGAGGGTAGCCGTCGTAGCGCTGTTGCTCTCCGGACCCGCCCCGAGCGGTAAACACACCGCCGCCCCGCCCGCGTCGGCACCGGCGCCGGGCGTCGGTGGCGTGGTCGGGCGGGTTGCGCCCCGGGCGTGTCCGGCACCGAAGCCACCGGTGGCCCGGCCGACCCGGCCCGCCGCGCCGACGCCCGCCCCGGTCCAGCGGGAGGTCGGCGGCACGGCGCTGGGCACTGCCGGGCTGGTGGTCCCGCCCGGCGCCCCGGAGCCGCCCCGGCTCACCGCGACCTCGTGGCTGGTCGCCGACCTGACCACCGGCAGCGTGCTCGGCGGCTGCGGCCCGCACGAGTACGCGGTTCCGGCGAGTGTGCAGAAACTGCTGCTCGCGGCGGCGGTGCTGCCGCAGCTCGACCCGACCCAGGTGGTCGAGGTGACCGAGGACGACCTCGACTTCGAGCCGGGCAGTTCGGCGGTCGGCCTGGTCCGGGGCGGCCGGTACTCCGTCGAGACCCTCTGGTTGGGGCTGCTGCTCAACTCCGGCAACGACGCGGCGAACGTCCTGGCCCGAGTCGGGGGCGGTCCGGCGGGGCGGGCGGGCGGCCTGGCCGCGATGAACCGCGAGGCGCGGGCGCTCGGCGCACTGCAGACCCACGCCGCCACCCCGTCTGGCCTGGACGGTCCCGGCCAGTACACCAGCGCGTACGACTTGGCGCTGATCGCCCGGGCCTGTTTCGCCCGGGAGGACTTCCGCCGGTACGCCGGCACCCGCCTCGGTCAGGTGCCGGCCCAGCCGGGCGCCAAGGGCTTCCCAATCTGGAACGACAACCAGCTGCTGCACCAGTACCCGGGGGCGTTGGGTGGCAAGACCGGCTACACCGACCTGGCCCGGCACACCTTCGTCGGGGCGGCGCAGCGTGGCGGCCGTACCCTGCTGGTCACCCTGCTCGGCGCGGAGTCGCAGCCGCTGAGGGGCTGGCAGCAGGGTGCCGCGCTGCTCGACTGGGGATTCGGGCTGCCCACCGACGCGGCCGTCGGCCAGCTCGTCGCCCGGGGTGAACTGGACAGCCCCACCCCGGTCCCGTCGCCGGCAGCGGGGATCAGCGACGCCCGGACGGACGACGGCCGGCCGGTGAGCCGGTGGCTGTTCCTGGTCGGCGGTGCGGTCGGCGCCGTCCTCGGTGTGGTGCTGTTGCTGGTCGTGTCGACGCGACGGCGGGTCAGGACTCCGAGCGGACGGTCCGGGTGAGGAACGGGACCTACAACCCCAAATCCCGCGCGATGATCATCCGCTGCACCTCGGAGGTGCCCTCGCCGATCTCCAGGATCTTCGAGTCCCGCCAGAACCGGGCCACCGGGAACTCGTTCATGAAGCCGTACCCGCCGTGGATCTGGGTGGCGTCCCGGGCGTTGTCGACCGCGCACTCGCTGGCGTGCAGTTTGGCGATCGCCGCCTGCCGCTTGAAGTCCTCCCCGGCCAGCATCCGGGCCGCCGCGTCGTAGTACGCCAGCCGTGAGGTGTACGCCCGCCGCTCCATCTCGGCGATCTTGAACTGGATGGCCTGGAAGTTGCCGATCGGCTGGCCGAACGCGTGCCGGTCCTTCGCGTACCGGACCGACTCGTCGACGCAGCCCTGGGCGAGCCCGACCGAGAGCGCGGCGATCGCGATCCGCCCCTCGTCGAGGATGCGCAGGAACTGGGCGAAGCCCCGGCCGCGCTGGCCGAGCAGGTTCTCCGCCGGCACCCGGCAGTCGTCGAAGTGCAGCTCGTGGGTGTCGGAGGCGCACCAGCCGACCTTGGAGTAGCCGGGCGCGACGGTGAAGCCCGGGGTGCCGGACGGCACGATGATGGTGGACAGTTCCTTCGATCCGTCGGGGTTCGTCCCGGTGACCGCGGTGACGGTGACCAGGCTGGTGATGTCGGTGCCGGAGTTGGTGATGAAGGCCTTCGCGCCGTTGATCACCCACTCGTCGCCGTCCAGCACCGCCCGGGTGGTGGTGCCGCCAGCGTCCGACCCGGTCCCCGGCTCGGTCAGCCCGAACCCGGCCAGCGCCTCGCCCCGGACCAGTTTCGGCAGCCAGCGGGCCTTCTGTTCGGCGGTGCCGAACCGGTGGATCGGCATCGCGCCGAGTGAGACCGCCGCCTCCAGGGTGATCGCCACGCTGGAGTCGACCCGGGCCAGTTCCTCCAGGGCGAGGCAGAGCGCGAAGTAGTCGCCGCCCATGCCGCCGTACTCCTCGGGGAACGGCAGTCCGAAGAGGCCGAGCTTGCCCATCTGGGCGACCACCTCGTACGGGAAGGTGTGCTGCTCGTAGTGCTCGGCGATCACCGGGGCGACCACCTCGCGGGCGAAGGACCGCACGCTGTCCCGCAGTGCCTCGTACTCCTCGGAGAGTCGGAAGTCCATGGGTGATCCTCCAGTTGGTTCGGCCCGCCGGTGGCTTGTGACCCCCGGCCTGGTCGGTGGTCTGCTCAGACCGGGGTGACGCCGTGCCGTCGTCGGGAGAAGTGCCGGTCCTTGCCCCGGGCGGCGGCGAACCGCCGGACCAGTTCGGTGCGCAGGTCGGCCGGCTCGACGACGGTGTCGACGACAAGTTCGCTGGCCAGCCGGACGAGGTTGATGTCCTGCTCGTACTCGGCGCGGCGGGCGACGACGAAGGCCGCGCGTTCGTCCGGGTCGGCGATCGCGTTGATCTTGTTGGCGTAGACCGCGTTCACCGCCGCCTCGGCGCCCATCACCGCGATCTTCGCGGTGGGCAGCGCGATCGTCGCGTCCGGCTCGAAGCCGGGGCCGGCCATCGCGTAGAGACCCGCGCCGTACGCCTTGCGGACCACCACGCAGATCTTCGGTACGGTCGCCTCGCTGATCGCCGTGATCATCTTGGCGCCGTGCCGGATGATGCCCTGCTTCTCCACCGCCGTACCGACCATGAACCCGGGCACGTCGGCGAGGAAGAGCAGCGGCACGTTGAACGCGTCGCAGAGCTGCACGAACCGGGTCGCCTTGTCGGCGGAGTCGACGAAGAGCACCCCGCCCTTGAACATCGAGTTGTTCGCCACCACGCCGACGACCTCGCCGTTCAGCCGTCCGAAGCCGATTGTCAGCTCCTTCGCCCAGAGCGGCTGGATCTCGAGGAAGGAGTCGGCGTCGAGCAGGCCCTTCACGTACCGGCGCATGTCGAACGCCTGCCGCTCGCTCGCCGGCACCAACGCGGCCAGGTCGACGTTGCCGGGCGGGTCGGCCGGGGCGACCGCCGGCGGCGCCTGCGTCCAGTTCGCCGGCAGGTACGACAGGTAGCGGCGGACCACGTCGAGCGCCTCCGCCTCGGTCTTGCAGAGGAAGTGCCCGACCCCGGACTCGGTGTTGTGCACCCGGGCCCCGCCCATCGCCTCCAGGGTGGTCTTCTCCCCGGTGACCATCTCGACCATCCGGTCGGAACCGAGGTACATGCTGGCGTTGCCGTCCACCATCGCCACCACGTCACAGAACGCCGGGATGTACGCCCCACCGGCGGCACTCGGCCCGAACAGCGCGCAGACCTGCGGGATCGAGCCGGACGCGCGTACCTGGTTCCAGAAGATCTTTCCGGCGCCGCGCCGGCCGGGGAAGAGGTCGACCTGGTCGGTGATCCGGGCCCCGGCCGAGTCGACCAGGTAGACCATCGGCAGCCCGGCCGCGTACGCCCGCTCGATGATCCGGATGATCTTCTCGACGGTCCGGGCTCCCCAGCTGCCGGCCTTGACCGTCGAGTCGTTCGCCATCAGACAGACCGGCCGGCCGTCGATGGTGGCCTGGCCGGTCACCACCCCGTCGGCGGGCAGCCCGTCGGCGAGCGCGTTGGCGTAGAGCCCGTCCTCGACGAACGAGTCGGGGTCGACGAGCTGGTCGATCCGCTCCCGGGCGAAGAGCTTGCCCTTCGCCGCGTTGGCGGCATGGTATTTCTCCGTGCCACCGGCCCGGACCCGCTTGCCGAGCTGTTCCAGTTCGGTCGCGCCGTGCCGCCCGTCCGGCTCGGTCACATCCCGCTGCCCGGACATCCTGTCGTCGAGTGCCACGCCGACCTCCTCGCCCACCCCGACCTCGCCCGGGTCTTCCTGAACGATCGTTAGGCTACTTCATCGTACGACGCCGGGCCAGCCAACCGACTTCCATACCGAATGCCCACGTACCAGAGAGAGATGTTGAAATGCATCAATCTCTATACTTAGGCTCCTGGCACCCCGTACCCTCCCGGACTCGGAGAGTGAGCCATGACCTCACGAATCAGCCGGCTCGTGGTCGCGTTCGTCGCGACGGCGGGTGCCACCCTCGGCGTCACCGTCGCCAACCCCACACCCGCCTCCGCCGCCATGACCATCTGCTACAACACCAGCCAGGCGGGCAGCTTCGTCAGCGTCGCCAACCAGGCCGCCACGATCTGGAACAACGCGACGTCGAACCTGACGCTCACGGCGAACTGCGGCTCGAACCTGCGGATCTACTCCATCACCGGCGGCGGCTCGTACGCGGTCCGCACCAGCCTCGGCAACGGCCGGGTCTACATCGACACCCAGCAGGCCCAGCAGTACAGCCCGCTACGGATCATGAGCCACGAGATCGGCCACATCCTCGGCCTGCCGGACAACTACAACGGCAACTGCTCCCTGCTGATGTCCGGTGGCAGCGCCGGCACCAGCTGCACCAACCCGTACCCGAGCAGTGCCGAGGCGACCCGGGTGACCAACCTCTTCGCCGGCACCCGCAGCGGAGCCGAGCGCGGCAGCGCCGTCGACAGCGTGGTCTTCCAGGACAGCTGGCCCGCGGTACTCGCCCCGATCGGCTGAGCGGCTCCCGCCCGCAGGCGGACCGACCCGCAACGGTCCGGCGCCGGACCGGACCGGGTGACCCCGGTCCCGTCCGGCCGGACCGTTCAACGACTCAGGCCGGACCGACGGCGACCGGTTCGGACGTACCCCCGGGGTCACCACGCCGCGCCTCCCGTTCCCGGGCGTCCGCCGCGCGACCCCACCGGGTCCGACCCCACGGCTTCACCACCGACAGGATGGTGGCAGCCCAGAGCGCGACGGTGAACCCGGCCAGACAGGCGGTCAGCGCGACACCCGTGCCGCCCGGCGTCGCCGCCGGATCGACCGTACGCAGCGCGAGTTCGTCCGCCAGCGCGCTCTCCACGGTGCCGGCGACCAGCGGGATGCTCACCGAGATGACAAACTTGGTGAGCACCCACCAGTGTCGGACCAGGCCCCACCTGGTGCCGAGCGAGAGCACCAGTCCGGTGATGATCGACAGGAACATGGACGGGATCGCGGCGGCCAGGTCGACGACGTGCAGCAGTTCGTAGGCGCCGTGCCGGACCGGGTGGGAGTCCGCGTTCAGGGCGGTGATCGCCAGCACGGTCATGGTGAACGCGACCCCGAGCCACCCGGCGCTCACCCCCACGTGCAGAACCAACCAGACCTTGCGGGTCCGGGTCGACATCCGCGGAAACCGTGGCCGGCTCAACGCCAGGATCGTCACCGACAGCGGTATGCCGAGCAGCGCGAGTGTGACCGGGATGCTGAAGACGAACTGGAGGACCGCCATCGTGAGGTGCACGACGATCGTGATCCGACGCCCGCGCTCCGGTCCGCGTAGCACGGCGACCACCGACAACACCACCGCCGTCGAGTAGCCGACCAGGGCCGTCACCCGCAGCGGCAGGACGTCGGAGCCGCTCGGCAGCAGGACCAGGTTCACCCCG
Organism: Plantactinospora sp. B5E13; assembly: GCF_039871775.1. NCBI lineage: Bacteria > Bacillati > Actinomycetota > Actinomycetes > Micromonosporales > Micromonosporaceae > Plantactinospora > Plantactinospora sp. B5E13. Next base: position 55,911 of record NZ_JBDPLT010000034.1, read on the forward strand.
GCGAAGCCGACGAACAGCCACTGGAGCCAGACCAGGGCGGGCGAGGTACCGCCGGGCACGGTCGGGCGGTTACCGCCGGGCACGGCCCCCCGGGCGGTGGGCGGAGCAGGATTCCGGGCGCCCGAAGCGCCGGCGATCCCGGATCGGATCTCGGAAGGCATGGCCCGACCCTAGGTTTCCCAAAACCGCACGACATCGGTCAAGATGATTCGGTCCGCCGGTCGATGGTCGCCGGTCGGCGCGCCGGGCCGCTACGAACGGATGAGTCCGACGACGGACGCGGCGGCGCGGCCCGGCTGCCTAGACTCCCGACATGTGGCACGGTCGGCAGCACCTGGTCCTGGCCACCCCGCTGGTCGCGACCTGCGTGTTGGCCGGGATCTGGGACGGTTTCCAGTCCGGCCTGTTCAACGGCTCGCCCATCGTCGACCGTCCGGCACCGCTGGTCGTCGACGCGACGCTCGGCGTGGCGGCCGGCCTCGCCGTCCTGGTGCGGCGCGACCGACCCCGGCTGCTGTACGTCACGGCCCTGCTGTCCTGGGGCGTCACCGGCGCCTACCCGGCCCTGCTGATCGCACAGTTCGCGATCGGCGCCCACCTGCGTTCCGGCCGGCAGCAGATCCTGCTCACCGCGGTCATGCTGGCCGCCGTCTCCGGCCCCCTGTGGATGGTGAGTGGCGGCGACGGAGCGGTGCCGGTCAGCTTCGTGCTCTGCGTGGTGCCGGTGCTTGTCGGCCTCTACCTGACCTCCCGGCGCGAGCTGATGGCCAACCTGCGCGACCGGGCCCGCCGCAACGAGCGCGAGGAGCGGCTGCGGATCGAGCAGGCGCGCGCCGAGGAACGGGCCCAGATCGCCCGGGACATGCACGACGTGGTGACCCACCGGGTGTCGCTGATGGTGCTGCACGCCACCGCGCTGGAATCGACGCAGGGGCGGGACGCCGTGGCGATCGCGAGCCAGATCCAGAGCATCGGCCGGGCCGCGCTGGAGGAGCTGCGTACCCTGGTCGGGGTGCTCCGGGACGGCGCCGCCGCCCCGCTGCGTCCCCAGCCCGGGCTCGCCGACCTCGACGAACTGGTCGCCTCCTCCCGGGCGCTCGGCCTGACCGTCGAACTCGCCGTCGAGGACGGACTGCGTACCCCGGCCCTGGTCGAGCACGCGGTCTACCGGGTGGTGCAGGAGGCGCTGACAAACGTGCACAAACATGCCCACGACGCCCGGACCGTGGTTTCGGTCCGGGCGGTCCCGGACGGCGTACGGGTGGTGGTCCGGGACAGCGGCGGCTCGCTGGCCCCGACCGTGGCCACCGGCGGCGGACACGGGCTGCTCGGGATCTCCGAACGGGTCCGGCTGGTCGGCGGCACGCTGCGTACCCACCGGCCTCCGGGGGGCGGGTTCGAGATCTGCGCCGACCTGCCGGCGGCGCGGCTGGTGGAGGAGGAGGACGGAGCGTGATCCGCCTACTGGTCGTGGACGACGAGTGGATGGTCCGCGCGATGCTTCGCACCATCATGGAGGCCTATCCCGACATCGAGGTGGTCGGCGAGGCCGGCGACGGGGAGGAAGCGGTACGGCAGGCTCGGGCGCTCCGGCCCGACGTGGTCCTGCTGGACATCCGGATGCCGCGCAGCGACGGCCTCGCGGCCACGGCGGCACTGGCCCGGTTCGCGGCACCGCCGAAGGTCGTTGTACTGACCACGTTCGACCTCGACGAGTACGTCCAGACGGCGCTCCGGCACGGGGCGGTGGGGTTCCTGCTCAAGGACGCCGACGCCGACCAGATGGCGGCGGCGGTGCGCAGTGCGGCGGCCGGCGACGCGATACTCTCCCCGCAGGTCACCCGCAGGCTGCTGCACCGGTTCGCCGAACCGGCCAGCCCGCACCGGGCCGACGCCGTACGGCGGCTCGCCGTCCTCACGGACAAGGAGCGGGAGGTGCTGGCGGCGCTCGGCGAAGGGCTGACGAACAGCGACATCGGCCGTCGGCTGCACCTCAGCGAGGCCACGGTGAAAAGTCACGTCAGCCGGCTGCTCGCCAAACTGCAACTGACGAACCGGGTACAGGCGGCGATCCTGGCCCACCACGCCGGTCTGGTCGACTGATCGGCGGTCAGAAGGTGTGGATGTCGAAGCGGGTCGCGCGGGCGTTCACCGGCCCCCGGGCGGTCTCGTTGCCGTCGATGTCGAGCCCACGGTACGTACCCTCGCTGACCAGCGTGTCCCCGGAGACCCGGGCGTGGTGCAGGGCCCGGACCTCGCCGTTGTAGCGGTGCGGCAGGCCCCGCAGGTCGTCCGGCAGCACCTGCCACAGGGTGAAGGTGGCGGTACGTGGCCCGGTCGCCTCCCACCGCCCGGTGGCCAGGTGGATGCCCTGGGCGAAGGAGAGGAAGAAGCCTCCGGGCAGGAACGTGAAGAGCGCCACCTCCTCCTCGTGCGGCAAGGTCACGACACCGCGCCAGGTGCCGAGGAACCGGCTGCCCCCGGCTCGCCGGTCGCCCGACGGGGCGGCCTCGGCCGGGGCGGTGTCGGCCGAGGCCAGGGCTGCGGTCGCCACGGCGCCGAGGCCGGCGGTCGTTCCGGCGGCCCGCCGGAGGAACCGCCTCCGGTCGATCTCACCAGTCATGATGCCTCGCAACTCGCTCGTTCCGATTGGACGGAACCGACGCTACGAGGATCAGCAGGGCACCGCATCGGTCGATGGATGGCGGTCCTCCCCGGACAGCCGTACCTTCGACTGATCCGTCCGTCGTCTCCGTCCGGCTCGGCGCCGGTGAGCCCACGCGGTCCGGTGCGACGCCGATCAGGCGAGCCGGGTACGCGGTCCGGCGCGCAGCACACCGGACGGCAGCTGCCGGCCGACGATCTCCTCGGCCAGCGCCGCCGCCTCCAGCAGGGCGTCCAGGTTGATCCCGGTGTCGACGCCCATGTCGTGCAGCATGTGCACCACCTCCTCGGTGGCGACGTTGCCGCTCGCCCCCGGGGCGTACGGGCAGCCGCCGAGGCCACCGACGCTGGCGTCGTACTCGGTGATCCCGAGTTCGAGGGCGGTGAGCAGGTTGGCCAGTGCGGTGCCCCGGGTGTTGTGGAAGTGCAGCAGGACCGGGATGTCGGACTGCCGGTCCCGGACCGCGGTGAGCAGTTCACGGACCCGGCGGGGGGTGGCCATCCCGGTGGTGTCGCCGAACGCGACCCGGTCGGCGCCGTCGGCGACCACCCGGTCGACGATGCCGGCGACCCGGGCCGGGTCGACGTCCCCCTCGTACGGGCAGCCGAAGCTGGTCGCCACGATCACCTCTGCGGTGGCCCCGGCGGAGTGCAGCAGGTGGATCAGCCCGGCGATGTCGTCCAGCGACTCGGCGGTGGAGCGGTTGACGTTGCGCCGGTTGTGCGTGTCGCTGGCCGAGACCACCACCTCGATCTCGGTGAAGCCGGCGGCCAGGGCCCGTTGGGCGCCCTTCGAGTTCGGCACCAGCGCCGAGTAGCGGACTCCGGGGGTCTTCGCCGCCCTCGACCACACCTCGTCGGCGTCAGCCATCTGCGGAATCGCCTTCGGGTGGACGAACGAGACCGCCTCGATCCGCCGTACGCCGGTGGCGGAGAGCGCGTCGAGCAGCCGTACCTTGGCGTCGGTCGGGACCGGGTCCTCGTTCTGCAACCCGTCGCGGGGTCCGACCTCGCGGATCGACACCGAGTCCGGCAGCTGGCTCATCGGTCACCTCGCTGTGACGTCACGTCCGGGGGAAGTGGCGGGCCCCCGACCGGGAGCCCGCCTTAACGATAGTTCAGCAAGGCGCTGTCGCCACCCCACCCCGCCCCCGGCCGGCGGGCGTCAGCGCATCCGACCGACGATGCCGGTGTCGTAGTCACCGCCGAGGAACTCCGGGTTGTCGAGAAGTTCGGCGAAGAACGGCAGGTTGCACTTCGGGCCGGTGATCTCGAATCCGGCGACCGCGGCACGGGCCCGCGAGATCGCCTCGGCCCGGTCGGCGCCGTACACGATCAGCTTCGCCATCAGCGAGTCGTAGAACGGGGTGACGGTGGTGCCGAGGGCGTACCCGGAGTCGACGCGCACCCCGTCGCCGGTCGGTTCGGTCCAGGTGGTGACCGCGCCCGGGCCGGGCAGGAAACGCTTCGGGTCCTCGGCGTTGATCCGCAGCTCGATGGCGTGCCCGCGCGGGGTCAGCGCGTCCGGGTCGAAGGTCGGGGCCAGCCCGGCGGCGACCCGGAGCTGCTCCTCGACCAGGTCGATCCCGTGGACCAGCTCGGTGACCGGGTGCTCGACCTGGAGCCGGGTGTTCATCTCCAGGAAGAAGAACTCCCCGGTGGTGGGATCCAGCAGGCACTCCACGGTGCCGGCGTTGCGGTAGTCGACCGCCTCGCCGGCCCGCACCGCGGCGGCGAGCAGCCGTTCCCGCAGCTCGGCGTCGACGGCCGGAGACGGGGACTCCTCGACCAGCTTCTGGTTGCGCCGCTGCACCGAGCACTCCCGCTCGCCGAGCGCGACGACCCGGCCGTCGGCCAGACCGAGGATCTGCACCTCGACGTGCCGTACCCGGGGGAAGTAGCGCTCGATCAGCACCGAGCCGTCGCCGAACATCCGCTCCGCGAAGGCCCGCACCTTGTCGTACTCGGCGCGCAGCGCGGTCTCGTCGGCGGCGACCGCCATCCCCATCCCGCCGCCGCCGGCGGCGGCCTTGACCATCACCGGAAAGCCGATCGTGGTGGCGGCGGCGAGCGCCGCGTCGACGTCGGCCGCCGGGTCGGTGGTGCCGGGCGCGACCGGCACCCCGGCCGCCGCCATCAGGTTCCGGGCATTGATCTTGTCGCCCATCGCGGTGATCGCGTCCGCGTCCGGTCCGACCCAGACCAGGCCGTTCGCCTGGACGGTACGGGCGAAGTCGGCGTTCTCGGAGAGGAAGCCGTAGCCGGGGTGGATCGCCCGCGCGCCGGTCGCCTTCGCGGCGGCGAGGATCGCCTCGGGATTGCGGTAGCTCTGCGCCGGATTCGCCGGCCCGACACAGACCGCCTCGTCGGCCTCCCGGACGAACGGCAGGTCGGTGTCCGCCTCCGAGTAGACGGCGATCGTCCGTACCCCGAGTCGTTTCGCGGTACGGATGATCCGGCGGGCGATCTCACCACGGTTCGCCACGAGCAGTGACTCGATCATGTCCGTTACTCCCCTTGTCCGGGTCTGGAGGGTGGTGACCGTCCGGACCGGGGGTCGCCCGGCTCCGGTTCAGTTGTCCGGGTCGGCGAGCAGGGCGGCCAGGGTCGCGGCGCGCAGCAGGACGGCCCGACGCTGGCGGTCGACCTCACCGCCGAGGAACGGGGTGGAGTTCATCAGACCGAACGCGGCGTGCGCCAGTACCCGGGCCTCACCCGCCGACAGCTTCGGGTGCAGGGCGGTCAGCACGCCCACCCACTCCTCGACGTAGAGCCGCTGCAGCCGGCGGATCTGCCGACGCGGTTCCTCCGGGAGCCGGTCCAGCTCGTGCAGGTGCAGGGCGATCACCGCCGGGTGTGCGAGAGCGAAGTCGACATGGAAGTCGATCAACGATTCCAGCGCCGCGCGGGCGTTCTCCGGGTGCTCGGCGACCCGCTGCCGACCGCCGACCAGCAGCCCGTCACTCACCGGCATCAGCGCGGCGACCAGCATCGCCTCCTTGCCGGCGAAGTGGTGGTACAGCGCCGGGCCGGTCACCCCGGCCGCCGATCCGATGTCGTCCATCGAGACCCCGTGATAGCCCCGGGCCGCGAAGAGGTCGACTGCGATCTCCAGAATCTCCTCGCGCCGGGACCGCCGTCGACGTACCCCGCCGGCCGACGCGCCGGCCGACGCCTCGATCACCTGCTCCTCCACCGTCACGCGACCCAGCCTAGCCAGCTGTCAATCACCGGCCACCTGGGCGATCCCCGGAACGAGGATGACGTCACTCGTCGACGTTGAGCGCGTACGCGGTACGCAGCGCGTCGGCCTCCTCCTCCCGGCCCAACGCGGTCAGCGACTCGGCCAGCCACCAGGCGGCCTGCCGCGACAGCGGAGACTGCTCGGGCAGGCCCCCGAGGGTGCCGCGCAGCAGCGGCTCGGCGTCGCCGGGCCGGCCCAGCCGGACCAACAGCTCACCGACGAGCAGGTCGACCTGCGATGCCTCACCAAACGCCTCGATCGACCGCAGCCGGTCGGCGACCCCGGCCAGCCGGTCCAGTGCGTCGGTCTCCCGACCGGCGGCGAGCAGCGCCCGCGCGCCGGTCTCGGCCACCATCGCCCGTTCCCAGCGCAGCGCAGGCCCGCCCGGACCGTCCTCGTCTCCGTTCTCGTGCCCGTGCCCATGTCCGTGCCCGTGTCCGTGCCCGGAGCCGTCGGCCGACTGCTCGGATCCATCCGACCCGGGGTCCGGGTCGACACCACCCCCGGAACCGGCGGCGCCGGACTCGTCGAACGGCTGGTCGGCCCCGGCACCGGTCTGCCCGACACTCTCGACGGGCAGGCTCGCGGCGAGCGCGTCGGCCCGGGCCATCGCCGCCAGCGCGGCCTCCGGGTCACCCGCCCAGGACAACGCGGCGATCTCCCGCCGCCGGGCACGCAACTCGTCCAGTCGCAGCCCGGCGGTCTGGTACGCGGCCGCCGCCGCGGCGAACCGCTGCGCCGCGACATTGTCCCGGTCCTGGTTGTAGAGGATCTGGCCGGCCTCCTCCAGCACCTGCGCCCGGTGCGGCAGGTTGTCCGGACCGTCGAGGTTCTCCGCCAGTTCGTCGAGGAGGGTGAGCGCCATCTCCTGCTCACCGAGCGACAAATAGACGCCGACCAGCATGTGCCGGCAGCGGTCCGCGTCGGCCTGCTGCCCGAGCCGGTCCAGCGCGCCGATCGCCTCCTCCGCCGCCTCGGCCGCCTCGACCGCGCGGCCCGCCCGGCGGTACGCGTCAGCCAACTCCCAGCGCAGCATCGCCGCCCCGTCGACGATGTCCCGCTCGACGCAGATCGCGACCGCCTCCACCAGGTCCTCGACCGCCTCGGCGGCCCGGTTGCCGGCGACCAACGCCCGGGCCCGCCCGATCCGGACCGGCAACTGGAGGTCGGCGGTCGCCGCCCGCAGCGCCTCGTCGTACGCCTCGACCGCCCGGGCCGGGTCGTCGAGCGAGTTCGCGTACCCGAGACAGGCGACCGTGTACGGCTCGGCCAGACCCAGCTCCCGGTAGAGGTCCCGGGCCCGCAACGCGGCCTCGCCGGCCTCGGCCGGACGGTCGAGCAGTTCGAGCAGGCGCACCCGGCGCAGCGCGAGCCGGGCCGTCAGGTGCGGGTCGTCGGCGTCTGTCGCCTCGGCCGCCGCCCGGTCCGCCGCCGCCAACGCCTCCTCGCCGCGCCCGGTCTCGGCGAGCACCACGGAGTGCCGGTCGTGGGCGGCGGCCCGCTGCGCCCCGCTGCCGTGTTCGGCCAGGTACGCCGTCGCGGGTCCGGCGAGCGCCAGCGCCTCCTCCGGTTCGCCGGTCAACGCCAGCAGCACGGCGAGCCGACTGGTGACCACCTGTTCCCGCAACGGGTCGGGCACCTGCCGGTAGCGCTGTACCGCCTCGCGGTTCACCGCCACCGCACCGGCCACGTCGTCGGCCCGGTGCCGTTCGACCGCGGTGAACTCCAGCCGCCGGGCCGCGACCAGCGGTTCGTGCTCCCGGTCGGCGAACCGTTCGTCGAACGCGGCCAGCACGGTCACCAGGTCGTCGTCCCGGTCGGTCCGCCACGCGTCGTCGGCGAGGTCGAGCAGCTCCGTCGGCGTCGCGGTGGCCGGCAGGTCGAGCGGGACCCGGGGCCGGACCGGCAGGACCGGTTCGGCGGCGGGGGCCGGACCGGTGGCGCCGGCCGGGGTGGTACCGGCGGGGGCCGGGCGCCGGGCTGTGGCGGAGAGCGGCAGGTAGTCGCCGACCGGGGTCAACGCCAGCCGCCGGGATACCGCCGCCGACTGGTTCGCCGTGCCGTTGCGCTCGTCGAACCGGGCGGCCACCCGGCGGGCGTGCTCGGTCAGCTCCCCGGCGAGCACCCCGACCGGCACCTCGGCCGCCGGCCGCTCCCCGTACGCCCGGCGGCGGACGGTCAGCTCGCCGCGCCCGCTGGTGTCGAGCCGACCCAGCAGCAGTGCCCCGCTGGCGGCGAACATCATCGCGGCGGCCGGTGACGGGGCCCGGTCCAGCCAGTCGATGTGCCGTTCGAGCAGCTCCAGTCCGCGTACCTCGTTGCCGGTCACCACGCAGAACGTGATGTGGTCGCCGATGTCCCACAGGTCGGCGAGGTTGCCCCGGTGCCGGCGGTACGCCCGCAGGTGCGCCTGCCGCGCCTCCTCCCGCCGCCCGGTCCGCAGGTACGGCATCAGCAGCGCGCTGAGCACCCCCTGCGGCTGCTCGGTGCAGCTGAGCCTGCCGGCGAGCACCGGCTCGGCGAGCGCCACCGCCTCCTCGTCGCGTCCGGTGCCGGCGAGGTAGTCGATCTGCGTCGACGGGTCACAGCCGGCGCAGTCGGAGAGTTCGTCGCGTGGGGTGGTGGTCCACCGCCGGTACCACTCCTCGGCCTCGTCGTCCGCCCCCAGGTGCCGGGCCACCCGGTGCCGCATCTTGTACACCGCCTGCAGGCTGTGCCCGCCCTCGCGGTAGCGCCGCTCCATGTCGTCGAGGACCGCGGTGGCCCGGTGCAGCGGCACCTCGGGGAAGGCCAGCAGACCGTTGACCATGTACTTGAAGTACCAGAGCAGGTTGTGCCGGTAGCGGTTGTGCCAGGGGCGCGGCTTGTTGTCGAAGTCGGCGAGGCACCAGGAGAAGGTGACGAACGAGCGGGCCGGTTCACCGCCGTAGACGTACGCGGTGGTGGCGAGCATCCGGGCGGCGAAGGCCACCTCGTCGTCGCCGGCCGCGTCGGCCTGCTGGATCACCTGCTCGACGGCGGCGATCTGGCCGCTGCCGTACGGCATCTCGCCGACCCGGTCGAGGGCACGCCGGAGATCGTCGTTGCTGGAAACCACGGTCGTCACTCCTGTCCGGGCACGGCCCGCCCGAGCAGGCCGAGGAACGAGCTGTTGAGCAGGGCGGCGTCGGCGGGCCGGATCGGGTGGTAGCCGAGCAGCAGCGCCTGGCCGTACAGGGCCTCGACCGCGAGGCCGACGAGTTCCGGGTCGGTCAGCGCGGTGATCCGGCGGACCAACGGGTTGCGGTGGTTGAGCACCAGTTGCGGGCGCTCCGGCGGACCGGAGGCGGCGATCGCGTCGAGCACCCCGGCCCAGGTCTCGTCGGCCCGTTCCCGGGTCGACTGCAGCTGCTCGTGGAAGATCGCCGAGCGGCTCACCAGATAGAGGGCGGGCAACGAGGCCGGGGCGTACGACCGCACCACCACCTCGCAACCGAGCCGGTCCAGGGCCCGCTGCGCGGCGGTGACGAACGGCCGCACCGCCAGCGCGGTGCCCGGGTCGAGGGCGTCGAACCGGGTGGTCAGGTCGCTCGGCTCCAGCCGTTCGATCAGCACCGACCGGTCCACCGTCGGCAACCGCTCGACGATCTCACTGTCGTACGTGTAACCGGCGTTGACCACCGCCAGGTCCTGGGCCGCCGCCACCGCGGCGAGCTGCCGGAACTCGTCGATGCTGGCCGCGTACCGGATCAGGCCGTGCCGTTCGCGGAACTCGGCGAGGGTGGTCTGCCCGAGGTTGGTCTCCATCGGCCACCAGCGCTCGACCAGCCGGAGCATCTCGTCGTCGTGCAGGGCCAGTGCCTTGACCCCGAGGTGGTGCACCCGGAGGAACTCGGCGAGCCGCAGCGGGTTGCCGTCGGCGAGCCGGACCAGCCAGCCCCGGAGCTGGTCGCCGAGCGCCTCCCGGGTGCTCTCCAGCAGGCTGTCCTCGTACAGCGCCTCGCGGCTGGCGGTCGGGCGCAGCTCGCTGGCGTCGACCACGCAGCGGGCGAAGAACGCCCAGTCCGGCAGCAGGCCCTCGGCGCCCTCGGTGAGCAGCATCCGCTTGAGGTAGACCCGGTGCCCGGCCCGGGCCGCCGGGTTGACCGGTGCGGGCAGCACGAACGCCACCCCGGTCAGCCCGGCCTCCGGCACCGACAGCGGCACCACGTCGAACGGGGTGAACCCGAGCACCTCGCGGGCGTACGCGATCAGCCGCTCCCGGCGGGCGGCGGCGATGCCACCGACGGTGGTCATGCCAGCGGCGTTGTCGGCGTCGGTCGACCACGGCGGCGGGCCGGCGGTCGTCTCGACGTCGCCGACGTAGACCCGGATCGGCAGCAGCGAGCCGAAGAGCCGGGCGAGTTCGGTCACCGTCGGACCGGTCAGCCACTTGTCGGCGCCGCGCCGCGGGGTGAGCGTGACGGTGGTGCCGGGTTCGGACCGCTGTGCTCCGGCCCCGGCCAGCTCGACCCGGTAGCGGCCGTCGGCGTAGCCGGTCCAGAGCACCGTCGGCTCGTCGGCGTGCCGGGTCTGGACCTGGATCTGGTCGGCGACGAGGAAGCAGGAGAGCAACCCGATGCCGAACTGGCCGAGGAACTCGTGTCGGGCGAAGCCGAGTTCGTCGCGCTTCGAGCTGCGGCCGATGGTGGCCAGCAGTTCGTGCACCTGCGCCTCGGTCAGACCGATCCCGGTGTCGTGCACCCGTAGGGTGCCGTCGCCGGTCAGCTCCGGCGGCTCGATCCGGACCACGGCCGGCGCGGCCGGGTCGGCGGCCCGGCGTGCGGTGATGGCGTCCGCCGCGTTCTGCAGCAGCTCCCGGACGTAGACCCGGGGACTGCCGTAGAGGTGGTGACTGAGCAGGTCGACCACGCCACGCAGGTCGACCTGGAAGGTCCGGTCCACGATGCCCTTCTCCCGCTCGGGAACGGGATTTCCGCGTACTCCCGTCCGACGACGGCGCTCACCGTACCGGTCCGGACCGACGATCCGCCTCCCGTTACCGGCCAGTTCCGGTTCGGCTGGCCGGTAACGGGTTCGGGGGTCAGCGGCGCTCGGAGCGGGTTCCGTCGGCGACCGGCTCGGCGGGTACGTCGCCGGCCGGGACCGGGGGCGCCCCCAGCCGGGCTTTGCGGCCGTCCCTTGCGGACTTGACCAGGCTGGCGACGGTGGCGATCAGCAGCGTTCCGATGATCACGGTCAGCGAGAGTTGGATCGGGATGTGCGGCGCCCACTCGACGTGCTCGCCACCGTTGACGAACGGCAGGTTGTTGTCGGCGAGGGCCTCCAGGACCAGCTTGACGCCGATGAAGCCGAGCACCACGGCGAGCCCGATGTTGAGGTAGACCAGCCGGTCGAGCAGTCCGCCGAGCAGGAAGTAGAGCTGCCGGAGTCCCATCAGCGCGAAGACGTTCGCGGTGAAGACCAGGTACGGGTCCTCGGTGACGCCGAAGATCGCCGGGATCGAGTCGAGGGCGAAGATCAGGTCGGTGGTGGCGATCGCGATCAGCACGATCAGCATCGGGGTGAAGAGCCGGTTGCCGGCCTCGTCCCGGGTGGTCAGCTTGACGCCCTGGAACTCGTTGGAGAACGGCACCGCCCGTCGAGCCCAGCGGATCGCCGGATTCTCCTTGAAGTCGCCGCCGTCGGCGTGGCCCTGCCGGAGGAAGCCGATCGCGGTGTAGATCAGGAACGCGCCGAAGATGTAGAAGACCCAGGCGAACTGGCTGATCAGCGCGGTGCCGGCGGCGATGAACCCGCCCCGCATCACCAGCGCCAGGATGATGCCGATCAGCAGCACCTCCTGCTGGAGATACCGGGGTACGGCGAACCGGCCCATGATGATCACGAAGACGAAGAGGTTGTCGATCGAGAGGCTGTACTCGGTCAACCAGCCCGCGTAGAACTCGGCCCCGAACTTGGCACCGCCGAACACCCAGACGCCGATGCCGAACACGATGGCCAGCGCGACGTAGAGGGTGACCCAGAGTGCGGATTCCTTGATGCTCGGCTCGTGCGGCCGACGGCCGATGATCAACAGGTCGGCGAGCAGTACCGCGACCAGTACGACCAGGCTGATTCCCCAGACCAGGCCACTGACGTCCATCGTTTCCACGTTGTTCCTCCGGCAGGCACACGTCGTCGCCACCAGGTGGCGCGCAGGGATGGTGTCTGTCGGAGGTCTTTTCCACCACCGAGCGTGATCACGCCAGTGGCCGGCGGTGCCGGTTCGCCATCCGGCTCACGCCGGTCGGCTCCCGTGCTGACGACATCGCCGTCGGGGGAATACTCCCCTCCTTGGCGGTCATGGTGCCACATCGCGGGGCCCGCCGCGACGTCCCGGGGAACTCGGCACATCGCCGGCAACCTGTCGTTCATCTTTCGTCCACCTGTCGTCCACCCGCCGCCCCGGCCGAACCCGATCATCGCGGACGTTCCGCGACGATCACCCCGGACAGCCCGCAACGGATCAGTCCGGGACGCCGCATCCGTCTCTCGGGCCGGCGCGCACCCGCTCTTCCGGGTCGGCGACGCCCGGCTTGACCCTCGACCAGGCTGAGGCACCACCCTCGGCAGCCGGGTTCCACCCGGGTACGCCCACCCGGGTGCCTCCCGGTCCCGGGCGGCGTTCCGCTCCCGGGCAGCCCACCTGCGGTGAGGGACGGCACGGCGCATGACGGATCGACGATTCTGGCCACTGTGGACGGCAACGGTGCTGTCCCGACTCGGCGACGCACTGCGTACCCCGGCACTGGCGCTGCTCGCCGCCACGGTCAGCCGGGATCCCCGGACGATCGCGGCGGTGGTCGTCGCGGGTCAGCTGCCGCCGCTGCTCTTCGGGCTGCTCGGCGGCGTGTACGCCGACCGGTGGGACCGGCGCCGGACGATGGCGACCGTGGACGGCGTACGGGCCGCGCTGGTGGGGGCGTTCGCGCTGCTGGTGGCCGCCGGCACGATCCGCCCGGGACCGGTCGGCGTCGTACTGCTCGCCGGCTGCGCGTTCCTGCTCGCCACCCTCGGCACACTCTTCGACGCGGCCGCGTTCGCCATGCTGCCCGCCGTCGTACCGACGGAACGGCTCGCCGCCGCGAACGGCCGGCTCCAGGCCGGTACGGCGGTGGCCGGCGGTTTTGTCGGCGCCCCACTGGCCGGGGTGCTCTTCGCGGCCGCGGCGGCGCTGCCGTTCGCGATCGACGCCGCCACGTTCGCGGTCGCCGCCCTGCTCGCCCTCACCCTGCGCCCGACGCCGGTCCCCTCGCTCACCCGACAGTCCGCCGCCGGGACCCGGCGGGCCGACCGGTCACGGCGGTTCCAGGCGGAACTCGGCGACGGGCTGCGCTGGATCTGGCGGGACGGCACACTGCGCCGGATCACCGGGCTGACCATGGTCACCAACCTGGCGACGAGCGGCCTGATCGCGGTCATCGTGCTGTACGCGCTGGAGGTGCTGCACGTGCCCGAGGCCGGGTACGGGTTGTTCATGGCGGCGGCGGTGGTCGGCTCGCTGGGCGGGGGACTGGTCGCCGGTCGGCTCGGCACCCGGTACGGCACGCTGCCGGCGCTGCGCGGGGTACTCGTCGCCGAGACGGTCGCGATCGGCGTACTGGCGCTGGCCCGGCATCCGGTGCCGGGGGCGGTCGCCCTGGCCCTCTTCTCCGCCGGAACCGCGTGCTGGAACGCCCTCTGGGCGGCGTACGGGCAGCGCCACGTGCCGGCGGAACTGCTCGGTCGGGTGGGCAGCGCCCAGCGTACGGTCGGTATGCTAACCGCCCCGGTCGGCGCGGCCGGTGCCGGTCTGCTCGGCTCCGCCGTCGGCCTGCCGCCGGTGCTGTACGCCGCCACCGCGATCTTCGCCCTGGCCGCCCTCGCCTCCTGGTACGGGTGGAGAGGGGACGCCAGCCGGTAGGATGAAAGTATGACCGTAAAGCTGAGCATCAGCGTGCCGGACGACGTCGCCGCCTACCTGCAGAGCCGGGGCAACGCGTCCGCCGCCGTTGTCGAAGCTGTCCGGCGCGTCCTTCCGGAGGCACGCCGGGCACGCCAGCGGGAAGCAGCGCAGGCGTACGGGGAATACCTGCGTCGACGGTCCGGCCAACAGGTCGAGGAGGACCGGGCGCTGGTCGAGGAGAGCAACGACCTCGCCCTCCGTGACTCCCAGTGGTGAGGCGGGGGCAGATCTGGACCCTGCTGCGAGGCAGCAGCGAGCACCGCGTGCTGGTGATCAGCAACGACGAGTACAACAGCGTCGAAGAACTCGCCATCTGGGCACTGACCGTCGTCCGCGACGTACCCCACCCGAATCATCTCGCGGTACGCCTCGATGACGACGATCCGCTCGCCGGAGCGTACGTCAGAATCCACAGTGTCGTGCAGATCCTGGACCGCACCGCCCTGCGCGGCAATCACGGCTTCGTCTCCCACACCACCATGGCCGCCATCGAAACGGCCCTACGGGAGTTCCTGGAACTGCCGTAGCAACCCTGGAACGGCGGCAGCCGAGGCGCAGCCCTACCGGTGGCGGAACGGCGACGACGGCTCGTCCGGCCAGCCCCTGGTGAAGATCCGGTCGAGGCCGTCCTCCCCGTCGGTGTCGAGGTGCGGGGCGCGGTGCAGCCCGGCCCGTACGGCGACGGTGGCGGAGGCGACGTTGTCCGGCCGGACGCGGGCGACGATCGGGCGACCCCGCAGCCGTACGCTCGCCCACTCGACGACCGTGGTCGCGACCTCGGTGGCCACGCCGTCGCCCCAGGCGACCGGGTCGAGGCGGTAGAAGAGGTTCAGCACCTCCCGACCGGCGAGGCTCATCACCTTGAGACCACAGAAGCCGAGGCTGGCGGCCTGCTCGTCGGCGGTACGCGGGCGGATCACCCAGTACCCGAAACCGTGTTCCCGCCAGTGACTGTCCCACCGACGGTAGAGGTCCTCAGCCTCCGGGCGACTGGCAAGCATGTCGCCGGGGTTGTGCGCGCACGCCTCGGGGTCGCGGTGGATGCGGTGGATCGTGTCGACGTCGGCCGGGGTGGGACGACGCAGGGAGAACCGTCTGGTCAGCAGTTCCTCGGAGCCTGTCCGGTCGTCGTCGCCCATGACGTGATCATTCCAGCCCGGCCGAACGGGCTCCCCGATCACGAGTTCGCCGTGGCGGTCAGTGCGGAGGACGGGGTCGGCGGCCTCTGGTTCAACGGCGACGGCGCCAACTGGTACAGGCGGGGCACCCCGAGCAGGTACGACCAGGTCTTCTACTACTACATGAACAGCGAGCGGGAGTTTCCGCACGACTCGGAGATTCCGCTCGACCTGGTACGACAGGCCGCCCGCGAGTTCCTGCTCAACGGCGGACAACGCCCCGGCTGTGTCGCCTGGCAGAAGTTCCTGCCGTTCGACAACGGATGATCCGGCGCCGCCAATCTGGTGCATGATCGTCGGATGCGTGAGTCGGTGGCGGTGGTGCACGATCTCGTCTCCGGGCTGGTCCCCGGCGACGGATTGGAGGAGGAACACCGGTCGGAGACGCTGCGCTGGCTGCGCGGCACCGACGACGTGTTCCGCCGGGTCAAGCCGGCGACGCCGGACCGGCACCTGGTCTCGTACGTCGTACCGGTGGATCCGGCCGACGGCAGTGTGCTGCTGGTCGACCACGTCAACGCGAAGCTCTGGCTGCCGCCGGGTGGGCACGTCGACCCGGACGAGCATCCGGCGTACACCGCCCGCCGGGAGGCGGCGGAGGAACTGGGCCTCACCCCGGAGGACGATGGCGCCGGTCACCGGGTGCGGTTCCGGGACCGGCCGGTGTTCCTCACCGTGACCCGGACCGTCGGCATCGACGCCGGGCACACCGACGTCAGCCTCTGGTTTCCGGTCGAGTGCGGTCGCGACCAGCCGATCACCCCGGACGCCGGCGAGTTCCGCCAGGTCCGCTGGTGGTCACCCGCCGAGGTGTACGCCGCCGACCCGGCCCGCTTCGACCCGCACTTCCTCCGCTTCCTGGCAAAGCTCGACGCACCCGACCAGGGCGGGTCGCGGAATCCGGACTGAGGGCGGTGCTGAGCGGGGGTTCGGGTCAGCGTGGGGCGAGGAGGCAGAACTCGTTGCCCTCCGGGTCGGCCAGGACCTTCCACGGGACATCCTGGTCCAGGTCGATCGGTCTGGCGCCGAGAGCCCGCAGTCGGGCCACCTCCGCCTCCACGTCGCCGCCCGGATACGGGCGGACGTCGAGGTGGACCCGGTTCCACCCGGTCTTCACGTCGGGTGTGCGGAGGAACTGCAGATACGGGCCCACGCCCTGGGCGGAGCGCAACACCGCGCTCTGGTCGGTCACCTTGTGCACGGTCCAGTCCGTGGCCTCACCCCAGAATCGGGCCATGGCGCGCGGATCCACGCAGTCGACCACCACCGAGGCGATCGGTCCGGTGTCCTGGACCGGGTCGTGCCAGTCCAGCACACAGAACTCGTTGCCCTCCGGGTCGGCCATGACCGTCCAGGGGACGTCGCCCTGGCCCACGTCGGCGGGGGTCGCGCCGAGCTCCTTCAGGCGCGCGACCAACTCCGCCTGGTGGGCCTTCGAGGTGGTGGCGAGGTCGACGTGGACGCGGTTCTTGACCGTCTTGGGTTCCGCAGAGGCGACGATGTCGAGGCAGACCGCGACAGGGTCGGGGTAGGCGAAGCCCTCGGGTTCGAGATTGGTCACGCCGGGTCCCTCGCTGGAGACTCCCCAGCCGAGCACCTCCGCCCAGAAGCCGCCCAGCGCGGCGTCGTCCCGGGCCTTCATGGTGATCTGAACGAGCCGCGTAGCCATGCCGACGATGCTAGCCAGCATCCCCCTCGCACCCGAGGGCCGGCTACTCGACGTTGAGGGCGCGCAACGCGCCGTCGGCGAGCACGTGGCCCGCCTTCACGGCGGTGGGCACGTTGGCGGCATCGAGCCAGCCCGGGTCGAGGTCGTCCGCCCAGGCGAGAATGTCGGCCGCGAGCGCCAACGCCTGATCGTCCCGGCCGTCGACGAGCGCGTCGGCCAGCAGCAGGTACGCGCCCGGTCTGGTGCCGTGGAACTCCCGCGCCATGGCGTCGACCTGGGCTCCGATCCGCCGTCCGTGCTGGGGATGCAACCCGGCGAGGCACGCCAGCACGAACCTCACCGCGGGTGGCTCGGCCTCCCAGCGGGTCGGCAGCACCGGGAGTTGCTCGCCGACGCTGCGGTGCACCTCCTCCGTCCAGCCCGCCGGTTCGGGCGCACGGTGCCGCGCAACTGCTACTGCGGGCCAGCGATACGTTACCCGCCCCGACGTTCGCGATTTGTGGAGTATTCCCTGTTGTGACGGATTTGTCGCATCGAAGAGGCCCTCCACTCACGCATGGTGCCGAGCTGCGGCAAGCCGGGCGTGCCTTCTGCGGCATGCGCGGACGTCCCGGAAAATTCTGCAAAGAAGTCCGGGAGGGGTGTCGGATCGGGGTGGTGGTGTTCGTAGCAGGGGTGAGGCCGCCGACAAGGGGCGGTGCCAAGGCAAGGAACCGCGATCATGAAGCTGACGACCATGACCCAGATCTCCGTTGATGGAGTGATGCAGAACAACGGCGCCCCCACGGACGACCACCCGAATGGGTTCGAGCGCGGCGGATGGCTGTTCCCGGAGACCGGTCCAGATCTTGCGCTCGACCTGGTCGAGTCGCGGGTCGACTCGAAGGGCGTGACGATCCAGGTCTACCGGCCGGCCGGGCGCCCGCGGTATGCAACGGCCTGAAATCCCTGACCGTCGAACCACGCTGTCTTGACACCAGAGGAGTTGATCTTCAAATGCAGTACCTGGTTTCCGTGATCGATGACAAGAGCAATCCCGGCAGCACGGACAGGCTGCCTGCCATCAGCGCGTTCAACGAACGACTGATCGCCGAGGGCTACTGGGTTTTCGCGGGCGGACTCACAAGCACCGACGCGGCTACGGTCATCGACAACCGGGGCGAGCAGGCGGTGTTCAGCGACGGGCCTTTCGTGGAGTCGAAGGAGTACCTCGCCGGCGTCTGGGTGTGGGAGGTCCCCGATCTGGATGTGGCGCTCAAGCTCGCCGCCGAGGCGTCGAAGGTCTGCGATCGGAAGATCGAGGTGCGGCCGTTCCAGTGAGCGACGTCGAGGAGGCGATCACCCGGGCCCACCACGACGAGTGGGCCCGGGTGGTCGCCTCGCTGACCCGGCGTTTCGGTGACCTCGACATTGCCGAGGACGCAGCGGCCGAGTCGTTCGCGACCGCCGTGGAGCGGTGGCCCGCCGACGGCGTACCTCCCAACCCCGGCGCCTGGCTGACCACCACCGCCGTTCGCAAGGCCATCGACCGGATCAGGCGCGAGAACAAGCGCGACGACAAGCACAAGGAGGCTCGGATGGTGTACGACAACATCCCACCCGAGCCTCTCGGTGCCATCGACGACGACCGGCTGCGGCTGATCTTCACCTGCTGCCACCCGGCGCTGGCGATGGAAGCCCGCGTGGTGCTGACGCTGCGCATGCTCGGCGGGCTGACCGTGTCCGAGATCGCTCGCGCCTTCCTGGTGCGGGAAACCACCTTGGAGCAGCGGATCACCCGCGCGAAGGCCAAGATCAAGGCGGCTCGGATCCCCTATCGCGTGCCGGCCGCCGAGGATCTCCCGGTACGCGTCTCCGGCGTACTCGCCGTGCTGTATCTGGTCTTCAACGAGGGCTACCTGGCGACCGGCCCCGGCACCGATCCCGTACGTCACGATCTGACCGCCGAGGCGATCCGGCTCACCCGCCTGATCCGTGCCCTCCTGCCGGACGACGGTGAGGTGGCCGGGCTGTTGGCGCTGATGCTGCTCACCGAGGCTCGCCGCACCGCTCGAGTCTCGGCCAGCGGCGAACTGGTCACCCTCGACGAGCAGGACCGTGGGGCCTGGGACAAGGCGCTGATCGCCGAGGGTCACCGGCTCGTGCGCGAGCGCCTCGCCGCTGCTGCCGCCGGCGTGGCTCCGGGCCGCTACCAGATCCTCGCCGCGATCAACGCCGTGCACACCTCCGCCCGCGACATCCGCGACACCGACTGGTCACAGGTCGTCGCCCTCTACGACCAACTCGTCCACCTCGACTCCTCGCCGATCGTCGCCCTCAACCGGGCCATCGCGGTCGCCGAGCTCGACGGACCGGAGGTGGCGCTGGCGGCCGTCGACCGTCTTGAGGACGAGCTGGCCGGCTATCACGCCTACCACGCGACCCGCGCCGACCTGCTGCGCCGGCTGGGCCAAAGTCAGCAGTCGCGCGCGGCCTACGACAAAGCCATCGAGCTGGCCGGCAACACCGCCGAGACCGCCAACCTGACCCGCCGCCGCGACCAACTGCGGTAGCGCCCACGAATCCCGATCGAAACCCCGCGCGCAGCGGCGGCCGGTGCTGACACAACCAGATCGGGCCGATACCCGCATGAGATCGTCAGCGTCCACGGACGTGAGCGTGCGTCGACGTGTCCTTCCTCATCTGTTCGGCGAATACCCAAAGTAGCGAGGTCGCCGGGTGTTGGCCCTGCAGGGCCATCCACGGTCAACGACGTGGCGCTCGTGCTCGCGGTCTGAGTCACGTGCGTAGGCATATCGTTGCTCGACGTGTTGCAGCAGATCTCCTGGACCACCGACCCCCGAAGCGTGAACTCAGGCGGCCGGCGTGACCGGGGGCCGCTGCCCGAGCCACTGCTCGGCGTCCCAGGCCTGGAACCTCTCCACCTCGGTGAACCCCAGCTTCGCCGCAAGCCGCATCGAGCTGACGTTGGCGGACTGGGTGGTAAGTATGACCGGCTCGCCGGGGAGGACCGCGTCGAACCAGTCGAGCGCCGCCGCGCACGCCTCGGCGGCGTACCCGGAGCCCCACACCTGGGGCAGGAACAGGTAACCGAGGTCGGCCTTTCCCACGGCAGCCGGGCGGCGGTGCCCCGTTGCTCTCCTGAGCAGGATCTGGCCGATCATCGCCCCGTCGAGTTCCACGACAAAGCTGCCGGGCCACCGCTCGGGCACCTCGGGCAGTTCCCGCTCAAGCTCGGCACGCGGCCGAGGGCCGCCGAGGTAGATGTGCACCTCCGGCGATGCCAGCAGTTCGACGAACGCCGACCGGTCCCGGGCCTCGGACCCACGGAGTACGAGCCGCTCGGTCCGGATCGGCTCCGGCGGCCAGGGGACGGGGCCGAGGTCAGTCATGTCGGCCAGCCAACCAGCAGACTCGGCAACGATCAAGACGGCCCTTGACGGTGCGCCAGTGCGTTCAGCGCCTCCGCCAGGGCCACGGCGTCGGTCGCGTCAGCGGCGGCCGTCTGCACCTCGACGCCGTCGGCGGCCAGTTCCCCCGCCAGCGCGTCGAGCCGTTCCTGATGTCGGGCTATGAGCCCGACGGGGTGGCCGGCGCCCGCGAAGCGGCGTGCCACCGCGGCGCCCACACCGGGCCCTGCACCGACGATGTGCACGGGCCCGGGCTGACGCTCGATCACGCCTTCTCCTCTCGGGCTGGCACTGCCTGCTCGGCGAGCCAGCGCCACTCGTGCCACGTCGCTAGCCGATCCTGGTACACCTTCTCCGCGACCGGGTACGGATAGGGGCCGAGGAACAGGCGCAGGGGTGGTTGGGCGGTGTCGGCCAGAGTCAGGATGACCTGCGCCGTGACGGCGGGGTCGGCAGGCGTGCGGGCCGCCGCGCCGGCGCGGCGCGCTTCGCGCACGGGTTCGTAGGCCGCGATGGGGTCGGTGTGCACGGCCGAGTCGTTGGACCAGTCCGTGGCGTACGGTCCCGGCTCGACGATCGTCAGCTTGACACCCAGCGGCGCGATCTCCGCTGCGAGGGCTTCGCTGAGGCCCTCCAGCGCCCATTTCGACGCGTTGTAAAGCCCGAGAGTGGGGAAGGCGGCGAGGCCGCCGATGCTGGACACCTGCATGATGTGACCACTGCCTTGCGCCCGCAGCACTGGCAGCGCGGCCTGGGTCACCCAGAGAGCCCCGAAGAAGTTCGTTTCCATCTGGGCGCGGGCCTGTTCCTCGGTGGTTTCCTCGATCATGCCGAACAAGCCGTAGCCGGCGTTGTTGACGATGACGTCCAGGGTGCCGAACGCTTCGGTGGCCCGGGAGACGGCCGCGAAGACGGCCGAGCGGTCGGTGACGTCGAGGAGGAGAGGCAGGACCCTGTCGCCGTACGCCTCGACCAGACCCTCGAGGGCCTGCTCGTTGCGTGCCGTTGCGGCGACCCGATCTCCCCTGGCGAGCGCGGCGGCGGCCCAGGCCCGGCCGAAGCCGCGGGACGCGCCGGTGATGAACCATGTCTTCATGCCATGACGATCCGTCAGCCCAGCGTGGGCTGCCAGCACCCTGACAGGGTTACGCTGCGACGTGTGAGCGGTCAGAACCTCCTCGGCGACTTTCTGCAGGCGCGTCGCGGACGGGTCACGGCAGACCAGGCGGGTGTGCGGTCCCTGGGGCGCAGGCGCGTGCCCGGCCTGCGCCGAGACGAGTTGGCCCGCATCGCGGGGATCAGCCAGCACTACCTGACCCGGCTGGAGCAGGGGAAGGATCGCAACCCCTCGACCCAGGTGCTGCGCGCCCTGGCGACCGCCCTGCGGTTGGACCGGAACGAGACCGCGCACCTGTACGCGCTGGCCGCCCCGGCTCAGGCGGTCGAGAGGCACCGCGAGGTCGGCGAGGACGTCCGGCAGCTGATCGATTCCTGGGGCACGACCCCGGCGTACGTGCGCAACCGCGGCTTCGACGTCCTGGCAGCCAACAAGCTCGCCATGGCGCTCTCGCCGATGTACACGCCTGGGCGTAACCTCGTCCGGGACGTGTTCCTCGAAAATGATGTCCGCGGCCTTCTGCCCGATTGGCAGGAGATCGCCGTGCAGACCGCCGCCGCGCTGCGCGCAGAGGGGGACCTGCGCGATCCCGCGACTGCCGAGCTCATCTCCTCGATGTTGATGGACGGCGACTTCCGGCGTCTCTGGGAAAACCATGACGTGCGACCGGTACGGAATGAGATCAAGCGGTTCGTGCATCCGCTCGTGGGCCCCCTGACGCTTCGACGCCAAGCACTCTCGATCGCCGGCGCCGAAGACCAAACGATCATCACTTACCAGGCAGAGCCGGGCAGTCCCTCCGCCGACGCCCTCAACAGCCTGTGTTGATTGCAATCGACAGGCTGCACGGAGGGTCCGAGCAGGCAGGCGCGTCTGGGGACGGGCCGCGTCAAGGTTGGCCGCGCCACCGATGCCGCCTGGTGCGCGTCAGCTGCGAGGAAGGGTGCGCATCGCGTGTTCCGCCTCGCCGGCGGGAATCTGCTCGACTGAGGTGTGATCTCGGACGATGCGCCAGCGACCGTCGTCGCCGCTGCGCCAGATCTGGGAGTTGATGGCCCTCGTGCCCATGATCGAGCCGTCGGCAGCGGTCAGGCGTGCGATGAAGACCATCTGCGTCGCGGCGAGGTCACCGGAGACAATCACGTCTGGTGCCCGCTCGATGGCGTGTTCGGCGGTGCGCAGCTGGGTGAACGCCGGTGCGAAGACCTTCCCGTACTCGCTTGCGCTGCGCAGTACGCGTCGCTGCGGGTCGAAGTCGTCGAACAGAATGACGTCATCGCTGTCCAGGTCGTAGTAACCAGCGAGGTTGGCCTCAAAGTCGAATGCGGGGTCACCTTCCCGGCGGTCCCACTCAAAGATCCACCGCCGCTGCAGTGCCGCTACAACGGCGGCCGGTGTGTCGTCGGTCGTCATAACCTTCTCCATGGTGTGATCACCGGCGCGGCCGTTGGCCTGTCTGCCGGCGGAGCGGGTTCCGTTCCCGTGATCACGATGTCTCGGGGGCGTGGTGGATGCCAGGTAGCGGTGGTCCTGGGTGCGACGCACCCAGGA
>NZ_JBDPLT010000035.1:0-78592 GCF_039871775.1 Plantactinospora sp. B5E13
CGTCGGTCAGCGCCTCCTCGCTCTGGCCGCTGTGATCTGGCACAACACCAACATCGGCGCACCCAACCCACGATCACTCATCGCGTACGACCATTGACCAGCAAAGATTTAGGACTCAATCATCTAGCGCGAGCAGCAGGCGCCGCTGGAGGACGGCGCGGTCGATGCGCTCGTACGCGGCGACGAGGAGAACTCGTCGGTGAAGCCGGTTTGGCGGGTGGGGAGAGCATTGCGGCCGACGCGGTTCTGTGGATGAGCGGCACGCGGACATCGCCGCTGGCGGCCGCTGCCGGGCTGACCGTCGACGGGTACGGACGCATCGTCACCGACGCCGCGCTGCGGTCGGTGTCCCACCGCGAGGTGTACGCGATCGGCGACGCGGCCGCGATCCGCCAGGGCTACGGCGTCATGCGGCACCTGCCAGGGCGGTATGCCGACCGGGGTGCACGCCGCGCTGTCGATCGACCGGGTACTCAGGGGCAGGCAGCCCAAGCCGTTCCGCTTCGGCTACTACCACACGCCGGTGAGCCTGGGACGCGGTGACGCCGTGGTGCAGTTCACCCGGCCCGATGACAGCCCGCGCCGGGTCTGCCTGACCGGCCGCATCGCCGTCCGGTACAAGGAGACGGTGACCGCCTCGCCCTGGCCGACCTACGGCCGCATGAAGAAGATGCCCGCCTCGGGCGCGTTCTGGCCCCGCGGGAGCCGCTTCACCCGGCTCCCGGGGGCCAAGTGACCGACCTGTCCCCCCACCCCGAGCAGCAGGTCTTCCACGAGCACCGGCGGCTGCTGTTCTCCGTGGCCTACCGTCTCCTCGGCAGCGCTGCCGACGCCGAGGACGCGGTCCAGGACGCCTGGATCAAGTGGTCCGCCTCCGACCGCTCGCAGGTGGCCGCCCCCAAGGCGTACCTGACGCGCATCGTCTCGAACCTGGCTCTGGAACGGTTGCGCTCCACCCGGCACAGGCGGGAGACCTATGTGGGGCCGTGGCTGCCGGAACCCATCCTCACCGGAGGGGATGCCTCCGAGGTCGTCACGGACGCCGAGTCGGTGTCGATGGCCGCTGGAGACGCTCAGCCCCCTGGAGCGCGCGGTGTTTGTCCTGAAGGAGGTCTTCGACTTCAGCCACGCCGAGATCGCCGAAGCTGTGGAGCGTTCCGAAGCCGCGGTGCGGCAGGCCGCGCACCGCGGCCGCGAGCACGTGCGGGCTCGGCGGCCGCGCTTCGCCGCCGACCGGTCGCGGCAGCGCGTGGCCACCGAGCGGTTCTTCGCCGCTGCGACCGGCGGTGATGTCAACGCCCTGCTGGAACTGCTCGCCCCGGACGTCACCCTGTGGACCGACGGCGGCGGCAAGGTCCGCCAGGCCCTGCACCCGGTGGTGGGCGCGGCCACGGTGGCCGCCTGGTTCGCGGCCATCGGCACCGTCACCTACCAGGGCGTCGAGCCCGCCGATATGAAAGCCGAACTCGTCGAGCTCAACGGTGGGCCGGGCATCGTGTTCAGCGGACCGGCAGGCGTGATCGCCACCGTCACCTTCGACTTCGACGCCGACGGTCGTATCACCGCCGCCCACAACGTGGCCAACCCGGACAAGCTCCAGGCCGTCGCCAACGGTACCGCTTACCACCTCGGAGGGCGGTGAGCGTCGTCACCGCATGCTGTCGCCGGGCGCGAGGAGGCTGGTGAGCTCGGCGACAGCCCCGGGAGACGACGTGGAAGTAACGAGGGACGTCCCCCGGTTTCTTGTGTCGGGACTTCGCCAGTACGTGCGACCGTTGATACGCGGACCTGCCGAAACGGCGGCGTTCGGACCCAGAGGATGCGGCCGGTGGGGTGGGAGGCACTCGGGCGGTGGGGTGACGACGTCGCCCGCCTCGAGCCGCTTGCGGGCCGCCAAAGACGTGGAGCGTACACGTCGACGGGCACCTCGCCGTCGCCGAGGTCCGGGCGGTCTGAGGAAAACGTTTGAGCCTTCGTCCCGCTTCCCGTAGGTTGCCTGCGGCCCACCATGCTGAGGACAGAGGACATAACCCGCGTGACCCCGCCTGCTCTCTAGACCTGACTTTCACTCACCGGTAGCCGGCGCTCCGTCGGCTCTGCCGGGCTGCCCCCACGCGCCCGGTCATACCGCGTTCGAGGTCGCGCGAATCGACCTCGTGTCAGGTCTCGAGAGATCAGGTCCAGAAAAATCATGTCTTCACAACCTCATACCGTGCTGCCCTGGGTCGTTCGTCGGACCAGGTTGCCCCTGCTGTCCTTGCGTTGCGTGGACTGCCGGTCGGAGTCGGCCACCACCGGCCAGGGCAGGTTCCGGGTCAACGCCAACGGCAAACTGCTGGACGTGTGGCTGCTGGTCCGCTGCGTGTCCTGCGACCGGACGAGCAAACTCACCGTGCACGAGCGGACGCCGGTCACCTCCTTCGATCCGGCCGAACTGCACGGCTACAACGTCAACGACCCGAACCTGGTGGCGGCCAGGCTGTTGGATCCGCTGCTCGCCCGGCGCAACCGTTTCACCCTGGACTGGACGGGGGCCTGGCGACTGGACAGCCCGTCGGCGTGGCCCGACCAGGCGTGGCCGGTCCAGGTGCGGGTCGCCTTCGAGGATCCGGTACCGGTGCGCCCGGAACGGCTCATCGCGCAGGGGCTCGGCCTCAGCCGGAACGAGGTACTGCGCCGCACCAAGTGCGACATTCCGTTGCATCGACGGACGAGCACCGGATTCACCTTCACCGTGCTCGCCGGCGACTGACGCGGTGGGTAGCCGAGCGGTCCGCCCGGCTACCCACCACAGAGCGGCGTTTGCAGGTGTTGGTGAAGGCGGAGACATCGGGCGACCCGGTGCCTGCGGCGGTGGGGGCACGAGCAAGGCTGCGGTTGTCGCGTGGCTTTCGTCTGTCAGCTGTTGACGGCTTCCGTACCCGGCTTCGCTGAAGCCGCTGCCTGCGCTTGGGTCCGGACTGTCGCCAGCTCACCGTCTGGTACGACTCCGGGACCCGGACGGCGGGGTAGTAGCAGCGGGCTGGTGAGGATCAGCAGTCCCGCGACCGTGATGGCCGTACGCGGGCTGGTGGCGTTGGCGAGCAGCCCGCCGAGCGCGCTGAGGACGGCGATGGCGGCACTGCTGCTGATCGACCAGGCCGACAGGGTGCGGGCGACGCGGTCGTCGGGGGTGTGTTCCAACCGGTAGGTCGCGAGCACCGGGTTGTACAGGCTCATGCTGATGATGATCGCGAGCTCGACAGCGATCACCGTCGCGAGGCCGGCGACGCCGGGTTGGACGAAGGCGAGGCCGATCAGCCAGACGGCGCGCAGTGTGCCGACGGTACGGAGGATGCGGTGTTGGCCGTGGCGGGCCACGACACGAGGGGCCAGGCGTGAGCCGACGAGTCCGCCGACGCAGGGGGCGGCGAAGGCGAGGCCGTACTGCCAGGGCGGGAAGCCCAGCTCGCCGAGCAGAAGCACCGCCAACAGCGGCTCGGTGGCCATGATCAGTCCGCCGACGAGCAGCTGGTTGAGATAGAGCGCCCGCAGGCCGGGACGGGACAGGATGTTCCGCCAGCCGTCGCGCAGCTCGGCGGCCCGGACCCGGTGCCTGGCGGTGCGCCGCGGGTGTTCCTCGCGGCCGCGAATCGCCGCGATGCCCAGCGCGGAGAGCAGGTAACTGAGCGCGTCGGCCACGACGGTGGTCACCGGCCCGAACAGGCCGACCGCGGCCCCGCCCAGCGGCGGCCCGACCGCGATGGAACTCCAGGTCGTCGACTCGAACCGTGCGTTGGCCACGAGCAGGTCAGCTGGCCGGACGAGGGCCTTGAGGTAGGCGCCGCTGGCCGCACTAAAGGTGATCTTGGCGCTGGCGACCACGGCCGAGACGACCAGCAGCTGCACGAAGGTGAGCCGGCCGAGGGCGTACGCGATGGGGATCGTCATCATGACCGCGAACCGGGCCAGGTCCATCGCGATCATCACCGGCCGCTCGCGGTGGAACTCCACCCACGGCCCGAGCGGCAACGCGACCAGCGCGCCCACGGCCGGCCCCATCGCGGACAGTGCGGACACCTGGGCGGGGCTGGCGTCCACCACCAGCACGGCGATCAGCGGCAGGGCACCGAAGCCCAGTCCGGAGCCGTAGGCGCTGACCGCGTACGAGGCCCACAACCACCCGAACCGCCGACCCAGGGATCGTCTCGCCGCCAAGCCCCGCACCTCCCGTTGTGAACAACTCGTTGTTGACCGCGGTGATCAAAGCAAGGCATGGAATGACAGATCAAACAACCGAATCGGCGACGAGCCACAACCAATTGTTGTGGCCGTAGGATCTGCTCCGTGGATCTCGACGCCGTCCGTACCTTCGTGGCCGCCGCGGATGCCGGCCAGTTCCAGGAGGCCGCCGCCGTACTGTCGATCACGCAGCAGGCGGTGTCCAAGCGCATCGCCGCGCTGGAGAAAGGTCTCGAGGTGCGGCTGTTCACCCGCACGGCTCGCGGCGCCCAACTCACCGTCGACGGTCAGGCCTTCCTGCCCCACGCCCGAGAGCTGCTTCGGGTGGAGGCGCGCGCCGACGCCTCCGTGCGCCCCGGCCGGCGCGCGTTGCGCGTCGACGTCCACAGCCGACGCACCGCGCCGGCGGTGCTGCTGCAGGACTTCCACCGTGCGCATCCGCGGATCGAGCTGGACGTCATCACCCTCGACGCCGACGTCCACGCCGCGACCGCCGCCGTCGAGGCGGGCACGGTCGACGCCACCTTCCACGCCGTCACCGTCCCCGCGCACCTGCTGCCGGGCGCGATCAGAACCGCCCGGTTGATCGACGAGCGCCACGAGATCCTCGTCGGGCCACGTCACGCGCTCGCCGGCGCCCGCGCCGTCACGCCCGCACAACTCGCCGGACACCGCATCTGGATGCCCGGCATGGCCGCTGGTACCGAATGGGCCGCCTACTACGACGAGCTCGCCGCCGCGTTTGGCCTCACCATCGACCGGATCGGGCCGGTCTTCGGCAACGAGGCGCTGCTGGCCGAGATCGCCGACTCCGCGGAACTGGCGACGTTGGTCGGCGAACGTACGCGATATCTGTGGCCGGACAGCTGGGACCTGCGGCGTATACCGGTGCGCGACCCGGCACCGGTATACCCGATGTCACTGATCTGGCGCGACGACAATCCGCATCCCGCGCTGAGCCCACTGCGCGAGTACCTCGAGTCCAGGCGAGCGGAGGGATCCACCGCCGAGGTCTGGATACCGGCATCGGGACGGCGACCGGTTTCAGAGCCACAAGCAGGACGTTGACGAGGTTGGCATCTCCGGCCGCCATCATTCTGTTCGTGTGTCGGATCCTCACGAGTCATGACAACCAGCACGATCCGCGACGATGTGATGGCCGTCACGGGCGAGGCTGTCGAGAACGGGGACGCCGCTCCGTCCCCGGGGCACGAGACGGACCGACACCAAGGAGAACCACGATGAAGTACCTGCTGCTGAAGCACTACCGCGGCGCCCCGGCACCGGTCAACGACGTGCCGATGGACCGGTGGACGCCGGAAGAGGTCGACGCCCACATGCAGTACATGCGCGACTTCGCGGCCCGCCTGGAGGAGACGGGTGAATACGTCGACGGCCAGGCACTGGCACCCGAGGGCAGGTTCGTGCGGTACGACGGCGAGGGGCGCCCGCCGGTGACCGACGGGCCGTTCGCCGAGACCAAGGACCTCATCGCCGGTTGGATGGTCATCGACGTGGAGTCCTGGGACCGCGCGGTCGAGCTGGCCGGGGAGCTGTCCGCCGCCCCCGGCGCGGGCGGCGAGCCGATCCACGAGTGGCTCGAGGTGCGGCCGTTCCTCACCGAGTCGGCCACGATCACCGAGTGAACGAGCCGCTGCTGCGGGAGCTCGTACCCGCGGTGATCGGTGTCCTCGTCCGACGCGGAGCAGACTTCGCGTCGGCCGAGGATGCCGTACAGGAAGCCCTGATCCGGGCGCTGGAGACCTGGCGGGACGATCCACCACGCGATCCGAAGGCGTGGCTGGTCGCGGTGTCGTGGCGGAAGTTCCTCGACGCGGCCCGCGCTTCGGCGTCGCGGCGCGGGCGGGAGCTCGCGGTGGCGGTCGAGCCGCCTGCCGGTCCGGCGCCGGCCACGGACGACACGCTGCGCCTGTTCTTCCTGTGCGCACACCCGGCACTGCCACACGCGGCGGCCGTCGCGTTGACGCTGCGTGCGGTCGGTGGGCTGACCACCCGTCAGATCGCCGAGGCCTACCTGGTGCCCGAGGCGACGATGGCGCAGCGGATCAGCCGGGCCAAGCGGCGGATCGCGGGGCTGTCGCTTGACCAGCCGGGTGATCCCGGTACGGTGCTGCGCGTGTTGTACCTGGTCTTCAACGAGGGGTACGGCGGGGATGTCGACCTGGCGGCCGAGGCGATCCGCCTGACCCGCCAACTCGTCGCGCTGACCGACGAACCCGAGGTCGCGGGGCTGCTGGCGCTGATGCTGCTGCACCATGCCCGGCGGGCGTCACGCACCGGCCCGGGCGGCCGTCTGGTGCCGCTGGCCGACCAGGACCGCGGTCGGTGGGACACCCGGCTGATCGCCGAGGGTGTCGAGATTCTGCAGGCCGCGCTGGCCCGCGACCGCCTGGGCGAATACCAGGCGCAGGCGGCGATCGCCGCCCTGCACGCGGACGCCCGCGACGCCGCCGAAACCGACTGGGTGCAGATCGTCGAGTGGTACGACGAACTGCTGCGTCTCACCGGCAGCCCGGTGGTACGGCTCAACCGGGCGGTGGCCGTCGGCGAGGCCGACGGACCACAGGTCGGCCTGGCGGCGCTGGCCGAGGTGAGCCCGGAACTGCCCCGGTACGCCGCGGTGACCGCGTACCTGCAGGAACGCGCCGGCGACCTCGAACGGGCCGCCGACGGGTATGCCGAGGCCGCCCGCGCCGCCACCAGCGTCCTGGAGCGCGACCACCTGACCCGGGAGGCCGCGCGGGTGCGGCAACTGCTGCGGCCGTGAGGCCAGGGACGCCCGACGGGTGTCTCGCTTCGGTCTGACGGACGATCTCGTCGACGTGTGTGCGCGGTGCGGTCCGCATCCGCGTCGGCCGTCCGACACGCGGTGGGCGGATTGTCGCAGCGGCCGACCGCCACCGAACGCCCTGGGTGGAACCCCGACCTGGGCGGGTCAGCCGAGGTCGGCAAGTCTCAGCAGGTCGTGCAGTGCGGCCCCGCCGGCGGGCGTGAGCCGGACCGCCCGGCCGGATCCGATCCGCGTGAGCCTGCCGTTGCCGAAGAAGGCCCCGGCCAGCTTCGCCCCGGCCACCCCGGCCGAGGTGATCGCGAAACCGCCGGTCTGGTTGAGCAGCCCCGCCCCGGTCATCGCGTCGGTGACCGCGACGCCGAGCCGTCCGGCGAGATGGTCGTAGCAGGTGCGGCCGCGCCGCAGGGCCGCGCTGGCGGTGACCGCCCGCAGTCCCCGCGCCAGGGTCGGGCGGGGGTCGGTCCGGGCAGCCAGATCTTCGATCAGCTGCGCGACCGACGAGCCGGCGAGCTGCACGTACCGGTGGCGGCCCTGGCGGCGTTCGACAAGGAGACCCCCGTCGACGAGGCGGTGCAGGTGTGCGGTCGCGGTGGACGGCGCGACCTCCGCCCGGGCGGCGAGTTCGCTGGCGGTCCAGGCGCGGCCGTCGAGCAGCGCGAGGCACAGCGCCGCCCGTGTCTCGTCGGCCAACAGCGCCGCGAGTGACCGGAGGCGGACGCCAGATCGGAGGTACGGGTCACGTCTCCATTATCGGCCGCGTCGGTTCGGTCGATACCGAACGATCGCGGCTCTAGCTTCGCCGCATGCAGCAGATAGTCGACCGCGATGACGCTTTTGCCGTTCTGCACGATCCTGGTTTTGTGGTCCCGCCGGTTCGACCCGGATCTGCGGGGGTCGCCTGGCTTCGCGCCACGGTCGGCCGGTTCAGCACCGGATCGGCGTACGCGCGTCGACGTGCGCTGTCGGTCGCGATCCTGGACGCGATCCCACCGGACTCCCTGCGCGGTGACGGAACCGGGCATCCGGTGGCGACCCTGGCCCGCGCCATGGGCGTCGACGCGCCGGTTGTCGGCCTGGTACAGGATGTCGCGCAGGCGTACCAGCCGGACACCGGCGACGACGCGCGCGCCGATGCTGCCGTCGACCGCCTGGTCGCGGTCCTCGGCGGCGGCTACGACGAGTGGACCGCGGCCCGGATCGGGGTGCTCGTGCAGGCGTGCGACGCGACCGCGGTGCTCGTCGAACGGGCCCGGCACCGACCGGTGGCGGACGTGCTGCGCGATCAGCCGCCGGTTCCGGCGACCAGACGGCAGGCGGTGGTCCGGACCACGATCGGCCACCTCACCATCGAGGCCGGTGAGGTGGTACGGGTGATTCTGGCCGGCGATCTGGCGTTCGGCGCCGGACCACGCCGCTGTCCCGGCCGGGCGCACGCCCTCGCTTTCGTTGACGCGAACCGTGCCGACGGACGGTGCGGCTGAGCGGTCCCCGCTGGCGGCGAACGCCCGGCCGCCGTCGCCCGGCCGCCGTCGCCCGGCCGCCGTCGCCCGGCCACACCGGGGAACGAGGACGGAGGTGTCAGCTTTTGCGGCCGGGGAGCATGGCCAACGCCTGGGAGCGCTGCGCGACAAGGTCGTCGTAGGTGCCGTCGCGTTCGGCCCAGCGGTGGGTGAGGACGCGCTGGACGAGGATTTCACGCGGGGTGGGATTTGCCGAGAGTAGTCGCATGGCCTCGGTGGCGAAGTCGTCGAGCGGCAGCGCGTGCGGGTTCACCTCCTCCTGGCCCGCGGTGGCGACGGCCGGCGGGACGAGCTCGACGACATCGACACCGGTGCCGTCGAGTTGCGCGCGCAGTGCCTCGGAGTAGGCGTGCACCGCGGCCTTCGAGGCGGCGTAGCTGGGCATGGGCGGGAACGGCAGGAAGGCGATGCCGGAGGTGACGGTGATGAAGGTGCCGGCGCCCCGGCGAACCAGGTGCGGGGTGAAGGCGTCGATGACGCGGATGGTGCCGACCAGGTTGGTGTCGATCGTCGCCTGTGCCGCCTCGAAGTGCGTGGGGTCACGCAGGTCCTCGAGGAGCATGACGCCCGACATGGTCACCACCGTGTCCAGCCCGGGGTAGCGGGCGAGCACGGCGTCCCGGCCAGACGCGACCGAGGCGCTGTCGGTGACGTCGATGCGGAACGTGCCGAATCCTTCCCCGGCGAGTTCCGAGAGTGCCTGCGGGCTGCGGCCGCCCACGGCCACGGTGCTGCCCGCCGCGGCGAACCGCCGGGCCAGTTCTCGTCCGACACCCGAGGTCCCGCCGACGATGAGAACGGTGCGGTTGGAGAGATCCATGAGACTTTCCCTTCGATCCACTGCGCCGACGACGCTCGGACCGCGACGCAAACAACGGTCTTTCCGTCCGTTTTCCAGGCCGGTGCCACCAAGTCTCGACGGTAGTCGCCGGGCCTGGCAGAGCCCCCGTTTTCCCTGGTCCTGGCAGGGCCCCCGTTGACGAGGTCGCCCTCCTCGCCGGGATCAGTCCCGACTACTACCTGCGCCTGGAACGGGGCCGTGACAAGAACCCCTCGCCGCAGGTCCTCGAAGCCACCCTCCGCACCACCATCGGCGACGACACCGACGATCCTCGGTTCGTCGAGCTCGTCGGGGAACTCGCTCTGGCCAGTCAGCGGTTCCGCGCCCTGTGGGCCCGCCACGACGTCCGCAGTCTCGATGGAGGCACGACCACCGTCTATCATCCCGTCGTCGGTGAACTACGCCTCCACCGGGACAAACTTCCATCGACGACGTCATCCTCGTCGTCTACTACCCGGACAGGGACAGTGACAGTGACGAGAAGTTGCGGCTCCTCGCCGCGCTCTCCCACACCGGGTCCGCCAACACAACGCACGACAGACCCGGCCCGGAGTGATCGTGGTACCGCCGACCACAGTCGACGATCGATTGTCCCCGACCCCGACTGTGGCGCGCCGACACCGGCTCCGCGTCCCGGCCGCCGTCGACCGGGGGCGGCCACCAGCCGCCCCGGGCGGACCGCTCTACAGGTCGTGTACCTCGATGACCCGGGTGGTGGGGGCGGCGGCACCGATCCGTTCGCGGTGGGCGAGGCGCTCCGGGTCGGCCAGGAAGGACTCGTAGCCGGCCCGTGAGCCGAACCGGATCACGTGCACCTCGGTCGCCGAATCCGTGCCGCGCATCCGCCGTTCGACCGATCCGCCGTGCCGGCCGAGCAGGGCCAGCACGGCGTCCTCGTACCGCCGGCCGACCTCGGTGTGGCCGGGTGCCATCTCGACGACGGCGACGAGCAGCACTTCCCCGGACGGATCGGCGCGGCTCGGTGTCGTCACCCGGCGATCGTACGGCATCGAGACGGGGTGGCCTGTGGGCGGAAGCCAGACCCGTATTTTGGACTTGTCGGTCCAATTTTCGCGGGGCAGGCTGTCACCGGCGGTCCGACCGGGCCCGCCACATCCACCCCACACACGATCTGGGAGACCAGGAAAATGGACTACTACCTGCTCGGCCGCTCCGGGCTACGGGTCAGCCGACTGGCGCTGGGCACGATGAACTTCGGCACCAGCGGCTTTCACGCCGCCTACGGCCGGACCGAGGGGGAGGTCGAACCGATCCTGCGTCGCTACCTCGACGCCGGCGGCAACTTCGTCGACACGGCCGACTTCTACACCGCCGGGGAGAGCGAGACCATCCTCGGCCGGTTGCTCACGGCCGCCGGGGTACGCGACCGGGTGGTCCTGACCAGCAAGTTCACCAACACCGTCGACCCGACCGACCCGAACGCCGGCGGCAACGGCCGCAAACACATGATCCGCGCGGTGGAGGCCTCGCTGCGCCGCCTCAACACCGACCACCTCGACCTGTACCTGCTGCACACCTGGGACCGGATCACCCCGGTGGAGGAGGTCGTGCGTACCTTCGACGACCTGGTCCGCGCCGGCAAGATCCGCCACGCCGGTCTGTCCGACGTGCCCGCCTGGTACGCGGCCCGCGCCCAGAGCCTCGCCGAAGCGCACGCGATGACCCCGATGGTCACCGTGCAACTGCCGTACTCCCTGGTCAACCGGGCCATCGAGCCGGAGTTCGCGCCGATGGCGCAGGCCCTCGGCATGGGCCTGACCGGCTGGAGCCCGCTCGGCGGCGGTCTGCTCAGCGGCAAGTACCGACGCACCGGCGACGGGCTCACCGGCACCGGACGCCTCGGCAACCCCGACAACCCCGGCCCGGCCGTCACCGCCCACGACTGGCAGGTCATCGAGACGTTGGAGAGCGTCGCCGCCGATCTGGGCCGGAGCATGGCCCAGGTGGCGATCAACTGGGCGGTCCACCAGCCCGGTGTCGCGTCCGTGGTCATCGGCGCCAGCAGCGCCGACCAACTGGACGCCAACCTGGCCGCGCTCGACTTCGACCTCCCGGCCGACGCCCGCCGACGCCTCGACGAGGTCAGCGCCCCGCAACTGCCGGCGCCGTACTCGATGTTCACCCCGCAGTACCAGTCCTGGATCGTCAGCCCCGGACTCGGCATCGGCGACAAGCCGGCCGGCTACGCCCCACCGGTGTTCCACGCGGCGACCCGGCCGGCCGACTGAGCCCGGACGCGGGCGGACCGGGTGGCGCCGCCCGGTCCGCGTCCCGGCCGTCGGTACGAGGGCCGGCCACTAGACTTCCCCGGCGATGGACCCGCAGACCCCCGCCCCGGACCAGACCACCGAAACCCGACCGTGCGCCCACTGTGGACGACCGGTGCCGCAGCGGGCCGCCGCCGGCCGACCGTTCCGCTACTGCCGGGACAACGACGGCGCCTGCCAGCGGGCCTCCCGTAACCAGCGGATGCGGCAACGCGGCGCCCCCGGCCTCGCCGGCCAGGTCGCCCGGGCCTGGGAACTCGTCGACCGACTCGACCAGATGACCACCACCCTCGGCGAGGCGCTGCACGCCGAACTGTCCCCGGCCGGGGTGGAACGCCAACTCGCCGAGGTCCGGGCCGAGGCCGCCACCCAGATCGCCGCCGCACACACCGAACGGGACGAGGCGCGCCGCGAGGCCGAGACCGCGGCGCAGACCCTGCACCAGGCACAGCAGGCGGCGGCCGCCGCGGTCTCCGACCGGGCCGCCGCGCGGGAGGAGTCACACCGGGCCGCCGAACTCGCCGACCAGGCCCGCGCCGAGGCCGCTGCCGCGCTCGCCGCCCGCGACACCGCCCAGCAGGCGGAGAGCGCGGCGCTCGCCCTGCGTACCCAGGCAGAGCGGGACCGGGACGCGGCCCGCCGGGAACTGGCGGCGCTGCGCACCGCCGCCGACGCCGACCGGCGGCGGCTGGCCGACCTGACCCGGGAGCGGGACACCGCGCGGGCCGCCGCCGAACACGCCGAACAGGTCGCCGCCGAGGCCCGCCGCGACGCCGACACCGCCCGCGGCGCGGCCACCGACGCGGTCGCCGCCGCCGACCGGTACCGGGCCGAGGCCGCCGAGGCCCGTACCGCCGCCGAGACCGCCACCCGGGACGCCGGCCGGGCCCGGACCGAGGCGCGGCAGGCGCAGACGGCGGCCGCCCAGGCCCGGTCGGAGATCCGGGCCGCCCAGACGGACCGGGACCGTGCCGTCGCCGACCTCCGCGACGTCCGGGACGCCGTGGCCGCCGCCGAGGCCCGGCTGGCGGACCTGACCGTACGACTCGCCGCCGCCGAGGCCGAACGGGACGCGGCCCGGGGCAGCGCCACCCAGCTCACCACCCAGGTCAGCGACCTGGCGGCGGCGCTGGCCAGCCTCAGCACCCGGGCCGCCGCCGGTGCGGCGCCGGCGACCCCGGGACCCACGCCGGCCGGCTGACCTGCCCGGCCGGGGCCCGTCACGTGACGAACCGGACGCGACGGGCACATTTCGCCCCCGGCCAGGGTGACCGCGGTCACTGCGCCGTTGATCCGGCTACGCTTCGAACGTTCGACGACACGTAGGTTTCTGACACCGGGTGGGAATCGCCCACCCGGCACATGTCGTTACAACGATAAGAACCAGCATCACGACCGAGGGGAAAGCCGATCATGGGCGAGCGCATGCTGCGCGGGAGCCGTCTGGGAGCAGTGAGCTACGAGTCCGACCGCAACACCGAGCTTGCCCCGCGACAGACCCGAGAGTACCTCTGCGCCAAGGGCCACCAGTTCGAGGTGCCGTTCGCCGTCGACGCCGAGGTCCCGATGACCTGGGAATGCAAGTTCGACGGCAGCGTCGCCCGGCTCGTCGACGGCAGCGAGCCCGAGCAGAAGAAGGCCAAGCCGCCGCGTACCCACTGGGACATGCTGCTCGAGCGCCGGTCGATCGCCGAACTGGAGAGCATCCTCAACGAGCGACTCGAAGAGGTCCGGACCCGCCGCGGCCGGGCCTGACCCGCGCGACACACCCCCGCACCGCCCCCACCGGCAGCCCGCCGCTGGGGGCGGTGCCACGTTCCGGGCCGCCGCGCCGGGCCCGGAACTCAGTGGCCGCGCGGCTCCACGATCTCGCCCTCGATCGCCGGCCCCGCCGACGGCGGAGGACGGCCCGGCGGCGGCTCCGTCGGCGCCGCCCCGGCACCGTCGCGCCGCACCCGCACCCGCCGCGGCCCGAACAGATCCCCGGCGACCGCCGCCGACACCCGACGCTCCGCCGCCCGCTGCACCCCCCGACGGGCCAGCCGCCGCACCGGCGGCAGCACCAGCAGCAGCCCCGCCACCCCGGTGACCAGACCCGGCACCGCCAGCAGAATCCCGGCCAGCAGACCGACCAGACCGTCGGTGACCTGCTCCCCGGGCGGCTGACCGCCCTGCACCGCGGACCGGAAACCCCGCCAGGCCCGCATCCCCTCCCGGCGCAGCAGCACCAGCCCCGCCGCCGAGGCAGCCACCAGCAGCAGGACCGTCCACCCGAAACCGATCCCCTGGCCGACCAGCAGAAACACCGCGATCTCCACGACCACGGTCAGCAGCAGTGCCAGCGGCACGACCCTCAGCCCTCGGCGCATGTCACCCCATCCGGATGTCGGAACCACACGTGTCCCGTCGGTCCAGCATGACACGCCACCCCGTCACGGCCAGCGCGCCCGCTGGTCGCGTCCACCCGTCCGACCCGACACCGGCCGCCGGTCGAACACCGACCAGAGCGTCACCCGCCACAACGCCTCACCAATGATCACCGGGCTCATCTTGCTCGCCCCCCGCTCCCGCTCGGCGAACGTGATCGGCACCTCGACCGTCCGCAGCCCCGCCCGATGCGCCCGCCAGGAGAGTTCCACCTGGAACGAGTACCCCTGCGAGGCGACCGAGTCGAGATCCAGCCGGGCCAACGCCGGCACCCGGTACACCCGAAACCCGCCGGTCGCGTCCGACAACGGCATCCCCAACGCCACCCGGGTGTACAGGTTCCCGCCCCGGGACAGCAGCTGCCGCCGCCGCGGCCAGTTCACCACCCGCCCACCGGCCGTCCACCTCGAACCGATCACCACGTCGGCGTCCCGGGCCGCCTCCAGCAGCCGGGGCAACTCCTCCGGGGCGTGCGAACCGTCCGCGTCCATCTCGACGACCGCGTCGTAGCCACGGTCCGCCGCCCAGCCGAACCCGGCCACGTACGCCGCCCCCAGGCCCCCCTTGCCGGCCCGGTGCAGGACATGGACCCGTCCGTCCGCCCGCGCCAACCCGTCGGCGATCGCACCGGTGCCGTCCGGACTGTCGTCGTCGACGACCAGGACCTCCACCGCCGGCACCGCCCGCCGGATCCGGTCGACGATCACCGTGACGTTGTCGGCCTCGTTGTACGTCGGCACCACCACCAGGACCCGGCCCACCCCGGGCACACCGTCCGTCTCATTCACCGCTCCTCCGCATCCGCCGGGTCGCCGGCCGTCGCCGCACCCGCCACGGGAACCGGACGACGACGGACCACCACCGCCGCGGCGAGGAACGCCACCGCCACCGCCACCAGCACCACCTCGGGCCAAACACCGACCCGGGTCGCGACCGTCCGGGCATCCCCGAGGCGCATCTGCCGGGTCACCACCGCACTCGTGTTGAACCCGGTCGCCCCGGATACCCGCCCATCCGCCCCGACGAACCCGGACACCCCGACCGTCGACGCCATCAACGCCTCCCGGCCGTGTTCCACCGCCCGCAGCCGGACCATCGCCAGCTGCTGCTCCGCCTCGGCGGCGTTGAACGTCGCGTTGTTCGTCTGCACCACCAGCACCCGCGCCCCACCGGTCACCGTGTCCCGGACCAGGCCGTCGTAGGCGACCTCGAAACAGATCACATCCCCCAACGGCACCCCGCCGACCCGCAGCACCCCGGGCTGCTCCCCGGCCACGAAATCGTTACGGACCCGGTCGACCTCCTTGCTCACCATCCGGGCGACCGACCGCAGCGGGATGTACTCGGCGAACGGCACCGGATGCCGCTTGATGTACATCTGCGACGTGTCCAGGCCGGTACCCGGCAGCCACACCAGCCCCGCGTTACGCACCTGCCCCTCGCCCGGGCCTAGCAGCACCGCACCGACCAGGATCGGCGCCCCGACCGCGTCGGCGGCCGCCGAGATCCGGGCCGCCGCGTCCGGCGCCCGGGTCGGGTCGATGTCGCTGGAGTTCTCCGGCCACACCACCAGGTCCGGCCGCCGCTCCTGACCCGCCGCCACCCGCCCGGCCAACGCCACCGTGGCGTTCACGTGGTTGTCCAGCACCGCCCGCCGCTGCGCGTTGAAGTCCAACCCCATCCGCGGCACGTTGCCCTGGATGATCGCGACCGTCGCCGTGTCGGCCCCGGCCCCGACCCCGACCGGCAGCAGCAGACCCGCCACCACGACCACCAGCGCCCCGGCGACCAGCCCGGCCGCCCGCAGCCGGCCCGCGCCGCCCCGCCCCCGCCACGGCCGCCACACCGCCGCGACCAGCAGCCCACCCGCCACCGCGACCCCGAACGTGACAAGCGGAGCCCCGCCGACCGCGGCCAGCCGCAGCAGCGGCGAATCCCCCTGACTGAACGCGAGCCGCCCCCACGGGAAACCCCCGAACGGGGTACGGTCCCGCAACGCCTCCTGCGCCACCCACAGCACCCCGGTGACCAGCGGCCACACCCACCGGAACCGGTCAACCAGCACACTCGTGACCGCGATCCCCGCCCCGAGCAGCCCCAGATACGCCGCCTGCAACCCGGACAACAGCAGCCACGGCAGGTTACCGGTGTACAGGTTCGTCCAACTCAGCATCGGCACGAACAGGACCAGCCCGGCGACCGCCCCCAACCCGAACCCGGCCCGGACCCGCCGACGGTGGACGGCCACGGCCAGCAGCGCCACCCCGACCGGCGCCGTCCACCACAGCCCGTACGGCGGGAACGCCAGCAGCAGCGCCAACCCGGCCAGCGCCGCCGCCACCAACGCCACCGGCAACGGCAACGGACGTCCGGCCCGCTCCGGCCGACCCCGCCCACCCGGCCCGACCGGCCCACCCGGCGGCGGCCCCTCACCGTCACCGGCGACCGTCGCCCCGGCCGTGTCCACCACAGTCACGTACGCCTCACCGTCTGATCGGCCCGCCGCCGACAACCGGCGACAGGTGCGGATCCACCCGCGGAAGGCTACCGGGCCGGCAAGCAAAATCGGGGCGCGGCCGACAGCCGCGCCCCGATGCTCCCAGGCCCTTCCCGGCCGGTGTGGTCAGGGAGCCGCACCACGACCTTCGGACCGACCGGACGCGAACTGGCTGTTCCCGTCAGGCCGTTGTCTACTGGCCGTCCGCACCACCCTGCCCAGACACCGGTAACCGCGGCCGGTTCGCGCCGCCCCGCCGACCCCCGCCCGCTGGACCTGGCCGTCGCGACGAATCAGTACCTGTCACTCGGCCAGCGGACGAAGGGACGAAGCGAACAGCAGCCGCTTCCCGTTGTAGGACTCAAAGACGGTACGTGGTCACCCCCGGGCACTGTCAACTGCCCCCGGGCCAGTCGTCCGATTCGCAGCGGCGTGTCGCGTTCGACCGCCCGCCGACGGTGGCACCCACCACACCCCGGCAACCACCACCGTCACCCGAAACCCGCCCCCGGCTCACGTTCGGTGACCGACAGCGCGCGGATGGGGCCCGACCCAGACAGACCTGACCCTCGCCGGCCTCGGACGAGCCGCCTGATGCCGATGGACTCCGCCATGGCCGCCCCCGGAAGACGTCGGCCGCGTGCGAGGCGAACACCGTCGGTGGCGGTGCCGGCCGAGGAGACCACGGCCGAGGAAATCACTACGTCACCCTGTCGGGTGGCGGTGTCCGTCGGGGTCGGCTGCGGCGCTAGTGCAGATGCGCGCTCGCCCGGGCGCCGAGAACGTTCAGAAGAGCCAGCGTCTCGGCGCCGGGGGATCCAGGCGGTGCGCTGTAGAGCACGAGGTACTGGTCGCGGTCGGTGAGGGTGAGGGTGTCGCAGTCGACGGTGACCTCGCCGACGGCCGGGTGGCGGAAGGTCTTAGTGAGCGTCGGTGCGGGCTGTACGTCGTGGCGTTCCCAGAGCTGGGCGAAGTCGGGGCTGGTGTCTCGGAGTTCGTCGACGAGGCCGGTCACTGCGGGATCGGTGGGGTAGCGGGCGAGGGTGGTGTGGAGCTGCATCACGATACCCAGCCGGAAGTCGGCGGCGTCGGAGATCCCGTAGAGCGTCTTATCGGCGTACTGCGGTGCGGGGAAGGCCCGACGGGCGAGGTTGCGCTCATTGGGGGTGAGCGGGGCGAAGTCCTCCGTGAGGGCGGCCGCGAGCTCGTTCCAGGCGAGGACCTCGCACGCGGCGGACATCACGAAGCCAGCTGTCTGAGGCATTCGTTCGAGGAGCGCGAGGATGCTGGGGCGGACGTCGCGCCGGTGCAGTCCGGTGCGGTTCGGCGCGGTGCCGGCGAGGACGTGGAGGTGGTCGGACTCGGCGTCGGTGAGCCGCAGGGCGCCGGAGATCGCGGCCAGGACGTCGCCTGAGGGGCGTGGCGCCCGTCCCTGTTCGAGGCGGGTGTAGTACTCGGTGGAGATATGCGCGAGGACGGCCACTTCCTCACGGCGCAGACCTGGTGTGCGGCGTCGCGGGCCGGAGGGGAGGTCCACGTCCTGGGGGCGGAGCCGCGCGCGGCGGCTGCGGAGGAATGCCCCGAGCTCCCGTTTGTCCATACGGCCAGTGTGCGCGCCGTCCGGCGGCGGATCGTAGTACTGGTTGTGCCTGTATCCGGCCGGCGGTCGGCCGGACGCTGTTGCCATGACGAACAACACGAACACCACTGAGATCGCACTCGTCGGCCTGCTCGCCGGCAAGATCATCTTCATCACCGGCGCCAGCCGCGGCATTGGAGCGGCCGCGGCCCGGCTCTTCGCCTCCGAGGGCGCCGCCGTCGTGCTCGCCGCCCGCAGCACCGACGCCCTGGAGACCATCGTGAAGGAGATCCGCGCCGACGGCGGTACCGCCGACGCCGTCACCCTGGACCTCGCCGACAGCGCGAGCATCCGCGCCGCCGTCGACCAGGTCGAAAAGCTGCACGGACGGCTGGATGGCGCCTTCAACAACGGCGCGGTCCCCCAGCAGCGGTTCGGCCCGGTCCACACCACCAGCGACGAGGACATCGACGAGCAGTTCGCCATCAACTTCCGCGCGCACTGGACCGCCATGAACGCCCAGGCCGCTCTCATGCGCAAGAACGGGGGCGGGGCGATCGTCAACACCTCCAGCATCGGCAGCCGCCGCGCGAACCCGGCCCTGCCCGCCTACGGCGCCATGAAACGCGCGCTCAACAGCCTCACCGAGACCGCCGCGGTGAACTGGGCCGGTGACCGTATCCGGGTCAACGGCATCACCCCCGGCGGCACCTCCACCGACATGATCGCCACCTGGGAGGCGGCGACCCCCGGCATCGTCGAGCAGATGACCAAGTCGATCCCACTCGGTCAGATGGGCGAGCCCCGGCAGATCGCCGAGGCGGCCGCCTGGCTGCTCAGCGACCGCGCCTCGTACGTGACCGGCGCGATCCTCCCGGTCGACGGCGGCGCCGGCGCCTGACCAGGACCAGTTTCTGGCGTATCTGGGTCAGCCCCCCAGATGCCGACGCAGCAGCCCCGCCACCGCCTGCGGATGCTCCCGCGCCAACAACCCGGCCGCCGCCAACACGTAGTCCCCGTCCACCACCACGGCCGCCTCCCGGGGCACCGCCCACCCGCCCCCGTGATCGGTCAACACCGCGCCCAACACCCCACCGGCGACCCCCGGACCACCGTGACGCAGCACCCCACCGGAGCCGACCAGCAGCCGCACATCCCGCAGATCCCGACCCGGCACCCCCACCGGCCCCCCACCCCGGGCGTGCCGGCGTACCGCCACCACCGCCGCCAACGTCGCGATCCGCTCCTCCGCCGCCCGCCCTGCCGGATCCGCCGCCAGCCGCCCCGGGTCCGCCGCCAACACCTGCGCCGCCTCCGCCAACGGCCCCTCCTCGCCCGGCGCCAGCAGCCGCTCCGCCGCCGCCGCCGCGACCACCCCCGGCGCGCTCCACCGCATCCCCAGATCACCCTCGACCGTCCGGACCCGCCACAGGGTGCCGGCCGCCGCCGCACCCGGCCCACCCCCGCGCTCGTCCGGCACCAGCACCGAGTACACGTCCGTGGTCGCCCCACCCACGTCCACCACCGCCAGATCCCCACCGACCAGGTCGGCGAGGGCGGCGACCCCGGTCAACACCGCGTCCGGGGTCGCCGCCCGCACCAGCCGGGCGAACCGGGACCCCCGCGACAGCCGCTTACCACCGATCACATGCCGCAGGAACACGTCCCGGATCGCCGCCCGGGCCGGCCCGGGCGCCAGCACCCCGATCGCCGGCAACACGTTCCCGGTCACCGTCACCGGCACCCCGCGACCCGCGAGCAGCTCCGCCGCCGCCGGCGCCGCCGCCACGTTCCCGGCGACCACCACCGGCGTACGCCACCGCGCCCGCGCCAACCAGCCGGCGTTGTGCAGCAGCACCTCCGCGTCCCCGCCGTCGGTCCCGCCGACCAGCAGCAGCACATCCGGCCGGGCCGCCCGCACCGCCACCAGCCCCGCCCGGTCCAACCGTCCCGCCGCCACGTGCACCACCCGGGCCCCCGCCGACAACCCGACCTGGTGACCGGCCCGCGCCGTGACCAGCCGCTCGTAGCCGAGCACCGCGAGCCGCAACCCACCCCCGGCCGACGAACAGACGTACCACGGTGCCGCCG
Organism: Plantactinospora sp. B5E13; assembly: GCF_039871775.1. NCBI lineage: Bacteria > Bacillati > Actinomycetota > Actinomycetes > Micromonosporales > Micromonosporaceae > Plantactinospora > Plantactinospora sp. B5E13. The sequence goes on from NZ_JBDPLT010000035.1 coordinate 20,277, forward strand.
ACCCGTCCGGCAGGCCGGCGGTGGCGGCACCGACCGCCGCGTCCAGGCCGTGCAGCACGTCGGTACCGACCGTCGTCGGCCGCGCCGCCGCCGCCAACACCCCACCGCCGTCGAGGTCGACCACCGCCACCTTCGTCCACGTCGAACCGACATCGGCGCAGACCACGTACGGCATCACCACCGCTACCGCGAGTCCGGATCCGGGTCCACCGACGCGGCGGCACCGTCACCCGGCACCACCACCGTGCCAACCGCGGTCACCGCCACCAACGGCGGATCGACCACCTCCGCCGCCGACGGCCCCCGATCCGGCCGCCCCCGACACACCACCCGGCAGACCAGATCCAACGTCCGACTCCGGCGCCCCACCCGGGTCACCGTCGCCACCACCTCCACCACGTCCCCGGCCCGCACCGGCGCCAGGAACCGCACCTGCGCATAACCGGCGAACAACCCCTCGTCGCCGTCCGTCCGGATACACACCTCGGTCGCCACGTCCCCGAACAACCCCAACGCGTACGCCCCGTCGACCAGGTTCCCCGCGTAGTGGGCGTGCCCGTACGGCACATACCGCCGGTGCGTCACCGTCAACCCGAGCCGCGGGTCGTCACCCGCACCGCCCTGAACCACTGCACCCGTCACCGCGCCACCCCCGTCCCCGAAACCGGCCGCGTCGACCCACGCCCACCCGCTGGTGCCGCCGGCACCAGCCGGTGCACCAGATAACTCGCCACCTCACCCGGAGTCGTCCCCCGACCGAAGATCCGATCCACCCCCAGCTCGGCCGCCATCGACTCGTCGAACCGCGGACCACCCACCACCAGCAACGGACGCCGATCCGCCGGCAACGCCTCCCGGAACGCCGCCGACATCTCCCGCACGTTGTGCAGATGCGCGTCCCGCTGCGTCACCACCTGCGACACCAGCACCGCGTCCGCCCGGGCCACCCGGGCCGCCGACACCAGGTCCGGCACACTCACCTGCGCCCCCAGGTTCGTCACCGCCAACTCCCGGTAGTACTCCAACCCCTTCTCCCCGGCGATCCCCTTCACGTTCAGGATCGCGTCGATCCCCACCGTGTGCGCGTCCGTGCCGATACACGCCCCCACCACCGACAGCTTCCGCCGCAGCCGCCGCCGCACCACCGCGTTGACCTCCTTCGCCGACAGCAACGGAAAGTCCCGCTCCACCACCCGCACCGCCGACAGGTCCACCAGATGGTTCACCCGCCCGTACACCACAAAAAACGTGAACCCGTCCCCCATCTGCCGGGCATGCACCAGCAACGCCGGCTCCACCCCCATCTTCGCCGCCAACTGCAGCGCCGCCCCCTCCGCCCGCTTGTCATGCGGCACCGGCAGGGTGAACGACACCTGCACCATCCCGTCCCCGGTGCTGTCCCCGTACGGCCGCACCACCGGACCGCCCGTCACGACGCCCCACCCCCCACACCCGACGCGCCCGCCTCCAACAACTCCGTCGCCGGGTTGTAGTAGCCGTCCGCGTGCGCCACCACCCCGTCCAGCCCCCGACCCCGGTCCGCCGGCCGCTTCGTGATCCCGAACGTGCCGGCCCCGATCGCCGTCAACAACCCCTCGTCCACGATCCGCGTCAACAACTCCGCCGCCTCACCCAACACCTGGTGCGCTCGCCGCTGGATGAACCCACCCGGCACCGGCACAAAATCCTCGTGCAGCCCACCGGCCGCCCCGAGCACGTACCGCACGTTCTGCAGCGCGATGTCCCGATCCGACAACCACGGCGTCACCACCGCCTCGGTCATCATCCCCACCAGCAGAATCCCCTGCCCGGTCAACGTCCCCGCCAGATTGAAGAACCCGTCCAGCAGATTGCCCCGGAACACGTCCCCGGTCATGTGCCGCGTCGGCGGCATCCACTTCAACGGCGCGTCCGGAAACAACTCCCGCGCCAACAACGCGTGCGCCAACTCCAACCGGAACGACTCCGGCAGATCCGGATCGATCTCGAACGCGTGCCCCAACCCCAACTGCCAGTCCGCCAACCCCGCCTCGTGCGCGAAGTACTCGTTCAACAACTGGGACACCGTCACCGTGTGCGCGTCCGCCACCGCGTCCGCCGTCGTCAGATAGTTGTCCTCACCGGTGTTGATGATGATCCCCGCCCGGGCGTGCACCTGCCGCGAGAACCGCTGGTCCACAAAGGTCCGCACCGGATTGATGTCCCGGAACAGGATCCCGTACATCGAATCGTTCAACATCATGTCCAGCCGCTCCAGGCCGGCCAGCACCGCCATCTCCGGCATACACAGACCCGACGCGTAGTTCGTCAACCGCACGTACCGGCCCAACTCCCGCGACGAGTCGTCCAACGCCGCCCGCATCAACCGGAAGTTCTCCTGCGTCGCGTACGTCCCCGCGAACCCCTCCCGGGTCGCCCCCTCCGGCACGTAGTCCAACAACGACTGCCCCGTCGACCGAATCACCGCGATCACGTCCGCACCCGCCCGAGCCGCCGCCTGCGCCTGCGGAATGTCCTCGTAGATGTCCCCGGTCGCCACGATCAGATAGATCCACGGCCGGCGGCCACCACCGGTCGACGGCGGCCCGGAGAACCGGCGCACCAGCCGCTCCCGCTCCGCCCGCCGCCGATCCACCCGCCGCAACCCGGCACCGACCGCCCGCCGCGCCGCCGCAGTCGCCGCCCGCCGCGCCCGACCCTCCGGCACCCCGAACCGCACCGACCCCGCCGCCGCCTTCTGCGCCAGCAACGTCACCGCCGCACCGACATCCCGACCCGCCGCCGGCGCACCCAACTCCCGCGCCACCGCGTCGAACACCGGCAACGCCACCCCGTGCGCCAACCCCACCTCGGCGACCACCGCGTCCACCAGCCGGTTCACCCACGGAATCCCGTCCGGATCCGCACCGACCACCCCGGCCAGCCGCAACACCGCCCGCTCCACCGACACCGTGGTGTGCCCACGCGCCAGATCCACCACCGGCGCACCGGCCCGCCACGCCAACTCCCGGACCCGCCGCACCAGCACCGGATCCAGAGCCAGCTTCCCGCCGGCCCGCGGCCCGTCAACCACCGACACCGACAACCACCCCCAGACTCACCCGACACCGTCGCCAAAAATCACCGAACCGCGCAGCACCGTCCGCCGACACACCGGCAACGGCGTCGGATCCTCCGGCCCCCGCACCTCCGGATCCGCCGCCACCAGCACCGGCAACCCGCCGTCCACCCCGGCCGGCGTCGACCACACCGCGAACGTCGCCGCTGCCCCCGGCGCCAACACGCCCTCGGCCGGCCCACGGCCCGCCGCCCCACCCTCGAACCCGGCCGGCAACGCCCGCCAACCACCCCGGGTGTGCGCCGCGAACGCCGCCCGCACCGTCAACCGCTGCACCGGACTGAAATGCGCCACCGCCGCCCGCACCGACCCCCACGGATCCAACGGCGTCACCGGCGAATCCGACCCGAACGCCAACGTCACCCCGGTCGCGTGCATCGCCCCCATCGGATTCGACGCCAACGCCCGCTCCACACCCAGGCGCGACGCGTACATCCGCCGCTCCCCACCCCACAGCCGGTCGAACGCCGGCTGCATGCTCGCCACGATCCCGAACTCGACAAACCCGGCGATCAACCGCTTGTTCATGATCTCGGCGTGCTCCACCCGGTGCCGGGCCGCCCGCAACCGCTCCACCCCGAGCCGCTCCGCCGCCAACCCGAACCCGGCCAGCACCGTCCCGATCGCCGCGTCCCCGATCGCGTGGAACCCGCCCTGCACCCCGTACGCCGCACAGTCGACCAGATGGTCCCGCACCTGCTCCGCCGACAGATACCCGTGCCCACACGCACCCGGCTCCCCGTCGACGTACGGCACCGACACATGCGCGGTACGCGCCCCCAACGCCCCGTCCGCGAACAGGTCACCACCCGCGCCGACCGCACCCAGCTCCTTCGCCCGCGCCGCCCCCAGCAGCTCGCCCCAGTAGCCGTACACCTCCGGACCACCGTCACCCGAGCGGGACAACACCGCCGTGAAATCCTCCTCGCTGGAGATCTCCGGCCCACCACACTCGTGCACCGCCGCGATCCCCAACGACGCCGCCCGCCGCAACGCCACCCCCTGCGCCGCCCGCCGCTGCGCCGCCGTCACCGACCCCAGCGCCACCTCCCGCACCACATGGTGGGCGTCCCGCCGCAACCACCCCGACGCGTCGTACCCCGCCGCCCGCACCACCTCCGGCGCCGCCGCCAACAACGCCGACGAACACAACGCCGAATGGATCGACGCCTGCGACAGGTACACCCGCCGGCCACCCGCCGCCCGATCCAACTCCGCCGCCTCCGGCACCCGCCGGTCCGCCCAACCCGACTCGTCCCAGCCGTGCCCCAACACCACCGCGTCCGCCGGCAACCCCGCCGCGAACCCCGCCACCGCGTCCAACACCTCACGCGCCGAACCGGTCGCGGACAGATCCAGCCCGGACAACGCCAACCCGGTGTCGGTGGCGTGCACGTGCGCGTCCACGAACGCCGGCGTCACCAACGCACCATCCAGCTCCACCACCCGGTCCGCCGCCGGGGCGTCACCGTCGGCACCGAGCCAGACGATCCGCCCGTCCCGGACCAGCAACGCCGTCGCCAGCGGATCAGCGGGACAGTACAACCGCCCACCCCGGTACAGGGTCGAGAAAGCCGGCACGGTCGCCGAGGAGCCGATCGTCATCGAGGGGTTCGTCATGGTCTCAGTCTGCCGCCAACCGGTCCTCGAACAGGACACGCACTCCCGGGACCTGCCGCACCAGCCCCAACGCGTACTCCGCGTGCCCGGGCACGTACCCGTTGCCGATCAGCATCGTCACGTCGGCCGCCAGACCCTCCGCGCCCAACGCGGCCGCCGCGAAACTCGTCGCCATCGAGAAGAAAACCACCGTCCCGCCCGGCGCGGTCGCCAACACCGCCCCGTGCTCACACCCCGGCACGTCCACACAGACCACCGTGACGTCCGCCGGCCCACCCAGCACCCCGGACACCGCCGCCGCCAACCCCACGGGATCCCGCGCATCGGCCAACACCACGTCCGACGCCACCCCGGCGGCCAGCAACCGGTCCCGCTCCGCCGCCACCGGCACCACCCCGACCGTCCGCCGGGCCCCCGACCGCCGCGCCGCCGCCAACGCCAACGACCCGCTCTTGCCCGCCCCGCCCAGCACCGCCACCGTCGGGGCGTCGTAGCGGCGTACCGTCCGGGCGGTCAACGCCGGTGCGCCACACACGTCCAACACCGCCAGACTGAGCCGCGGATCAAGGTCGTCCGGCAGCACCGCCACGATCGACCGGGCGAACAGGATCGCGTGCCCGGCACACGGCACCTGCTCGGCGCGCCCGTCCCAGCGGGCCAGGCCGTCGGTGACGACCAGCGGGGTCAGGGTCAGCGACACCAGCGTCGCCACCCGGTCGCCCGGCTTCACCGGCAGCGGCGAGTCCGGCCCGACCTCGGCCACCACACCGACGAGCATGCCGCCCGAACCGGTGACCGGATTGTGCATCTTGCCCCGGTCGCCGATGATGCCGAGCACCTCCGCCCGGACCGCCGCCCCGTCCCCCGCGTGCTTCTCCGACAACTGCCGGAAACTCGCCGCGTCGAGGTTCAGCCACTCGACGTCGATCCGCACCTCGTCGGACCGGATCGCCGGGGACGGATCCAACCGGTACGCCGCCTGCGGCAGCACCCCGGCCGGCTCGACCACCCGGTGCAGGCCGACCGGAGAAGAGGACAACTCCGCGCCCATGGCCGGACCACCTCCCTCCCCCGCCGACAGTCCGTCAGGCTCCAGACCGGCACTCCGGCAGCCAAGAGCCCATCCTGACGGAAAACTTACGGCAGAATATTTCCTCCACGGGAAATTCTCCAGTAGCGTTCGCAGCGAGGCACCGCCGCACGACAGCCGAGGAGGGCCACCATGACCCAGGCCGAACCCACCACCACACTCCTCACCCCCCACGAGGCGGCCAGCCCCACCACACCCCCGCCGACCACCACCGACACACCCGGCCAGCCGTACGAATACCGCCGCCGGCCCCTCGTCGAACCCGACTGGACCCGCTTCCCCGGCTGGCGAAACGTCACCCGCGACCAGTGGGAATCCGCCCAGTGGCAACGCGCCAACTGCGTCAAGAACGTCCGCCAACTGCACACCGTCCTCGGCGACACCATCGACGACGACTGCTACGCGGACCTCACCGCCGACCAGACCCACCACGCCACCATGTCGATGCTGGTCCCACCCCAGATGATCAACACGATGGTCCCGGACGGACCGGTCACCGCCGACACCTTCCGCGCCGACCCCATCCGCCGCTACATGCTGCCGCTCGCCACCGACCGCCGCGCCGACTGGCCCTCCCACCCCTACGCCACCCGCGACTCACTCCACGAACACGACATGTGGGTCGCCGAAGGCCTCACCCACCGCTACCCCACCAAGGTCCTCGCCGAACTGCTCGCCACCTGCCCCCAGTACTGCGGCCACTGCACCCGGATGGACCTCGTCGGCAACTCCACCCCCACCGTCGACAAGCTCAAACTCAGCCTCAAACCCGTCGACCGGTACGACGCCCACATCAGCTACCTCACCAACCACCCCGAGGTACGCGACGTCGTCGTCTCCGGCGGCGACGTCGCCAACGTCCCCTGGCGAAACCTGGAGTCGTACCTGATGCGGCTCCTGGCCATCGACACCGTCCGGGACATCCGACTCGCCACCAAGGCGCTCGCCGGCCTGCCCCAGCACTGGCTCCAGGCCGACGTGGTGGAGGGACTTGAACGGGTCGCCCGCACTGCCGCCCGACGTGGCGTCAACCTCGCCATCCACACCCACGTCAACCACGTGCAGTCGCTGACCCCGCTGGTCGCCCGGGCCGCCCAGACCGCACTCGAGGTCGGCGTCCGCGACGTACGCAACCAGGGGGTCCTGCTACGCGGGGTGAACGCGACCGCCCCCGACCTGCTCGACCTCTGCTTCGCACTGCAGGGCGAGGCCGGAATCCTGCCGTACTACTTCTACCTCTGCGACATGATCCCGAACGCGGAGCACTGGCGGGTCCCGGTCTGGCACGCCCAGCGGCTCCAGCACGACATGATGGGCTACCTGCCCGGCTACGCCACCCCACGGATCGTCTGCGACGTGCCCTTCGTCGGCAAACGCTGGGTCCACATGCTCACCGAGTACGACCGCGAACGCGGTATCTCGTACTGGACGAAGAACTACCGTACGTCGATCGAGTCCGGCGACGAGACCGCGCTGCAGCGGCGGTACGCGTACTACGACCCGATCGACACCCTGCCCGAGGCCGGCCGGGCCTGGTGGGCCCGGCACGGCGCTCAGCCTGTCCGCTAGGGACGCCTTACCGGTCGAACGTCTCCTTGGCGTTGCGTCCCGCTTCCTTCACGTGCTGCCCGGCCTGCTTCGCCTTGGCCTGCGACTGCTGCATGGCGCCCTCGGACCGCATCGACTCGTTGTCGGTGCGGTCGCCCATCCGCTCCTTGGCTGCGCCCTTCAACTGCTCGGCCTTGTTCTTCATCTTGTCCATGGCACTCATGGCGTTTCCACTCCTCACCTCGGCGGCCCGGTGCGGGGCCAGCTGACAGTAGGTTGCCCTCCAGCCAAAGCCTGAAACCCGGCTAATAACGGCACGAGGTGCAATAAGGGAATTTCACCCAGCGGCCCTGGCTTCTCGCCGTGACTTTTCACTGTTTGGCGATGGTGCGACACACCCTGTAAGCCATCCTAGGACGCTAGTCTGTGCTTGACGGACCTGGAGTGGTTGACTGGGGGAATGGCAGAGATCGTCCTCGTCCGGCACGGCGAGACCACCTGGAGCGCCAACCACCAGCACACCTCGTACACGGACCTGGAGCTGACCCCGAAGGGCGAACGGCAGGCCCGAGAGGTCGCCGGTCTGGTCGGCGGTCGGCGGTTCGCCGCCGTGTTCGCCAGCCCCCGACGGCGGGCGCTGCGCACCGCCGAGCTGGCCGGCCTCACCGTGACAGGGGTCGTCGACGACCTGGCGGAGTGGAACTACGGCGACTACGAGGGACGGACCGCCGACCAGATCCGGCAGGAACGGCCCGACTGGCTGCTCTGGACCGACGGCTGCCCGAACGGCGAGTCACCGGACCAGGTCGCCGAACGGTTGGACCGGGTGCTCGCCCGGGCAGCAGCCCTGCTGGAGACCGGCGACGTCGCCCTGGTCGGCCACGGGCACAGTCTGCGGGTGGCGGGGGCCCGGTGGATCGGACTCTCGGCTGCCGACGGCGCCCGGCTGCGGCTGGACACCGCCACCGTCTCCGCACTCGGTCACGAGCACGGACGGCCGGTCATCCTGCGCTGGAACTCGGCGGCTCACCCACCAGCGGCCGGGGCCGGGACGACTCCCGGGCCGCACTGATCCGCGGCGGGCGGCTCTCGTACGGCGTGGAGAGCACCACGGTGGTCCGGGTGGTCACGTTGGCGGCGGTCCGGATCTCCTGCAGCAGCCGCTCCAGGTCGACCGGGCTCGCCACCCGGACCAGCAGCAGGTAGAAGTCCTCCCCCGCCACCGAGTAGCACGAGTCGATCTCGGGCAGGTGGGCCAGCCGCTCCGGCGCGTCGTCCGGCTGCGACGGGTCGAACGGCCGGATCGCGACGAACGCGCTCAGCGGCAGGTCGAGCGCCTCGTAGGAGACCCGGGCCGCGTACCCCCTGATCACCCCGCGCTGCTCCAGCCGACGGACCCGCTGGTGCACCGCGGAGACCGACAGCCCCACCCGCTCCGCAAGATCGGTGTACGACAGTCGACCGTCGGCGGTCAACGCCGTGACGATGGCCCGATCGATCTCCTCCACGACGTGCAACCTACCGGACGCGCGCCGTACCACCCGCAGACCGGCGCGGTCGCTGATCCCGCCGGCGGACGATCCCGGCGCCGCCGGCCGGTCAGCGGGTCAGGGAGCGGGCGATGACCAGCCGCTGGATCTGGTTGGTCCCCTCGACGATCTGCAGCACCTTCGCCTCCCGGAAGTAGCGTTCCACCGGGTGGTCGGCCACGTAGCCGGCACCACCGAGCACCTGCACCGCCTCCGTGCTGACCCGCATCGCGGTGTCGGTGGCGAAGAGTTTCGCCTTCGCCGCCTCCGTCGAGTACGGCCGCCCGGCGTCGCGCAGCCGGGCCGCCGCCAGGGTCAGCGCCCGGGCCGCCGCGACCTGGGTGGCCAGGTCGGCGAGGAGGAAGCCGAGCCCCTGGAACTCGATGATCGGTCGCCCGAACTGCTCCCGTTGCCGGGCGTAGTCGACGGCGTAGTCGAGCGCCGCCTGGGCCAGCCCGACCGCGCAGGCGGCGATGCCGAGCCGACCGCTGTCCAACGCGGACAGGGCGATGCGGAAACCGCTCCCCTCCGCGCCGACCAGCCGGTCGGCCGGCACCCGGGCGTCGTCGAAGGCGATCTGCGCCACCGGCGAGGAGCGCAGCCCCATCGTGCGTTCCGGCTGCTGCGGCACGATGCCGGGGGTGCCGGCGTCGGCGAGCAGGCAGGAGATACCCCGGGGACCGGGCCCGCCGGTCCGGCAGAAGATGTTGTAGAAGTCGGCGACACCGGCGTGGGTGATCCAGGCCTTGGTGCCGGAGACGACGTACCGGCCGCCGTCCCGGGTCGCCCGGGTGGTCAGCGCCGCCGCGTCCGAACCACCCTGCGGCTCGGAGAGGCAGTACGCGCCGAGCAGCTCGCCGCCGATCATGTCCGGCAGCAGCTTGCGTACCTGGTCGCCGCCGTACGCGGCCACCGGGTAGCAGGAGAGGGTGTGCACGCTGACCGCCTCGGCGACGGCCAACCAGCGGCTCGCCAGGATCTCCAGCACCTGCAGGTACACCTCGTACGGCTGGGCGGCGCCGCCGTACTCCTCCGGATAGGGCAGGCCGAGCAGCCCGGCCCGGCCGAGGGTGCGGACCAGGTCCCGGGGGAAGACGCCCCGGGACTCGAAGTCGGCGACCCTCGGCGCGAGTTCACCGTCGGCGATCTCGGTGACCAGGCCGAGCAGTTCGTGGGCCTCCTCGGTGGGCAGGATCCGCTCGACGCCCCGGCCACCCCCGTCGGGTGTGTTCACAGCTGGACCAGCTCTCTCGAGACGGTGTTGAGCCGCTCCACCCCGTCCGGGGTGCAGACGACGATGTCCTCGATCCGGGCGCCGTGCCGGCCGCCGAGATAGATGCCCGGCTCGACGGAGAAGACCATCCCCGGCTCGAGTGGCAGGCTGTTGCCGGCGACCAGGTACGGGTCCTCGTGGCCGTCCAGGCCGATACCGTGCCCGGTCCGGTGCAGGAACGCGGCGCCGTAGCCGGCGTCGGCGATCACCTCGCGGGCGACCGAGTCCACCGCCTCGGCGCTGACGCCGGGGCGTACCGCGCCGACCGCGGCCCGCTGGGCGGCGTGCAGCACCTGGTAGTAGTCGGCGAAGTCCGGCGGTGGCGGGCCGATCACGTAGCAACGGGTGGCGTCCGACCGGTAGCCGGACGGCATCGTGCCGCCGATGTCGACCACCACCGGTTCGCCGATCCCGATCGGTCGGTCGGAGCTGCCGTGGTGCGGGCTGGCCCCGTTCGGACCGGCGGCGACGATGGTGAAGTCGGCGGTGGCGTGCCCGGCCTCCCGGATCGCCGCCGCGATGTCGGAGGCGACCTGCTGCTCCGTCCGGCCGGGGCGCAGCCACTCCGCCATCCGGCCGTGCACCGCGTCGATCGCCGCGCCGGCCGCCCGCAGCGCGGCGACCTCCGCCGCCGACTTGCGCAGCCGCAGCGACCGGAGCACGTCACCGGCCAGCCGCTGGGTGGCGTCGGGCAGCGTGGCGCGCAGCGCGAGGACCTGCTCGGCCCACATCCGGTTGCCCAGACCGACCGTCCGCACCGGGCCGTCGAGCGCCCGCGCCACCAGCGGATACGGGTCGCCGCCGTCCGGGTGGTCGACGATCCGCAGGCCGGTACGGGGTGCCGGGGAGGCCTCGGCGGCCGGCCGTTCCAGGGTCGGCACGATCAGGGTGGGCTCGCCGTACGTGGGCAGGACCAGCAGCGTGAGCCGTTCCTGCGCGTGGGCGTCGTAGCCGGTCAGATAGCGCAGGTCGGAACCGGGCGAGAGGAGGAGGGCGTCCAGGCCGGCCTCGGCGGCGGCCTGCTGCGCGGCGGCCAACCGCTGCGGCGGATAGAGGTCGTCGTAACCCACGTCACTAGCTTAACGGTCGTTCAAGCGTGACACATCGCCGGTCCGGTCAGCCTGATCATCACTTTCCCGGCCCCCGTTCCCGACCGACCCCGGCCCCGTTCCCGACCGACCCGCCGCGCCGACACCGGGATCGCCGTCCCGGGACAGGCTGTGCCAGGCTGTCCGGGTGAGCCACCGCCCGCTGCTCCTCATCGACGCCCCCAGCCTCTACTTCCGGGCGTACTTCGGCATCCCGGAGTCCGCCGCCAGGGCACCCGACGGCACGCCGGTCAACGCGGTCCGCGGCTTCCTCGACATGGTCACCACACTGGTCCGCACCCGCCGGCCGGACCGGCTGGTCTGCGCCCTGGACTACGACTGGCGACCCGCCTGGCGGGTGGCCCTGCTCCCCTCGTACAAGGCGCACCGGTTGGCGCCCGACGGTGGCGAGGTGGTCCCGGACACCCTCTCCCCGCAGGTCCCGCTCCTGCTCGACCTGCTCGCCGCGTTCGGCATCCCGGCGATCGGCGCCGACGGCTACGAGGCCGACGACGTACTCGGCACCCTCGCCACCCGCGAACCGGCGCCGGTCGAGGTGGCCTCCGGCGACCGTGACCTGTTCCAGCTCGTCGACGACAACCGGTCGGTCCGGCTGCTCTACTGCGGCAAGGGCGTGGCGAAGCTGGACGACTGCGACGACGCGGCGGTACGCACCCGGTACGGCGTACCGGCCGCCGGTTACGCCGACTTCGCGGCGCTGCGCGGCGACCCCAGCGACGGCCTGCCCGGCGTGCCCGGCGTCGGCGAGAAGACCGCCGCCCGGCTGATCGACCGGTACGGCAACCTGACCGGCATCCTCGCCGCGCTGGACGACCCGGCCTCCGGCTTCGCACCCGGGCTGCGGACCAAGCTGTCCGCCGCCCGCGACTACCTGGCGGTGGCACCGACCGTGGTCCGGGTGGCCCTGGACGTGCCGCTGCCCCCACTGGACACCACCCTTCCGGCCGCCCCGGCCGACGCCGAGCAGGTGCTCGCACTCGCCGAGAAGTGGAACCTGGCCGGTCCGTGCCGGCGTCTCGTCGACGCCCTCGCCGAAAACGCCGACTGAGGCGACGACGCCAGGAACGTGAACTGACGGGCCGGCCCGCCTCCCCCGCTGCCGACACCCCGGGCGCGGTCGGCCGGTGGTTTCCGGGCCGACGCGCCAGCGGTGGTGGCGGCGTGCCCGGACGGTTCAGGACCGGGGAGGCACCCGGCCGCCGGCCCCGTGCGCGGGGCCGTCGGCCCACGCGCCGACCGGTCCCACCGGCGCACCGTCGGCCGACCGGCCCCCGACCGTGGGCTCGTCGTCGGCGGGGGTGGAGAGCAACGCGTAGAACAGCACAAACGCCACGAAGATCACCAGCAACATGATCGGCAGCAGCAGCATCGACGCACTGACGCCGGCCGGGTCGGGACCGGTCGGCTCCAGACGCACCGACATCGCCGCCATCCCGGTGTAGTGCATTCCGCTGACCGCGACGCCCATCAGCAGCGCCGCACCGGTCACGGCGCCGGTCCGGCGCACGGTCACCGCCAGTCGGAGCGCGACCGTGGCGGCGACCACCGCGATCAGCACCGAGGCGGCCACCAGGGAGGGGTCGTAGTCGATCCGGCCCCGCAACCGGATCGCGCCCATCCCGACATAGTGCATCGCGGCCACCCCGGCCCCGGCGAACAGGCCGCCGAGCACCACCCGGAGCCAGCCGACCCGGCCGAAGCCGACGATCACCAACCCGACACCAACCGTGGCGACGGCGATCAACGCGCTCGCCACGGTGACCGGTACGTCGTACCGGATCTGGGTGCCCGAGACGTCGAAACCGAGCATGGCCATGAAGTGCATGGTCCAGATCGCCGTACCACCGATCGCCCAGGCGGCGAGGTTCAGCCACCAGAGCCGACGCCCCCGGGACTGGCTGTCCCGGGCCCGTACCGCGCAGAGCAGCCCCAGGAAGGAGCCGAGGACGGACAGTCCGTAGCTCAGCGCGGGCGTTGTCCACCCGTAGTGGAAGTGGTCGATCGTGCCCATGTCGCTGATCCCCTTGTGCCGCCGCTGCCGCGTCGTTCGCTTTCCGACTGATGATCACTTTCGTGCTGACCAGCCACAACGGAACCTTCGGCCGCACCTCGCCCCCGATACGCAGCCGGGCGACACAAAATGATCACGATGAGGGGGATGTCGTACGGGCCGAAGGGCGGACCCCGGGCCGCCCGAACGGCCGCCGCCGGGACCAGTCGGCGCACCGCCCCACGTCCACCTGTCGGAGCCGGTCGGCGCCACTGGCATGCTGTCCGGGTGGCAGACCTCGTGGCGCAACTCGCCGACGCCGAACTGGCCGCCTTCGTCGCGGCCAGCCGGGCCGCGACCGGCCCGTCCGCCCGGGAGCTGGGCCCCCTCGCGGTACGGCGCGCCCAGCGCCGGCGGGTCCAGGCCGGGCCGACCGGACCCGAACCCGCCGTTGTCGAGCAGCTGAACACGCCGGTCGGCGTGCCGGTCCGGCTCTACCGCCCGGGGCGCCGCCCCCGCCCGCTGGTGGTGTTCGCGCACGGCGGCATGTGGACCATCGGTGACCTGGACTCACACGACCGCGCCTGCCGCCGGCTCTGCGTCGAGGCGGACGTCGCCGTGCTGGCCGTCGACTTCCGACGGGCGCCCGAACATCCGTGGCCGGCGGCCGTCGACGACGTGGTGGAAGTGCTCCGCTGGGCCTTCGCGCACGCCGACGACCTCGCGGTGGCGGACGGTCGGATCTCCGTCGCGGGCGACAGCGCCGGCGGCAACCTGGCCGCGCTCGCCTGCCTGCGGCTACGCGCCGACGGCGGCCCGCTGCCGACCGCCCAGATCCTCGTCTACCCCAACACCGACCTGACACTGTCGCTGCCGAGCGTCACCGAGAAGGCTGTCGGCTGGGGCATCTCGGTGGATGACATCGCCTGGGGCGCCGAGCTGTGGGTGCCCGAACCGGGCCGGCGCGCCGACCCGGCGGTGAGCCCGCTGCACGCCCCGGACCTCGGCGGCCTGCCGCCGGCCCTGGTCGTCACCGCCGAGCACGACCCGCTGCGGGACGAGGGCGAGGCGTACGCCGCGCGACTCGCCGCCGCCGGGGTACCGGTCCGGCACCGCCGCGAGCCGGGTCTGCTGCACGGCTTCCTCACCCTCGACGCCGTCTCACCGGCCGCCGCCCGTGCCGGGCAGCGGATCTTCGCCGACATCGCCGAACTGGTCGGCGGCGACCACCGGTAGCCGGCGACAACGACGAACCAGCGGTCCGACCGACACGGGCGGCGCGACCGGGGCACCGGCCCCGTTGGTCAGAGCGCGCCGTGGTAGGCCAGCACGCCCCGGTTGATCGCCGCCATCGCCTGGCGGGCGGTCCCCCGCAGCTCCACGGAGGCACCGGCCGAGTCCGCGACCTGGCCGAGCAGGTCCACCACCTGGCGGGCCCACCGGACGAAGTCACCGGCCGGCATGTCGCCGTCCAGGTTGTGCCCGCTGGCCAGCACCTTCGCCAACACCTCGCCCCGGGCCCAGCGGTAGACCGGCCAGGCGAAACCGAGATCCGGCTCTCGGGTGACCTCCAGCCCCCGGGCCGCCTCGTCGGCCTCCAACTCGGCCCAGATCTGCAACGTCGCGTCCACCGCCGACTGGACCGGTCCCCGGGGCACCGAGGCGCGCTCGTCGGAGTCCCGCCGGGCCTCGTACACCACCACCGACACCGCGGCGGCGAGCTCGGCCGGGGAGAGCCCGGCCCAGACGCCACGCCGCAGGCACTCCGCGACCAGCAGGTCGGCCTCGGTCCAGATCCGGCCCAGCATCCGACCCGCCTCGGTCACCTCGCCGTCCGGCGACAGGTAGCCCCGCGCGGTGAGGATGCCGCAGACCCGGTCGAAGGTACGGGTCAGCGAACCGGTCCGGCCCGCCACCTTCTGCCGCAGCTCGGTGGTGTCCTGCTCCAGTCGACGGCGCCGCTCCGCCCAGCGGGCGTGTTCCTCCCGTTCCGGGCAGGCGTGACAGGGATGCCGGCGCAACTCGGCGCGGAGCTGGCTGAGGCGCTCGTCGTCACCCGCGCCGCCCCGGGAACGCCCGCCGCGCCGACCCGCGTGCCGGTCCAGCCCGGTACCGCTGACCGCCGCCGCCAGGTCCCGGCGAGCCGCCGGCGACCGGTGGTTGAAGTGCTTCGGCACCCGGATCCGGGCCAGCACCTCGGCCGGGGTGGTGAAGTCACCGGAGGTGACCCGGCCCGCCCAGCGGTCCTGGGTGAGGACCAGCGGGCGGGGCTCGCCGAAACCACCGACCCCCGGATCGAGCACCACCGCCAGACCGGCCCGACGCCCCGACGGCACCCGGATCACGTCACCGACCCGGAGCCGCTCCAGCGACTCCACCGCCGCCGCACGGCGCTGGGTCTGCCCCTGCCGGGCCAGGGTCCGCTCCCGGTCGGCGATCGCCAGCCGGAGCCCGAAGTACTCGTCGAAGTCACCGTGGTGACAGCGGACCTCGGCCCCGTACGCCTCGATGGTCTCGACGTTGCGCTGCACCTGCCGGGCCAGGCCGACCACCGACCGGTCCGCCTGGAACTGCGCGAACGACGACTCCAGCAACTCGCGCGCCGGCGCGGCGCCGACCGAGCCGACCAGGTTGACCGCCATGTTGTACGACGGCCGGAAGCTGGACCGCAACGGATAGGTACGCGTCGAGGCGAGCCCGGCCACGTGCCGGGGATCCACCTCCGGTGACCAGACCACCACCGCGTGCCCCTCGACGTCGATGCCGCGACGGCCGGCCCGACCGGTCAGCTGGGTGTACTCCCCCGGCGTCAGGTCGACGTGCGCCTCGCCGTTGAACTTCACCAGCCGTTCCAGCACCACGCAGCGGGCCGGCATGTTGATGCCGAGCGCCAGCGTCTCGGTGGCGAAGACCGCCTTCACCAGACCCCGGACGAAAAGCTCCTCGACGACCTCCTTGAACGCCGGCAGCATGCCCGCGTGGTGGGCGGCGAGACCCCGCTCCAGTCCGTCGAGCCACTCCCAGTAGCCGAGCACCGCCAGGTCCTCGCCGGGCACGCTGGTGATCCGGCTCTCCACCACCCGGCGGATCTCGGCCCGCTCCTCAGGGGTGGTCAACCGCAGTCCGGCGGCGAGGCACTGCTGGACGGCGGTGTCGCAGCCGGCCCGGCTGAAGATGAACAGGATCGCCGGCAGCAGCCCCTCCCGGTCGAGGCGCTCGACGATGTCGGCCCGCAGCGGCCCCCGCCAGCGCGGCCCCCGGCCGCCCCGGCCACCCCAGCCAGGGCCGCCGGACGCCCGGTCCCCCAGCTCCAGCCGGCGCAACAGCTCCCGGGTGTAGCGCAGCAGTTCCGGATGCACGTCGTGCTTGCGGGCCGCGTCCGCGTCGTGGAACAGGTCGAACATCCGCCGGTTGACCAGCATGTGCTGCCAGAGCGGCACCGGCCGGTGCTCGCTGACCACCACCTCGGTCTCGCCCCGCACGGTGACCAGCCAGTCGGCGAACTCCTCGGCGTTGGAGACCGTGGCCGACAGCGACACCAGGGTCACCGACTCCGGCAGGTGGATGATCACCTCTTCCCAGACCCCGCCCCGGAACCGGTCGGCGAGGTAGTGCACCTCGTCCATCACCACGTAGGCGAGGCCGTCGAGACTGGACGATCCGGCGTAGAGCATGTTCCGCAGCACCTCGGTGGTCATCACCACCACCGGCGCGTCACCGTTGATCGCGTTGTCCCCGGTGAGCAGGCCGACCAGCTCCGAGCCGTACCGGTCCACCAGATCGTGGTACTTCTGGTTGGACAGCGCCTTGATCGGCGTGGTGTAGAAGCACTTGCGGACCAGGTTTCCCTCGACCGCCCCCGCCACGGCCGCGTCGGCTCCGCCTTCGTCGCTCCCGGCCCCGTCGACCGTACCGGCGGCGGCGACCCCGGCCGAGGCGGCCGCGCTCGGCCCGGCGGGCGCACCGGCGCCGGCGGTGCCCGCCGCCGGGCGGCCGGGCGCGGCCCCCGGACCACCCCGCAGAGCCAGGTGTACGGCGAACTCGCCGACAACCGTCTTACCGGCGCCGGTCGGGGCACAGACCAGGACACCGCTGCCCCGTTCCAGCGCCTGGCACGCCTCACGCTGAAAGTCGTCGAGATCAAACCCCAGTTGCTGGGCGAACTCGTCAAGCGCGGGAAACCTGGTGGCCTGCGCGGCCCGGCGGCGCGCCGCGGCGTACCGCTCGGCGGGGCTCGACATACCGCCAAGATTAATGCTTGGCGGGTGGGCGCACCCCGGCAGGCCGTGGAGCGGGCCGTCGGGAGCAGGTCGGTAGGGTGCAGCACGTGCCGGACCATGCCGAACCGCCCAAGCCACGTACGTCGCACGGAACCGGAGGTTCCGCGGCCCCGACAGCCGCCCGCCGGCCGGTCGACGCGGTGCTCTTCGACTTCCACGGCACTCTCGCCCAGGTGGAGGACCCGGTCGGATGGGTCCAGGCCGCCGCGGCGGAGTGCGGCGCGACGCTGGACCGCGCCCGCGCCACCGGCCTGGCGGACCGGCTCGTCGCCGCCGGCCGACCGGGCGGCCCGTTGCCGGCCCGGGTACCGCCGCACCTGGCCGAGGTGTGGGCGGAACGGGACCTCTACCCGCCCGCCCACCGGGCCGCGTACGTCGGACTCGCCGCCACCGTCGACACCGGCGTGGACGGGCTTCCCGAGGCCCTCTACGAACGCCTGCTCACCCCGGACGGCTGGCTGCCGTACCCGGACACCCGGGAGACGCTCCGGGTGCTGCGGGCGGCCCGGATCCCGGTCGCCGTGGTCAGCAACATCGGCTTCGACCCCCGGCCACTCTTCGCCGCCTGGGAGCTCACCGACCTGGTCGACGCGTTCGTGCTCTCGTACGAGGTGGGTCGCTGCAAACCGGACCCGGCGATCTTCTGGCGTGCCTGCGGTCTGCTCGGCGTCGACCCGGAACGGGCCCTGATGGTCGGCGACACCCCGGCGGACGCCGGGGCGGTGAACGCCGGCTGTGCCGCGCTGGTACTGCCGGCCGCCGAGGCGGGCCGGTCCAACGGGCTGGCCTCGGTACTCGATCTGGCACTCACCGACGACACCTGACTCCAGGCGCCGGGGCCGGGTCAGATCAGCAGGCGTACCGCGTCGGGCACGGCGGTCACCGTCACCGGCAGCGGCAGCGCCCGCTCGCCGTCGGCGTACCCGACGATCCCGTCGGCGGAGATCTCCACCGTCCGGGCCCGGTGGCTGTGCACCATCGGGTGGGTGACGTGGCTGCCCCGGTAGACCCGGGGCTTGATCCTGGCCAGTGTGGCCCGGCCGACCGGACCGGCGTAGACCACGTCCAGCTGCCCGTCGGTCGGGTCGGCGTCCGGGCAGATCCGCATCCCGCCGCCGTAGCTCGGGCAGTTGCCGACCGCGACCAGCACCCCGTCGAACTCCAGCGGCACGCCGTCCAGCCGTAGCGTGTAGCGCCGAGGGCGGAGCCGGGCCAGTTCCACCAGGATCGCCAGGTCGTACCGGCGGCGGCCACGCGGCCAGGACATCCGGTTCGCCCGCTCGTTGACCAGCGCGTCGAACCCGGCGGCCAGCACCGCGCCGAACCACCGGGAGGTGCCGTCGCCGGCGGTCATCCGGGCCAGGTCGGCCGGGCGGGTCCGACCGGCGGTCAGCGCGGCGGCGATCACCTCGACCGCGGCGAGCGGGTCGGCGGGAAAGCCGGTGCAGACCGCGAAGTCGTTACCGGTCCCGGCCGGTACCGGGCCGAAGGCGACACCGGTGTCGGCGACCGCCTGGAGCGCCAGGTTGACGGTGCCGTCACCGCCGACGGTCACCAACGCGGCGGCACCGTCGGCGACCGCGGTCGCACAGGCGGCCCGGGCCTGGTCGGCGGTTTCCGCCTCGAGCAGGACGACCGGCCACCCGGCCGCGCCGAGCCGGTCGAGCACGATCGGCAGCAGTCCCCGGTAGCGCCCCCGACCGGCCGCCGGGTTGGCCAGCACCGCCAGGTACCCGTCGCGCGGTGCGGCGGCCGGCCCGGCCCCGGACAGCTGATCGTTCGCGGTCACGGCGAGCACCGTACCGTCCGACCCGCCGGATCCGACAGAGCCGCCCCGGACGGATCCGTCCGGGGCGGCTCTGTGGTCGATCAGCGGGGCGCGGCTCAGGTCGCGTCGTCGTAACCCCGGTCGATCGGTTTCGGCGCGGCGACCGGTTCCGGCGCACCGATCGGGTCGATCGTCTCGACCCGTCCGCCGGCGGTGACCGGCTCCGGGGTGAGGTCGAGCGGCGACACCTCGTCGTCGTCGAGCCCGGTGTAGATCTCCCGGCCCCGGCCCCGGCGTCGGTCGTTGAGGAACGCCACCCCGACCGCCCCGAAGTAGAGCGCGGAGAGGCAGAGCGCCAGTGCGGTCATGCCGAACGGATCCGGGGTGGGGGTGACGATCGCCGAGAAGAGGAAGAAGACGAAGACCGCGACCCGCCACCAGCTCAGCAACCGCCGGCCGCTGGCGATGCCGACGAAGTTGAGCATCAGCACGACCAGCGGGAACTCGAACGCCACCCCGAACATCAGGATCATGTTGGTGACGAACGAGATGTACCGGGTGATCTCCAGGGTGTTGGTGACGTCCTCACCGGAGAGGCCGACCAGGAACTCGAGACCCTTCGCGACCACGAAGTACGCCAGCACGGCGCCGGCCGCGAACAGCGGCGCGGCCAGGGCGGTGAAGACGTACGCGTACCGCCGCTCGTGCCGGTGCAGGCCCGGGGCGATGAACGCCCAGAGCTGGTAGAGCCAGATCGGCGCGGCCAGGATCAGCCCGACCCAGAGCCCGATCTTCAGGTCGAGCAGGAAGAGGTCGGCCGGCCCGAGCTGGGTGAACTGGCACTTGCCGTTCACCGTCGAGCCGGGCAGTTCGCAGTACGGCTCCTGCAGCAGCCGACGGACCGGTCGGGCCAGGAAGATCCCGGCGCCGAAGCCGACCAGGATCGCCAGGGACGCCCGGAACAGCCGGTTACGCAACTCCCGGAGGTGTTCGACCAGGGTCATCGAGCCGTCGGCGGCCCGCTCGAAGTTGCTGGGGCCGCGCCGACGGCGCAGCGCGAATGCCACGGGTGCGGACCCGGGTCAGTTGTCGCGGACGCGCTGCACCGGGTCGTTCACCGGCGCCGCCGGGGGCTGGTACCCGGGCTGGTGGACGCTGGTCGGCTGCACCGTCGAGTCACCGGGGAGCGGGTGCCGGGCCGCCTGGGCGTCGGCCTTCTCCGCCAGGTCCTTGTCGTCGTCGGCGAGGCTCTTGGTCTCGGCCTTGATGATGCGCAGCGAGCGGCCGAGCGAACGGGCCGCGTCCGGGAGCCGCTTCGCGCCGAAGAGCAGTACGAGCACTGCCACGAGGACGAAGATGTGCCACGGCTTCAGGGCTCCGACCATGGGGAACTCCAGTTCGGTTTTTGTCCAGCAGAGGGGTGTTGTCCTGGCCCATCGTACGTGTGTCGGGGGCCGTCGCCACCCGCCAGGTTGGTATGTTTCCGGCCCGGCCGGTGAAGTCTTGACCAACGGCAGTCGTCCGTCAACCGGCCGACCTCGGCGTTCACGCCCGCTTGCCGCGCCGGGACTGGATCACCTCGACCCGCCGCTGCACGATCTCCACCTGCTGCTGCAGCTCCTCCGCCCGCCGCTGCAGGGTCAGCGCCACCTGCTGCAGGTGCTCGGCCTGCTCCTGCCGACGCTGCAGGGCCAGGGCGGCCCGACGCAGCCCGGGCAGCCGGATCAGCACCCGGCGGGCGGCCAGCGCGAGCACCAGCAGGCCGAACAGCACCGCCGCCAGCACGATCCACTTCACCACCCGGTCAGCCTAGCGGCTCGCGGTACCGCCCGCCGGTCCGGCGTACCCGGGGTCGGCCGGCGCGGGATCGGCGTAGGCGGGGTCGGCGGGATCGGCGGGATCGGCGTAGGCATTCAGTGCCGCCGCCGCCTGGTCGCGTACCTGTTCGGCGAGTTCGGGCGGGGAGACCACGGTGACCTCCGGGCCGAGGCCGAGCACGAACCGTCGGGCCCAGTCCAGGTCGGTGACCCGGAGCGAGACCAGCCACTCCCGGCCCGAGCCGGCGCCGGCACCCGGGTCCGGCTCGACCCGCTCGCACGGGTAGTACTCGGTGATCCACCGCGCGGGCCGACCGACCCGCAGGGTGACCAGCGGCAGGTCCGCCGAGGGACGGAAGATGCCGGCACTGAGGTCGTGCAGCTGGGCCTGCGCCGGCGGCGCGGCCGGCTCGTCCAGTTCGACGAGGGCGTCGATCCGGTCGGCGCGGAA
The DNA here is from genome assembly GCF_039871775.1 of Plantactinospora sp. B5E13. Classification (NCBI taxonomy): domain Bacteria; kingdom Bacillati; phylum Actinomycetota; class Actinomycetes; order Micromonosporales; family Micromonosporaceae; genus Plantactinospora; species Plantactinospora sp. B5E13. The sequence goes on from NZ_JBDPLT010000035.1 coordinate 41,870, forward strand.
CATCCGCACCGACTCCGCCCGGCGGCACCACGCCTCGAGGTAGGCGTGGCCGCCGACCACCGACACCCGGATCGGGTCCACGGTCCGCTCGGTCGTCTCGTCCCGGGCCGCCGTGTAGTAGGTGATCCGCAGCGCCCGCCGCCGACCCACCGCACCCCGCAACGCCTCCACCCGGTCGCTGTCACCCGGCAGCCGGACCGCGACCGGGGCGTCGGCGTGGTCGCCGGCCGCACTCTCGATCTTGGCGAGGGCCCGCTCGATCGCGTCCCGGTTGGCGATCCCGGGGGTCTCGGCGAGCATCCGCAACGCGACCACCAGGGCCAGTGCCTCGTCCGGGGTCAGCCGCAGCGGACGGTCGATGCCGGCGTCGTAGGTGATGGTGACCGTGTCGCCGTCGAAGGCCATGTCGATCAGGTCACCCGGGCCGTATCCGGGTAGCCCGCAGACCCAGAGCAGTTCCAGGTCCTCGCGGAGCTGCCGCTCGGTCACCCCGAGGTCGGCCGCCGCCTCGGCCACCGCGATACCGGGCCGGGCGAGCAGGTACGGCACCAGGTTCAACAGCCGGGCCAGCCGGTCGGCCGAGGCCCGGGACGCACCGGACCGTTGCGCCGGACGGGTCACGGTGTCTCCTCCTTCGGTCAGTCGGCCGGGCACGCGGCCCGCACCACCGGCGTCACACCGGGGTACGGGCGACGACCACCTCGTCGTGCCGGGTGGCGATCTCCTTCAGCCGCTGGATCACGGCCTCCCGGACCTCCGGTGGGTCGAGCACCCGGACATCGGGACCGTAGCCGACGAGCCGGCCGGCGAGCGACTCGGCATCGGCGTACGCCAGGACCAGCAGGTCGCCGTCGGGTCCGCTGGTCGCCTCCCGGGCCCACCGGCGCAGCCCGGCGGCCCGACCGGGGCGGACCAGCACGGTGGCCCGCCCGGGCCGCTCGACCGGACCGGACCAGCGCGCCACGTAGCTGATGAGGTCGACGTCGCCGGGCGGCTCGAAGGTGCCCGGTGCGCCCACCGGCCGGACCGCGCCACCGACGATCCGGGACAGTCGGAAGCACCGGGGCGCCTGCCGGTCGAGGTCGTGACCGACCACGTACCAGCGGCCGCGCCAGCAGACCACCCCCCACGGCTGCAGCCGTCGGCTCGTCGGATCGTCGCTCTCCGGCACCCGATAGTCGAAGGTGACCGTACGCCGGTCCCGGGCCGCCGAGGTGAGCGGCGCGAACGCCGGGTCGACGGTGACCACCGGTTCCATGTCGAGGGTGGCCTGCGGGTCGACGTCGATGCCCCCGGCCCGCAGTTTGGCCAGACCGGAGGAGGCGGCGGCGGCGAGCCCGGCGTGCCGCCAGAGTCGGGCGGCGATGCCCACCGCGGCCGCCTCGTCGGGCTCCAGCGGGATCTCCGGCAACGCGTACTCGCGGTGGGCGATCCGGTAGCCCGGCTCGGTGTCGAACGCGCTGGCGGTGCCGGTCTCCAGAGGGACGCCCAGCTCCCGCAGCTCGGCCTTGTCCCGCTCGAACTTCCGCTGGAAGGCCTCGTGGTCGCGCGGGTCGTCAGGATCATGCTCGTAGCCCGGTACGGTCGCGGCGATCTGCGCGGCGGTCAGGAACCGCCGCGTGGACAGCAGGCAGATCACCAGGTTGACCAGGCGCTCGGTACGGGTCCGCGACACGCTACAGACGCTAGCAGTCACGGCTGCCGGCGCGGACACCCACACGGGGCGTACCGGGAGCAGGCTCCGCCTGCCCGGACCCGCGCCGGCTCCTAGGCTGACGGTATGGCCGAACGGCAGGCGAACACGGAGAGTGTGGTCACGGTGGTCGTGGCCGGGCTGGCCAACCTCCTGATCGCCGCGGCCAAGGTGCTGGCGGGTCTCATCTCCGGCTCGGCGGCGATGCTCTCCGAGGGCGCCCACTCGATCGCCGACACCGCCACCGAGGTCCTGCTCTTCACCGCGCTGCGCCGCGGCGCCCGCCCCGCCGACGTCCAGCACCCGTTCGGGTACGGCAAGGAGAGCTACGTCTGGGCGTTCATCGCCGCGATCTTCACCTTCGTGGTCGGCGCCGGGTTCTCGATCACCCACGGGGTCAACACGATTCGGCACGGCGAGCACAGCGGTGAGTACGTGGTCTCGTACGTCGTCCTGGCGACCTCGTTCGTCATCGAGTCGGTCTCGCTCACCCGGGCCGTCCGGCAGGTCCGACGACGGTCCCGGGAACGCGGGATCAGCTCCGCCCGGTACCTGCGCCACACCCCGGACACCATGGTGAAGGCGGTGTTCCTCGAGGACAGCGCCGCGCTGATCGGCATCTCCCTGGCCGCGCTCGGGGTCTGGCTCTCCGAGATCACCGGCAACGAACTCTGGGACGGGCTGGCGTCGATCGCGATCGGTCTGCTGCTCCTGGTGGTGGCCGCCGTCCTGGCCCGGAGCAACATCTCGCTGCTGGTCGGCCAGGCCGTGCCGCCACGGGTGCACCGGGAGATCCACCAGGAGCTGGCCGGGCTGCCGACGGTGGAACGGGTCCACACGCTGTTCACCATGTACCTCGGGCCGGACGAGATCCTGGTGGCGGCCAAGGTCGACTTCCGGGACGAGGCGACCGGGGCGGAGATCGAGGCCGAGGCGGACCGGGCCGAACAGCGGCTGGTGGCCCGCTACCCCGCCGTCTCGTACGTCTTCCTCGACCCGACCCACGGCCGGTCACCGTAGCCGACCCGCCCGGTCGGGACCGGTCCGCCCGACCGTCTGCGAACGTCGCACCCGGGGCCGGGCCGGGCGGACGCCCCGGTTACCCTGCCGGCCATGGTGCGATGGCGGTCCGGCACGGTCACGGCGCTCCGACGGCACTGGCACGGCGCGGTGGAACTCGAGGTCAGGCAGAGCGACGGGGTCGACGTCCGGGCGCTCGCCTATCCGTCGCTGGTTGGCACCCCGCAGCCCGGCGACCGGGTGCTGCTCAACGTGAACGCACTGGTGATGGGGCTCGGCACCGGCGGGTACGCCCTGGTCGTCGCGCTACCGGACCGGCTGCCGCCGGACCCGCCCGCCTCGGCACACACCCGCGACGACGGCCACCTGGTCAAGGCCCGTTACACCCCGTTGCAGCCGATCGTGCTCGGCGCGGACGAGGAGGCGTCGCCGTACCGGGAGAAGCTCGCCGACGCCGACGATCTGGCCGGGCTGCCGGTGGTCACCGCCGACCTGCACTCCGCGCTGCCCGCGATCGTGGCCGGGGTCCGGGCCGACGCGCCGGACGCCAGGATCGGCTACCTGATGACCGACGGGGGCGCCCTGCCGGCCTGGTTCTCCCGGACGCTGGACGGGTTGCGCGATCACCTGGTCGGCACGGTCACCGTCGGACAGGCGTTCGGCGGCGACCTGGAGGCCACGAACGTGCACAGCGGGCTGCTCGCCGCCCGGCACGCGCTCGGCGCGGAGCTGGTGATCGTGGCGCAGGGGCCGGGCAACCTGGGCACCGGCACCCGGTGGGGCTATTCCGGGGTGGCGGTCGGTGAGGCGGTCAACGCGGTCGCCGCGCTGGGTGGCCGGCCGGTGGGATCACTGCGGATCTCCGACGCCGACCCGCGGCACCGGCACCGGGGCGTCTCCCACCACAGCCTGACCGCGTACGGCCGGGTCGCGCTGGCCGCCGCCGACCTGGTGGTGCCCACCGGGCTGGCGCCGGCGCTGGCTGACGAGGTGGACCGGGCCCTCGCCCCGCTCGCCGGGCGGCACCGTCTGGTCCGGGTGGACGTGGCCGGGCTGGACGCCGCCCTCCGGGCGGCACCGGTACCGCTCTCCACGATGGGGCGCGGACTCGACGCCGACCACGCGTACTTCCTCGCCGCGGCCGCCGCCGGCCGGCACGCCGCCGCGCTGCTGCGCCAACCCTGAGCGGCGGCTGCGGCACCCCGGGCGGACGGGCCGACGGGCGGTCGACGCGGTCAGGAAGTACGCGTGGTCGGGATCAGCTGAGGAAGACCAGCGCGAGCCAGCCGGCGACCACCGCGACGAGCACCACCGTCAGCACCCAGGTCGGTACCCGGTACTCGCCGCGGCGGTTCCGCTCGATCTCCTCACGGATCTTCGCGCGGCGGCGCTCCAGACGGTTGAGCCGCACCTGCTCCGGGCGACGTTCCTCGCCCTCGTGACCGGGATGTTGATCTGTCATGGCGGGCTCAGCCTAACGAACCGGCCCGCCGGCCGTGGGCCGCACCTCGGATCAGGTGCGCCCGGGCCGGCGGGCCGGTGCGTCACATGCTCGCGATCAGCCGCTCGACGCGTTCGTCGTACGCCCGGAACGGGTCCTTGCAGAGCACCGTGCGCTGCGCCTGGTCATTGAGCTTGAGGTGGACCCAGTCGACGGTGAAGTCCCGGCGCTTCTCCTGGGCGTGCCGGATGAACTCACCCCGCAGCCGGGCCCGGGTGGTCTGCGGCGGCGTCTCCTTCGCCTCGAAGATCTCCGGGTCGGTGGCGATCCGGTCCACCTGCTTACGGCGTTCCAGCAGCCCGTAGAGGCCCCGGCCGCGACGCAGGTCGTGGTACGCCAGATCCATCTGGGCGATCCGCGGATGCGACAACGGCAGGTCGTTCTTGCGCTGGTAACGCTCGATGAGCTGGAGCTTCGTCACCCAGTCGATCTCCCGGGCCACCGGGTCGAGGTTGCCGGTCTCGACCGCCCGCAGCACCCGGCCCCAGAGCTCGACCACCCGCTTCGCGGTCTGGTCGCCGCCCCGGCGCTCGACGAACTCGGTCGCCTTGGCCAGGTACTCCTGCTGGATCTCCAGCGCGCTGATCTCCTTGTTGGAGGCGAGCCGGACCTTGCGCCGCCCGGTGATGTCGTGCGAGACCTCCCGGATCGCCCGGATCGGGTTCTCCAGCGAGAGGTCCCGCATCACCACCCCGGCCTCGATCATCCGCAGCACGATGTCCGCGCTGCCGACCTTGAGCAGGGTGGTCACCTCGTTCATGTTCGAGTCCCCGACGATGACGTGCAGCCGCCGGTAGCGCTCGGCGTCGGCGTGCGGCTCGTCCCGGGTGTTGATGATCGGCCGGCTGCGGGTGGTCGCCGAGGAGACGCCCTCCCAGATGTGCTCGGCCCGCTGGGACAGGCAGTAGACGGCGCCCCGGGGGGTCTGCAGGACCTTGCCCGCGCCGCAGATCAGCTGCCGGGTCACCAGGAACGGAATCAGGACGTCGGCGAGCCGGCCGAACTCGCCGTGTCGGGAGACCAGATAGTTCTCGTGGCAGCCGTACGAGTTGCCGGCGGAGTCGGTGTTGTTCTTGAACAGGTAGATCTCGCCCGCGATCCCCTCGTCGTGCAGCCGCTTCTCCGCGTCGACGAGCAGGCCCTCCAGGATCCGTTCCCCGGCCCGGTCGTGGGCGACCAGGTCGGCGACCGAGTCACACTCGGGCGTGGCGTACTCGGGATGGGACCCGACGTCGAGGTAGAGCCGGGCTCCGTTGCGCAGGAAGACGTTGCTCGACCGCCCCCAGGACACCACCCGGCGGAAGAGGTACCGGGCGACCTCGTCCGGTGACAGGCGGCGCTGGCCGCGATAGGTGCAGGTGACGCCGTACTCGGTTTCGAGACCGAAGATTCGCCGTTCCATGGTTGGAGATTAGTCGCCCGAGGGGCCGATTGGTCACTGTCGGCGGGTGGCGTTGTCCGGGTCGGCCGCAACGGTCACCGGCCGGGGTCCTCCAGGATGCTGAAGAGGTACTCGCCGTACCCGCTCCTGGTGAGCGGTTCGGCCAGGTCCCGGAGCTGGTCGTCGCTGATCAGGCCGCTGCGCCAGACGACCTCCTCGATGCAGCCGACCTTCAGGCCCTGCCGTTCCTCGATCACCCGGACGAACTCGCCGGCCTGCATCAACGAGGTGAAGGTCCCGGTGTCCAGCCACGCCGTACCCCGGTCCAGGGCGGTGACCTGGAGTCGTCCCTGCCGCAGATACGTCTGGTTCACCGCGGTGATCTCCAGTTCGCCGCGTTCACTCGGGGTGAGCCCTCGGGCGATCTCCACCACGTCGCCGGCGTAGAAGTACAGGCCCGGTACGGCGTACCGGGACTTCGGCTTCTCCGGCTTCTCCTCGATCGACAACGCGGTGCCGTCGGTGTCGAACTCGACGATTCCGTAACCCGCGCAGTCCGCGACCGGATAGGCGAAGATCCGGCCGCCGTCCGGTGGCTCACGCAGGGCGAGGCTGCGGCCCAGTCCGCCACCGTAGAAGATGTTGTCGCCGAGGATCAGGGCCACCGGTTCACCGGCCAGGAAGTCCTCGCCGAGCAGGAACGCCTGGGCGATACCGTCCGGCGTCGGCTGCACCACGTACTCCAGGCGCAGGCCCCACTGCCCGCCGTCGCCGAGCAGGCGTCGGAACTGCGGCTGGTCGTCCCGGGTGGTGATAATGAGGATTTCCCGTATTCCGGCCATTACCAGGGTGGACAACGGGTAATAGATCATTGGTTTGTCGAACACCGGCATCAGTTGCTTCGAAACGGCCTGTGTGATCGGCCAGAGCCGCGAGCCGGTGCCGCCCGCCAACAAGATTCCGCGCATTGGCGCAGGTTACCGACCCACCGTAGAACCGGCGGCTTTTTCGTCGGATCACCGACTGGCCGGTTGCCGACGAAACGGCTCGCCGGCCAAATGCGCCGGCATTTCCGGATCCGGCGTAGACTTCCGGTCCCATGAGGATCCTCGTCACCGGCGGCGCCGGATTCATCGGGTCTGAATATGTACGTATGCTGCTGACCGGCACCGGTCCACGGCTCGACCCCGGTGTGGTCACCGTGCTGGACAAGCTGACCTACTCCGGCAACCTGGCGAACCTCGATCCGGTTCGCCACGACCCCCGGCTGTCGGTGGTCGTCGGCGACATCTGCGACCCGGTGGTGGTCGACGAGGTGGTCGCCGGGCACGACGTGGTCGTGCACTTCGCCGCCGAGTCCCACGTCGACCGGTCGATCGTCAGCGCCGCCCCGTTCGTCTCCACAAACGTGCTCGGCACCCAGACCCTGCTGGACGCCGCACTGCGGCACGGCACCGGGCGCTTCGTGCACGTCTCCACCGACGAGGTATACGGCTCGATCGACTCCGGGTCCTGGGCCGAGACCCAGCCGCTGGCGCCGAACTCCCCGTACGCGGCGACCAAGGCCGGCTCCGACCTGCTCGCCCTCGCCTACCACCGGACGTACGGCATGGACGTGGTGCTGACCCGCTGCTCCAACAACTACGGGCCGTACCAGTTCCCCGAGAAGGTCCTCCCGCTCTTCGTCACCAACCTGCTCGACGGGGGCACCGTGCCGCTCTACGGCGACGGTGGCAACGTCCGGGACTGGCTGCACGTCCACGACCACTGTGTCGGCATCGCGCTGGTCCAGGACAAGGGCCGGCCGGGCGAGGTCTACCACATCGGTGGCGGCACCGAACTGACCAACCGCGAGCTGACCGGCCGGGTGCTCGCCGCCTGCGGCGCCGGCTGGGACCGGGTCGTCCCGGTCGCCGACCGGATGGGGCACGACCGGCGCTACTCGCTCGACATCACCAAGATCCGTGAAGAGCTCGGGTACGCCCCGCAGGTCGACCTCGACCGTGGACTGGTCGACACGATCGCCTGGTACCGGGAGAACCGTGCCTGGTGGGAGCCGCTGAAGGCACGACTCGACCCGGCGGCGACCCGCCCCGCCCCGACCGTCGGATGACCGCCCGGTGGCTGGTGACCGGCGCCGGTGGTCTGCTCGGCCGGGACGTGGCCGCCGTGCTCGCCGGACGGGACGGCGCGGAGGTCACCGCCGCCACCCGGGCCGACCTGGATGTCACCGACCCGGTGGCGGTCCGGTCCGCGGTCGACGGACACGACGTGGTGCTGAACGCGGCCGCCTGGACCGACGTCGACGGAGCGGAGAGCCGGGAGGCGGACGCCACCGCGGTGAACGGAGACGGGGTGGCGCACCTGGCCCGGGCCTGCGCCGAAACCGGGGCCCGGCTTATACACGTCTCGACCGACTACGTCTTCGCCGGCGACGCCACCCGGCCCTATCCCGAGGACGCGCCGACCGCACCGGTCAACGCGTACGGCCGCAGCAAGCTGGCCGGCGAACGTGCCGTCTTCCGGCTGCTTCCCCGAACCGGTTACGTGGTCCGCACCGCCTGGCTGTACGGGGCCCACGGCCCGAACTTCGTCCGCACCATGCTCCGGCTGGCCGCCGAACGTCCGCACCTCGACGTGGTCGACGACCAGCACGGGCAGCCGACCTGGTCGTACGCCCTCGCCGAACGCCTGGTCGAGTTGGCCGAGGCGGCCGGCCGGGGCGACGCGCCGGCCGGCGCGTACCACGGCACCGCCACCGGCCAGACCACCTGGTACGGCCTGGCCCGGGAGGTCTTCCGGTGGGCCGGTCTGGATCCGGAACGGGTCCGGCCCACCACCAGTGACCGGTTCCCCCGGCCGGCCCGCCGGCCCGGGTACAGCGTGCTGGGGCACGCCGGCTGGGCCCGGGCTGGCCTGCCGCCACTGCCGCACTGGCGGGACCAGCTGGCCGCGGCGCTGCGGCCGGGCGGCCCGCTGCGCGACGCCGCCCCCGCCGCCCGGATTCCGGCGTCGGGTGCCGCCGGCGTCCCGCCCGGGGTGCCACCGCTGGTCGCGGGCTAGGACGGCGCCCGGATCAGCGGGCAACGGCCGGGTGGGGGGTCAGATCGGGATGATCGGCATCTCGTCCGGGTCGCCGTACAGCTTCGGCTCCCCGGTCAGCACGTACGCCGTCCAGCCGATCGCCTCGATCAGCGCCGAGGCGGCGTCCAGCCGGCCCAGGATCCGGGTCCATTCGGCGAGCACCCGCCAGTCCTCGGTCCCGACCGGGGTGAGGTACGCGCACGGATGCTCGACCAGCAGCAACACGCCCGCCGCCTGTCCCTCCGGTACCAGCCGCGACGCCTCGGCCAGGCAGGCGACCGGGACGGCGAACCGGCCGCCCTCGTCGACCACCTCGGCGATCGTCTCCCCGACGGCGATCGAGGTGGTCGCGTAGGCGAGGATCGCCGAGGTGTCCAGAACCAGTCGAATGTTGTCGACGTTGTCGGTCACGCCGCCGGCTTCCGGCCGACCGCACGGAGCCGGTCCCACCGGGCGTGTGTCATCCGTTCCCGGGCCTCGGTGAGACGCCGTCGGGCCCGCTCCCGGCCTTCGTCGGTGATCGGGAACCCGTGCTCGGCGAGGAGCTGGGCGGTCCGCTCCCGGGCCATCCGGTCCCGGACGGCCTGGGCGACGTAGGCGGACGCGTTCGGTTCCGCCTCGAGCCGGGAGGCCACGTCGTCGGGAAGGCTGACCGTCACACGCCGAGTCATACCGGTGAGGCTACCGGATCACACCCGGGCCCGGACAGGGAACCGGCGCCCGGTGCCGTGGCCCGGGCGCCGTGACACTCACTCGTCCGGGTCGGCGGACGCCTTGTTCTCCAGGTCGGCGGAGGCCGCCGACTCGGTCGGCTTCGCCGGCCCGGGGGCCGGCGCCTTCGGCTCCTCCGCCCCGGCACCGGCGCCGTCGGCCTTGGCAGGCGTCCCGTTGAGCAGGGAGGCCAGCGCCGCCCCGGTGATCCGGCGGAAGGTACGTCCCACCCGCCGTCGGTCCAGGACCGCCACCTCGAGCTGGGACGCGGCGATGGTCCGGGGCGCGCCGCCCTCGCCGCCGACACTGCCCAGCGCCCGGACCGCCAACCGGACCGCGTCGTCGAGCGACATCTCCGGCCGGTGGTCCTCACGTAGCGCGCCGGTGACCGCCTCCGCCTGCCCGCCCATCGCCATCCGGCCGGGTTCGTCGTTCACCGAGCCGTCGTAGGTGATCCGGTACAGTTCGTCGTCGTCCGGCGTGGCACCGACCTCCGCAACGCAGATCTCCACCTCGAACGGCTTCGACTGCTCGGTGAAGATCGCCCCCAACGTCTGGGCGTACGCGTTCGCCAGCGCCCGGCCGGTGACGTCGCGGCGGTCGAAGCTGAGGCCGGTGGCGTCGGCCATCCGCACCCCCGCCCGGCGCAGGTTCTCGAACTCGTTGTAGCGACCGACCGCCGCGAAGGCGATCCGATCGTAGATCTCGCTCACCTTGTGCAGGGCGGTGGAGATGTTCTCCGCCACGAAGAGCACCCCGCCCTCGTAGCTCAGCGTCACCGCGCTCCGGCCCCGGGCGATGCCCTTACGGGCCAGCTCGGAGCGGTCGCGCATGATCTGTTCGGGGGAGGCGTAGAACTGCATGGCCACGGCGGCGGTTCTCCTTACCGGTAACGCTGACGACGGGTTTGGGGCAACAACGGCGGCGTCAGCCGCCCGGGTTCTCCATCCGGGCGGCGACCACCGCTTCGGCGACCGACGCCGCCTCGGCGTCGGAGAGCCGGTTGGTGCCCTCCGCGGTGGCCGTCATCACCACCGGGTAGATCCGGCGGGTGAGATCCGGACCGCCGGTGGCGCTGTCGTCGTCGGCGGCGTCGTAGAGGGACTCGACGGCCACCCGGATCGCCTCCTCGGTGCTCAGACCGGGCCGGTAACGCTTCTTCAGCGCCGCCTTCGCGAACAGCGACCCGGAACCGATCCCGTCGTAGCCGGTCTCCTCGTACGGCCCGCCGGCGACGTCGAAGCTGAAGATCCGACCCGCCTTCGCGGGATCGGAGGTGGCGAGGTCGTAGCCGGCGAAGAGCGGGATCACCGCGAGCCCCTGCATCGCCGCACCGAGGTTGCCACGGATCATCGCCGCGAGACGGTTCGCCTTACCGTCGAGGGAGAGCATCGCCCCCTCGATCTTCTCGTAGTGCTCCAACTCCACCTGGAAGAGTCGCACCATCTCCAGGGCGATGCCGGCGGTGCCGGCGAAGCCGATCAGCGAGTACGCGTCGGCCGGATGCACCTTCCGGATGTCCCGGCTGGAGATCAGGTTGCCCATCGTGCCCCGCCGGTCACCCGCCATCACCACACCCTCGGCGGTGGTCAGCGCGACGATGGTGGTGGCGTGCGGGACCATGTCGGCGGCCGACCCGGGTGGCAGCGGCCGGCGACCAGGCAGCAGGTCGGGCGCCGCCATGCCGAGGAACTGGGTGAACGAGGACGTGCCCACGTTGAGGAACACGTCTGGTAGACGCCCGGTGGGATCAAAAGCCGCCACGTGCTTCCTCTCAGGTATGTCATCGCCTCGCCCAGCTCCGCCACGTCGAACGCGGAACCGGCCGAGGCGAGGCCTTGCGGTTGAAGCAGACTATCGCCCGGGCCTCTCCGGTGCGATGATCTCGGTCCCCGTGTTGCGGGGACCATGGAGCAGCTGGATGTCCGGCACGGCGGGCGGTCGGCCACGTCCCCGGGGCCGGACGGGACGTCGCGAATCCGGCGCGGCGCCGGCCCGCGCCGGACCCGCCGACGGCGTCACCGCCGACCGGACGGGAAGCACCACGCCCGGACCGGTACCGCACCGGGCTACTGTCCACCCTTCTGGACGTAGCCCCGGACGAACTCCTCCGCGTTCTCCTCCAGCACCGAGTCGATTTCGTCCAACAGGTCGTCGACGTCCTCGGTGATCTCGGCGTGCCGCTCGGCGACCTCCGGGTTCACCTCGGCCGAAACCTCGTCGACCTCCTCGTCCCGACGGGACTTGCCCGACTGCGACTGACCGCCGGTGTCACGGGTAGCCATCTGGTGCCTCCTCCACGATCGCCTGCGAGAAACTTACCTCGGATCGACGACGAAACCCGGCCGTCGCGGCCCACCGTACGGCCAGAATTCGATCTTCCGGCCGGACGGTGCACAGGCTAGCCGCCGGTGATGGTCTCCAGCAGGTCCTTCGCGCTCGCGCAGCGGTCGAACAACGCGCCCACGTGCTTGCGGGTGCCCCGCTCGGGCTCCATCATCGGCACCCGGACCAGCGACTCCCGGCCGACGTCGAAGATGACCGAGTCCCAGCTCGCCGCGACCACCTCCGAGGCGTACTGGGCGAGGCACCGGCCCCGGAAGTAGGCGCGGGTGTCCTCCGGCGGCTCCGTCATCGCCGACCGGGTCAGCTCCTCGGGCAGCAGGGTGGCCATCGCGCCCCGGCTCACCAGCCGGTGGTAGAGGCCCTTCTCCGGCCGTACGTCGGAGTACTGCAGGTCGACCAGCTGCAGCTTGTGCGACGCCCAGCCGAGCTTCTCCCGCTCCCGGTAGCCCTCCAGCAGCCGCAGCTTGGCCACCCAGTCGAGTTCGCCGGCGCAGAGCATCACGTCGCGGCCGAGTCGGTCCAGCACGCTCTCCCAGCGGTCGAGCACGTCCGTGGTGTCCGGGTCGACGTCGTCGCCGTACCGCTGCTCCACAAAGGAGCGGGCCCGTTCGAGGTACGCCCACTGCAGGTCCAGGGCGGTCAGCCGGCGCCCGTCCCGCAGCCGGATCCGGTGGGTCAGCGACGGGTCGTGGCTGACCGCCTTCAGCTCGCCCACCGGGTCCGCGATGGACAGGTCCGGGCTGAGCGCCTTCTCCTCGATCATGGTGAGGACCAGGGCGGTGGTGCCGACCTTCAGGTAGGTGGAGATCTCCGACAGGTTCGCGTCACCGATGATCACGTGCAGTCGGCGGTACTTGTCGGCGTCCGCGTGCGGCTCGTCCCGGGTGTTGATGATCGGCCGCTTCAGCGTCGTCTCCAGACCGACCTCGACCTCGAAGAAGTCGGCCCGCTGGGAGATCTGGAAACCGGTCTGCGAGCCATCCTGACCGATGCCGACCCGCCCGGCCCCGCAGACGATCTGCCGGGTCACGAAGAACGGGGTCAGGTAGGTCACGATGTCGGCGAACGGCGTCTGCCGGCGCATCAGGTAGTTCTCGTGCGCGCCGTAGCTGGCGCCCTTGTTGTCGGTGTTGTTCTTGTAGAGGTGGATCGGATGGGTACCGGGGATGGTCGCCGCCCGCCGGGACGCCTCCGCCATCACCCGCTCCCCCGCCTTGTCCCAGCGGACCAGGTCCATCGGGTTGGTCACCTCGGGAGTCGAGTACTCCGGGTGGGCGTGGTCGACGTAGAGCCGCGCGCCGTTGGTGAGGATGACGTTGGCCAGGCCCAGGTCCTCGTCGGCCAACGCCTCGGCCGGGTCGTACGCCGCACCGGAGTAGGTGAAACCACGGGCGTCGCGCAGCGGCGACTCCTCCTCGTAGTCCCACCGCGCCCGACCGCCCCGGGCCAGCTCGGGCCGGGCGCCGTACGCGTTGACCACCTGGGACGACGTCACCATCGGGTTGGCGCCGGCCTGGCCGGGTACGGAGATGCCGTACTCGACCTCGGTGCCCATGATCCGCCGAACGCTCATGCCGCCGCCTCGCTTCGCTCACCGACGCCATGAGGCTCCACCACACTGAGCCCGATGATTCGCTCGCCACGCTCGCTCATGCCGCCGCCTCGCTTCGCTCGCCCATGGCGTCGAGCGTAGTCCGCCCCGCCGCCGGAATTCTCGCCCGGCGTGTCGACACGACCACGGTACGCCCCCGCCCGGGTCACCACTGGGAAGAAGGAGCCGGACAGCATCGTGGGCGCCCCAGCCGCGGCGCCCACGATGCTGGTCCGGTTTACAGGTACTGGCCGGTGTTGCTCGCCGTTTCGATGGAACGGCCGGCCTCCGCGCCCTTGCCGCCGGAGACGAGGGTACGGATGTAGACGATCCGCTCCCCCTTCTTGCCGGAGATCCGGGCCCAGTCGTCCGGGTTGGTGGTGTTCGGCAGGTCCTCGTTCTCCCGGAACTCGTCGACGCAGGCGTCGAGCAGGTGCTGCAGCCGCAGTCCCTTGCGTCCGGAGGAGAGGAACTCCTTGATCGCCATCTTCTTGCCCCGGTCGACGATGTTCTGGATCATCGCGCCGGAGTTGAAGTCCTTGAAGTACAGGACCTCCTTGTCACCGTTGGCGTAGGTAACCTCGAGGAACCGGTTCTCCTCGGTCTCCGAGTACATCCGCAGCACCACGGCCTCGATCATCGCGGCCACCGTCGCCGCCGGATCGTTGCCGTGCTCGGCCAGGTCGTCGGGGTGCAGCGGCAGACCGGTGAGGATGTACTTCGAGAAGATGTCCTTGGCCGCCTCGGCGTCCGGACGCTCGATCTTGATTTTCACGTCGAGCCGGCCGGGACGCAGGATCGCCGGGTCGATCATGTCTTCCCGGTTGGACGCCCCGATCACGATGACGTTCTCCAGGCCCTCCACGCCGTCAATCTCGCTGAGCAGCTGGGGAACGATGGTGTTCTCCACGTCGGACGAGACCCCGGAACCCCGGGTCCGGAAGACCGAGTCCATCTCGTCGAAGAACACGATGACCGGGGTACCCTCGCCGGCCTTCTCCCGGGCCCGCTGGAAGATGAGCCGGATGTGCCGCTCGGTCTCGCCGACGTACTTGTTCAGCAGCTCGGGGCCCTTGATGTTGAGGAAGAAGCTGGTGTGCTTCTCCTCGCCCCGCCGCTCGGCGATCTTCTTCGCCAGCGAGTTCGCCACCGCCTTGGCGATGAGCGTCTTGCCGCAGCCCGGCGGACCGTAGAGCAGGATGCCCTTCGGCGGCCGGAGCTGGTGCTCCCGGAACAGGTCCGCGTGCAGGAACGGCAGCTCGACGGCGTCCCGGATCTGCTCGATCTGGGGCTGCAGACCACCGATGTCGCTGTAGTCGACGTCCGGTACCTCTTCGAGGACCAGCTCCTCGACCTCGCTCTTCGGGATCCGCTCGTAGGCGTACGCGGAGCGGGGCTCGATCATGAGCGAGTCACCGGCCCGCAACGCCGAGCCGATCAGGGTCTCCGCGAGGTGGACGATCCGCTCCTCGTCGGCGTGTGAGATCACCAGGGCCCGGTCGCCCGCACCACCGGAGGGGTTCTCCAACACCTCCTTGAGCATGACGACCTCGCCGACCCGCTCGAAGCCGAACGCGTCGACGATGTTCAGCGCGTCGTTGAGCAGGACCTCCTGCCCACGCTGGAGCTCCGCCGCGTCGAGCGACGGCGAGACGGCCACCCGTAGCTTGCGGCCACCGGTGAAGACGTCCACCGTCCCGTCGTCGTGTCGGGCCAGGAAGACACCATAACCGCTGGGTGGCTGCGCCAGCCGGTCAATCTCCTCCTTGAGCGTGACGATCTGGGCGCGTGCCTCCTTGAGGGTGTTCACGAGCCGCTCGTTGTTCTCGGTGAGCCGAGCCAGTTGGGCCTGTGTCGCCGCCAGCCGTTCCTCAAGCTGCCGGACGTGTCGAGGGCTTTCGGTCAACTTGCGCCGCACCAGAGCGAGTTCCTCTTGAAGAAACGCGACCTGGGTGGAGAGATCGTGGGCCTCCTTCTCCCACCGTGCGGCGCGCGAGTCCGCGTCGTCGCTGCGTGCCACGTCCCACCTCCCCGGGGGCTTGAACGTTCTGACCTAACACTAACCGCTGTGACGCTGATTCGGTTCCACGCAACACCCTCGTCGCCGAACCTTGATCACTCGATCACGGTGAACATGATCATTATGGCGGTCCCGGTCGACCCGGCGGAGCCGGTTTCGGGCAGGTCGCACCGGATGGGGTGGACAACGGGTCCACCCGGCCCCGCGGCGGGGTACGGTCAGCCGGTCAGAGCATCGGTCGGCCGACGACCGAGGCGACCAGGCGGGCGAACTCCTCCAGCCGGGCGATCTGCCCCGCCCCGCCGTCGTCGAGCGTCTTGCCGAACCGCAGGGCGTCGTGCCGGGGCGGCGCGTGCGCCTCGTCGCCGGGCACACCCTCGTCGAGCGAGCTGAGCAGCAGGTAGACGTCGATGCTGTCCACCCGGATCTGGCCGTCCGGGCTACGACTCAACCGACGCCGGCAACCCACCTCGCTGACCGTCGACACCGGCACCACCCGCAGCGACGAGGTCATCGAACCGGCGGGCCCGTCGTCCGGCGGCACGTCCTCGCCGTGCCACAGGATGAGTCGGCTGCCGTCGCAGATCGCGACCTCCTGCCAGACCCCGTTCACCTCGTTGACGAACCGCTCCAGGGTGAACCCGAGCACCGAGGCGCCGCGGAGCACCCCGCTGAGCGCCTCCATCGCCACGTCCGGATCCCGCAGATAGGCCCGGGCGGCGGACTCCAGGTCCTGGTACGGCGACCAGTCCGGAAAGACGGCGGGCAGCTCACCACCGCCACCGAACGCCGGCCGACTCATGCCGTCTCCCCACTG
Organism: Plantactinospora sp. B5E13; assembly: GCF_039871775.1. NCBI lineage: Bacteria > Bacillati > Actinomycetota > Actinomycetes > Micromonosporales > Micromonosporaceae > Plantactinospora > Plantactinospora sp. B5E13. Next base: position 58,034 of record NZ_JBDPLT010000035.1, read on the forward strand.
GGCCCGGCGGCGTGACGAGCCACCATCCGCAGCTGGCTGATCCGCTCGCTCATGCCACCTCCCCGCTCACTCGGCAGCGCCGCCCGGCGCCGTCTCACTCGCCTGCCGTGCCTGCTGCCGGCGCAGCGCGTACGCCTCGGCGCCCTTGCTCGGCTTCCGCCGCCGCGGCGGCGCGGTGACGCCCGGCGCCAGGCGCCGACTGGAGACCAGGAACGCGGTGTGGGCGATCATGCGGTGGTCCGGCCGTACCGCGAGGCCGTCCGCGTGCCAGTCCCGTACCAGCGACTCCCACGCCCGCGGCTCGGTGAACCCGCCCCGCTCCCGCAACGCCTCGACCAGTTCGGAGAGCTGGGGTGTGGTCGCGACGTAGCCGACGAAGACACCGCCGGGCAGCAGTGCCCGCTCGACCAGGTCCAGCGCTTCCCACGGGGTGAGCAGGTCAAGGATGATCCGGTCGAAACCGGACTCCTGGCAGTCGGCCACGTCCCCCACGTGCAGGGTCCACGCCGGATGCGGTCCACCGAAAAATGATTCCACATTCCGGCGCGCGATCTCGGCGAAATCCTCACGAAGCTCGTAGGAGTGCAGTTCTCCGTCCGGTCCGACCGCCCGGAGCAGCGAACAGGTCAACGCACCCGAACCGACACCGGCCTCCAGCACCTTGGCGCCGGGGAAGATGTCCCCCATCGCGACGATCTGGGCAGAGTCCTTGGGATAGATCACCTGGGCGCCGCGCGGCATCGACAGGACGTAGTCGGCGAGCAGCGGTCGCAACGCGAGATACGCCGTCCCCCCGGTCGAGGTGACCACACTGCCGTCGGGCAGCCCGATCAGCGCGTCGTGCTCCAGCGCCCCGCGATGGGTGTGGAACGACCGGCCGGGTTCCAGCGTGATGGTGTGCATCCGCCCCTTCGGATCGGTGAGCTGCACCCGGTCCCCGGGCAGGAACGGGCCGCGACGGGCCGGCGTCGGGGTGGGTCGGACAGCGGAAACGGCGGTGGGCTGTGCGGTCACTGAGTCATCTTTCGGTTCGGCTCGAGAAGCTGCGCCAGGTCGGCGACGTGCAGTACGCCGACCACATCTTCGCCTGACGTCACGAGGTACTGCGCGCCCGGGTGGCTCTGCACGGCGTGCACCACCTCCTCGCCGACGAGCCGGACGGACAGGGTGGGCACCCGGTCCAGGCCGCGGGCCACGGTGTCCACGGCCACCCAGGGACGGCGTTCCACCGGCACCGCGGCCGCGGTCGCCCGGTCCACCACCGCCACCAGCCGGCCGGACGAGTCGACGACGCCGAGGGCCGGTTCGGGCGCTCCGGCGGCCGCACCGCGACGTTGCGCCTCGGCCAGCGGTGTGCCGGTCGGCACCCGGAACACCGGACGGGCCAGCCGGGCCAGGTCGATGAGCGGGAAACGCCGACTGATCCGGGCCGCCCGGATCGCCTGACCCGCCCCCTGCCACAGGGTGACCGCCACCACCAGGACCAGCGCCAGGCCCAGCACCGGACCGACCCCCTGGGCCGGCAGGACGTCCACCCAGGTCAGCAGGAGGACCAACGCGACGGTGCCGACCGCGACCAGCCGACCCGACCAGCCGGCGACCTCGGTCGCCAGGTGCTGGTCCCGGGTGGCGGCCCAGACCCCGGCCCGCAGCGCCCGCCCACCGTCCAGCGGCAGTCCGGGCAGGCTGTTGAAGAGCGCCACCAGCAGGTTGCTCGCCGCCAGTTGGAACGCGAACTGGTGGACCAGTGTCCCGTCCGGCAGGGCGAGCGTCAGCCCCGTCGCCGCCAGCCCGATGACCAGCGAGACGGCCGGTCCGGCGAGCGAGACCAGCAGGTCCACCCGGGGAGTCGGCGCGTCCCGGTCCATCTCGGTGTAGCCGCCGAGCAGCTCCAGCGTGATGCCCCGGACCCCGATCCCGTACCGGCGCGCGGTCAGCGCGTGGCCCAGTTCGTGCAGCAGCACCGAGCCGAGCAGCAGGATCACAAAACCGGCGCCGAACAGGTAGCCGGCGGGTCGGGACAGGTCGAGCTGCCGCTGGACGACGCCGCCGTACATCAGGGTGATCACGGCGGCGAGTAGCAGCATGGAGGCGTTGACCTGGACGGGGACGCCGAACACCCGGCCGACGACGAGGGCGTTCCGCCGGTTGGTGCGGGTACGTCGCGGTCGCGAGGGTTCCTCCATCGGTTCGATGCTACGGAACGCCCCGACCGGACCACCCGTCGGTTCGGTCTGCCCGCACGCGACCGATCGGGGTGCTACCGAGGACCGGACGGCAGCACCGGCGGGTAGGTGGGCCGGGTTCCGTCGTACCCGTGGCATAACCTTCCGGACATGACGGCAGAGACGGTGGCAACACAGGCCGTGACAACACAGGCGGCGACAACACCGGCGGTGGAAACGGGACCGGCTACGGACCCGGGGGCCGCCCGGGCGGTCACCGCCTCGCTCTCCCCGTCCCGGGCCGCCGACTTCAAGACCTGCCCGCTGCTCTACCGGTTCCGCAGCATCGACCGGCTGCCCGAGCGCCCCAGCGCCGAGCAGGTCCGCGGCACGCTCGTCCACGCGGTGCTGGAGCGGCTCTTCGACCTGCCCGCCGACCAGCGGACCCCGACCGCGGCGGCGGACCTGGTGGCGCCGGAGTGGGACCGGTTGGTGGCCGAGCAGGCGGAGCTGGCCGAGTTGTTCCCCGCCGGCGACCTCGCCGGGCCGGACGAGTTCCTCGCCTCGGCCCGCGAGCTGCTGAACGGCTACTTCAGCGTGGAGGACCCGCGCCGGCTGGAACCGGCCGAGCGGGAGAGTCTGGTCTCGGCGGTGGTCGACGACCAGTTGCTGATCCGCGGCTACATCGACCGGTTGGACGTCTCGCCGGACGGTGCGCTGCGGGTGGTCGACTACAAGACCGGCGGGGCACCCCGCGAGGCCTTCGAGGCCCGGGCGTTGTTCCAGCTCAAGTTCTACGCGCTGGTGCTGTGGCGGACCCGTGGGGTGGTGCCGACGGTGCTGCGGCTGCTCTACCTCAAGGACGCCGAGATCTGCGACTACCGCCCCGACGCCGACGAACTCGTCCGGTTCGAGCGGACCGTCCTGGCCCTGTGGCGGGCGATCGAACAGGCCACCGAGGCCCGCGACTTCCGCCCCAAGCCGAGCCGGCTCTGCGACTGGTGCAGCCACCAGGCACACTGTCCGACCTTCGGCGGCACTCCCCCACCGTTCCCGGAACCGGCGGACGCCCCACCGTCGACCGTCGCGCCGCCGGCCCGGGTCAGCCGGAGGACGGCCGGCGGCCCCGCCGGCGTGCCGACGCAGCCGGTACGGACCGAGCCGGCCGCAACGCCACCGCCGCGGTCCGCGACAGCGAAAACGACGCCGGCCGATCCCGGGCCGGGCTGACCGGGTCGGAGGAGGTCCGCCAGCGGCCACCGGGCCGGTGGGGATCCGGGGCACAGGAGGAGAGGTTCTCCTCCTGAAGAAGGAGGTCAGCTTCGCCGTCGCCGATGAGCTATGCGCTGAAACAGCGGATAGCGTCGCCAGCATGACCCGCCGCGACCTCCCGGATGCCCCGGTCCCCGGACCCGGCCCGGGATGGCGCCGCCACCTTCCCGGGCGGTTCGTCGTCCGGCACGGTCGGGCGCTCGCCCAGGACACGCTGCTGGTCCTGACCGCCGTTCTGGTCGAACTGGTGTTCCTGGTCATCGACCCCGCCGAGATCATCGCCGGATATCCGGAGGCTCCCACGGTGGGCCGTGGTGCGACCGCGGTCTGGGGAGTCGCCTGCCTCGCCCCGATCCTGTTGCGGCAGGCCGCCACCTGGACCGCGGTGCTGGTGGCGACCCCGATTCTGCTCGCCACCGAGCTTTCCGGTGCCCGGCCGGTGAGCGTCGCGGTGACCGTGATCGCGCTGAGCTACACCGCCGCGTCCCGCTTCCCGCTCCGGCAGGCGGCGTTGGCCAACGCGGTCCTCTGGGCTCCCGGCGTGTTCGTCGCACTGGCCAGACCGGCCTCGGACAACCGACTTGAACTCTCCGCCGGATACCTGCTCTTCACCCAGCTGATGTTCGTCCTAGTCTGCTTCTTCATCGGACGTACCGTGCACGCCCGCCGCGCCTCGCTCGGCGCTCTGGAGGAGCGGGCCCGGGTGGCCGAGGAGAACCAGCGGGCCCTGGCCGACCAGGCGGTCGCCGACGAACGACGACGGATAGCCCGGGAACTGCACGACGTGGTGGCCCACCACGTCAGCGTGATGGGCGTGCTGGCCACCGGCGCCCGACGGGTGCTGTCCCGGGACCCGACCGCCACCGACGGCGCGCTGGGCACCATCGAGGAGACCAGCCGGACCACCCTGCGGGAGCTGCGCCGGCTGCTCGACGTGCTGCGCACGGACGCCGAACCGGCCGCCGACCTCGCCCCGCAGCCGGGGCTCGCCGGCATCGAGGCCCTGGTGGAACAGGTCCGGGAGGCGGGCCTGCCGGTGACACTGCGGGTGGACGGCACGCCCGGACCACTCGATCCGGGGGTGGCGTTGACCATCTACCGGATCGTGCAGGAGGCGCTCACCAACACCCTGAAGCACGCCGGCACGGCCACCGCCCAGGTCCGACTGAGTTTCGGGGTGTACTGGCTGATCGTCGAGGTTTCCGACACCGGGCGCGGGCCGACGCCGGAGCAGAGCCGGGTCGGACACGGCCTGGTCGGGATGCGGGAACGGGTGGCGCTCTACGGTGGGACCCTGCGTACCGGGCCACGCCCCGGTGGCGGTTACCGGGTGTACGCCAAGATGCCGATGGAGCACCTGGGTGCGCCGATCAGCGAACGAAGCGGAAGGTAGGGCGGCATGACGGACGGACAGGCCCCGGAGCGACCGGTGCGGGTCCTGCTCGCGGACGACCAGCCGCTGCTGCGGACTGGGTTCCGGATGGTGCTCGGCGCGGAGGAGGACCTGGACATCGTCGGCGAGGCCGGGGACGGGCTGGAGGCGGTCGACCTCTCCCGCCGGCTGCTGCCCGACGTGGTGCTGATGGACATCAGGATGCCCCGGATGGACGGGGTCGCCGCCACCCGGGCGATCGTCGACGCCCGGCTGCCGGTCCGGGTGCTGATCCTGACCACCTTCGACCTCGACGAGTACGTCGTCGGCGCGTTGCGGGCCGGCGCGAGCGGCTTCCTCGCCAAGGACGTACCGGCCGAGGACCTGGTGACCGCGATCCGGACCGTCGCCGCCGGTGAGGCCGTCGTCGCGCCCCGGATCCTCAAGCGGCTGCTGGACCGGTTCGCCGAGACGCTGCCCGATCCGGCCGCCGCGCCACCGAAGGAGATCGGGGTGCTCACCGAACGGGAGCGGGAGGTGCTCGTCCAGGTCGCCCGGGGGCTGTCCAACGCGGAGATCGCCCGGGCCCTGTCGGTGAGCGAGACGACGATCAAGACCCACGTCGGTCACGTGCTCACCAAACTCGGCCTGCGGGACCGGGTGCAGGCGGTGGTGCTGGCGTACGAGACCGGTCTGGTCCGTCCGGGCGCCTGACCCGTCGGCGGGTCCTGCGGCGTACGCCCGCAGGACGAGAGGACGTACGCCGGTCCGGGCATCTCTCGTACCGGCGGAGGAGTACCGACGGGGCGGGAGTCGGATCCGGGAACCGTCCCGTCGTACGACGCCCGAACGGGACACCTCGTTTACCGTCAGAAGAGAACGACGGAATCCTGCCAGTCGGAACAACGACATACCGGCGGTCATTCGGGACCGACGGAAAACCATGGGCACGGAGCCGAAGCGGCTGCGGACAATCGCAGAAGAATGGATAATCGGGCGGAAACGCCCGCCGACCGAACGATAGCAGTCAGGGACAACCCTGATTTCTCATCGGGGCCGACCCGCACCGGGAAATCCGCTCCGGCTCCGCCCTCGGGCGGACGCCGCAACCGCCTTCGACACCGACGATGGATGCTGCGGCGGTTCGCCACGGCCCGACCGGGCAGGACTATCTATCAGGGGGAGATGACGTGACGGCGACGGTGACCCGAGGTTCCGCGACAGCGGCCCGGGCGGACGACGTATGGAAGGTGTACGGCACCGGCGAGGCCCAGGTGTCGGCGCTGCGGGGGGTGAGCGTCGAATTCGAGCGGGCCCGGTTCACCGCCATCATGGGACCGTCCGGTTCCGGGAAGTCCACCCTCATGCACTGCCTCGCCGGACTCGATTCGGTCACCCGGGGCACCATCCACATCGGCGACACCCGGGTGACGGGGCTCGGTGACGCGGGCCTCACCAAACTCCGCCGCGACAAGGTCGGATTCATATTCCAGCAGTTCAACCTCCTGCCGACGCTGACCGCGCAGGAGAACATTCTGCTGCCCCTTTCCATCGCCGGCCGCAAACCCGATCCCGAGTGGCTGTCCACCGTCATCGACACGGTCGGCCTGCGGGACCGGCTCCACCACCGGCCGGCGCAGCTCTCCGGCGGCCAGCAGCAGCGGGTCGCCTGCGCCCGGGCCCTCGCCTCCCGCCCCGAGGTCATCTTCGCCGACGAGCCGACCGGCAACCTCGACTCCCGGTCCGGGGCCGAGGTACTCAACTTCCTGCGCCGCTCCGTCGCCGAACACCAGCAGACCATCGTGATGGTCACCCACGACCCGGTCGCCGCCTCGTACGCCGACCGGGTGGTCTTCCTCGCCGACGGTCAGATCGTCTCCGAACTGGTCGAGCCGACCCCGGACACCGTGCTGGACACCATGAAGAAGCTGGACGGGCTCACCGAGGCGGGTCAGTGATGCTGCGCGCCACCCTGAAGAGCCTGCTCGCCCGCAAGCTCCGGCTGGTCCTCTCCGGGCTCGCGGTTGTCCTCGGCGTCATGTTCGTCTCCGGCGCGTTTGTCCTCACCGACACGCTGAGCCGGTCCTTCGACGGCCTGTTCAGCGACGCCTACGCCGCGACCGACGTCGGGGTCAGCGCCAAACCGAAGATCAACATGGGTGAGATGCAGGGGGAACAGGTCGCCGCTCCCTTTCCGGCCGCCACCCTCGACCAGGTCCGGGCCGTCCCCGGCGTCGCCGCGGCCACCGGCACGGTCGGCGCCGACGGCGCCCTGATGATCGGCGACAACGGCAAGGCCCTCACCTCCTTCGGGCCGCCGCAGTTGGGCGGCAACTGGACCGGGGAGAACAAACTGGTCGAGTTGCGGACCGGACGCGGCCCGACCGCGGACACCGAGGTGGCGGTCAACCAGACGGTGGCCACGGCGGCGAAACTCTCGGTCGGCGACCGGGTCGCCGTACTGACCCCGTTCAAGGAGAAGCAGGAGTTCACCCTCGTCGGCATCTTCGGCTACAGCGGCGGCCGGGAAAGCCTCGGCGGCGTCCAGGAGGTGACCTTCACCGAACGGGTGGCGCAGGAGTCGATGCTCGGTCAGACCGGCGTCTACACCGAGATCACCGTGACGGCGGCCGACGGGGTCGACCCGGCGGCGCTGCGGGACCGGGTCTCGGCCGCCCTCGGCGACGGCTACGTGGTGAAGACCGGCGAACAGCTCTCCGACGACGCGGCGGCCGGCTTCGACGAGGCGCTCGGCTTCTTCAACAACATCCTGCTGGGCTTCGCCGGTGTGGCGCTCTTCGTCGGCATCTTCCTGATCCTGAACACCTTCTCGATCATCGTCGCCCAGCGCACCCGGGAACTGGCGCTGCTGCGCGCCATCGGTGCCGGCCGGCGTCAGGTGATCGGTTCGGTACTGACCGAGGCCACCGTCATCGGCCTGCTCGCCTCGGTCCTCGGCCTGCTCGCCGGCATCGGCGTCGGCGCCCTGCTGGCGTACGTCTTCGGACAGGTCGCCGGCGGCCTCGAACTGGCCGGGATCGGCGTACCGCCCAGCGCGGTGATCAGCTCCTTCGTGGTCGGTCTGCTGGTCACCCTCGTCGCGGCGGTGCTGCCGGCGCTGCGGGCCGCCCGGATCCCGCCGGTGGCCGCGATGCAGGACGTGGCGACCCCGGACCGGCCGCTGACCCGGATCACCGTTTCCGGCGCGGTGGTCTCCGCGCTCGGCGGTACCCTGCTGCTGCTCGGTCTGACCGGCAACGCCGGCGACGGCACACTCTGGACCGTGCTCGGCGGGGTGCTGCTCTCCTTCGTCGGGGTCGCCCTGCTGACCCCGCTGATCAGCCGCCCGGTGGTCTCCGTCCTCGGCCGGCTCTTCGCCTGGTCGGTGCCGGGCAAGCTCGGCCGGCTGAACTCGGGCCGCAACCCGCGCCGGACCGCGATCACCGCCGCCGCCCTGATGGTCGGCATCGCCCTGGTCACCGGGGTGACGGTGATCCTGGACTCGGCCAAGAGCAGCATCACCGCCCTGGCCGAGGACACCATCCAGGCCGAACTGGTGATCTCCGGCCGGCAGACCGGTCCCCGGCCGCCGAGCTTCGACGCGGCGGTGCTGGACCGGGCCGCCGAGGTACCCGGGGTGGCGTTGGTCGCCGGCACGTACCTGGACCAGGCACAGGTCGGCCAGGACCGTACCTGGGTCAGCGCGACCAACAACGTCGCCGCGCTGCGGGAAATCTTCCGGGTCAGCCCGACCGCCGGCAGCATCGACACCCTCGGTCCGCAGCAGCTGCTGGTCGACTCCGGTACGGCCGCGGAGCGGGGCCTGTCGGTTGGTGCCACGGTCCCGGTCCAGTTGTCCCGGGGCGAGGCGCGGACGTACACGGTGACCGGGATCTACGCCGAGTCCGACCTGTTCAGCGGGTTCCTGTTGCCGGCCTCGGCCGCGGTTGACTTCGGGGTGCCGAAGCCCACCCAGGCGTACCTGAAGCTCGACCCGGGCGCCTCGGTGGACCAGGTGATGCCGCAGGTCGAGGCGCTGCTCGCGGACAGCCCCACGGTGTCGGTCGCCGACCGGGCCGGGTTCATCGAGCAGCAGACCGGCCAGTTCGACCAACTGCTCGCGATGATCCGGATCCTGCTCGCGTTGGCGATCGTGATCGCCGTCCTCGGGATCGTCAACACGCTGGCGCTGTCGGTGCTGGAGCGGACCCGCGAGCTGGGGCTGCTCCGGGCGATCGGTCTGCGCCGGGCACAGACCATGCGGATGATCACTGTCGAGGCGGTGGTGATCTCGGTCTTCGGCGCCCTGCTCGGGGTGGCCGTCGGCACCGGTCTCGGCGCGGCGGTGGTCCGGGCCCTGCGCGAGGACGGCATCACCGACCTGGTCCTGCCGTGGGCCCAGATGGGGATCGTCCTCGGCCTGGCTGCCGTGGTCGGAGTGCTCGCGGCGGTGTTGCCGGCGATCCGCGCCGCGCGGCTGAACGTTCTCGGTGCGATCGCGCACGAATAGCCCGCCCATGGCTTGGGGGTAGCCACGGGTTGGTGCGGGGCGGTGTCCGACCGGACGCCGCCCCGCTGCCGTCTTCGGGCCGTCTCCACTGCCGGATCGGGCGACCGCCCGGTACCGCACCGCGCCCGGCAGCCCGGCGGATCAGCGGGACAGGTCGAGCGGGGCCAGCAGCCCGCCGAGCAGCTCCAGGTCCACCCCGGTCAGGGTCTCCAGCAGGTGTAGGCCGTCAACCGGGTCGATCGGCACCAGACTCGGCACCCCGAGCACCGCCGCACCGGCGGCGAGCGCACTGGCCACCCCGGCCGGCGAGTCCTCGATCGCCACGCAGCGGTTGATCGGCACGTCCAGCAGCCGCGCCGCGGTCAGGTACGGCGTCGGGTCCGGCTTGTTCGCCGCCACCTCGTCACCGCAGACGATCACGTCGAAGCTGTCCCGGCCCAGGGTGTCCAACGCCACCTCGACCAGGCTGCGGGCGCTCGAGGTGACCAGCGCGGTCGGGATCGCCACCGCGCGTACCGCCTGCACCAGAGCCAACGCGCCGGGCCGCCAGCGCAGTTCGGTGAGGAACAGCTCCGCCACCCGCTTCTCCAGCCAGGCGGCGCTGGCTGCCGGGTCCCGCCACGGCTGCGCCAGGTCGGTGTGCAGGATCTCCATCGACACGGCCATGCTGGTGCCGACCATGGCGATCCGGGCCGTCTCCGAGAGCTCCCCTCCGTAGTGCGCGGCGAGTTCCTGCAGCCCGACGTCCCACAGCCGCTCGCTGTCCACCAGGGTGCCGTCCATGTCGAAGAGCACGGCGGCGGGGTGTTGGCTGTTCAGGATGCCTCCCGGGCGCGGGTACGGATCATCTCCCGATCCTGCCAACCCCGCCGGACCCCCACTCCGGGCCGCCGCCGAACTGTGGCGGAAGCCTCAGTCGCTCCCCCGCGCCTGGTCCCTCAGCCGAGTTCGCAGGCGGTCAACCCACTCTGGTAGCCGCCGAAGAACGCGCTGGTGCGCTGCTCCACGGTGCCGTGCGCGTCCTCGGCGAACCACGGCTGGTCCGGATCGTCGGCGACCGCCCGCAGCCCGGCCAGCAGCTCGTCGATGTCCCCCTCCTCCACCGCGAGCACCCGGTCCCGCTCCGAGTCACCGATGTACGCGCCGGCCATGCAGTCGGCCTGCAGTTCGTGCTGGATCGTGTACTCGTGGCGGATGCCGAGGCGGGCCTGGATGGCGTGCGCGTACTCGTGGCCGAGCAGGTAGTACAGGAACGCGTCACCGACCTGCTGGAAGGCCACCACCGCCCAGTTGATGTCGTACGCGATGAAGTCGCCGACCGAGCAGTAGACCGCGTTGTTGGTGGGCAGTGCCTGACCGCCGCACTCGATCTCACCCGCCCGCCGGTACGCGGTGATCTGGCTGACCCGCTGGAACCGCTCCCCCGCCTCGCGGAACTGGCCGGCCCAGTAGAGTTCGGCGACCCGGACCGCGGTCTTCATGTCCTGCTCGAAGTCTTCGACGTCCATCGGCCGGTCCGCCCCGGGCCGATCGGCGTCGCCGGGGGCGGTCGGGGTCGCCGGTCCGTCCGGTGGCGACGGCTCCTGTCCACCCCGCGGTCCGACGAAGCAGGCGCCCGCGACCACCACCGTGACGGTCAGAGCCAGTAGCCGCCAGAACCGGTCGGTACGACGAAACGGACGCATCACGGCCTCCCACGGTGATCGACAACCCGCACACCGTCCCATGGTGCCGATCCCGTCAAACCACCGGATCGTCTCCGGTGCGGAACGGACCGATCCGCCGGGTGACCATCGAGATCAACCGGAAGCACCGGGCGGATGGCACGGGCTATCATCGCTTATGTACCGGTATATCGTGATCACTGCGGTCAGTGGCCCCGCCGTACCGTCCCGGACGGCCCGCCGGCCGGCGCGGCCGGCGGGCCGGGTCCGAGTCCGAGACGTAGGCTGACGGACGTGAGGGACAACAGGGACGGCAGTACCAGGTTCAGTGCGGGAACCGCCGCGTGGCGCGGCCACCCCCGGCGGCTCGACGCCGGTACGCACGCTGGAGGTAGGGCGTGACCGAGTTCGACGGGTTGCCCGTGCTGCGCTCGCCGGTCGCGATCGCGGCCTTCGAGGGTTGGAACGACGCGGCGGACGCCTCGACGGCGGCGGTGGAACACCTCGAGCAGGTGTGGCAGGCCCGCCAGGTCGCCGAACTGGACCCCGAGGACTTCTACGACTTCCAGGTCAGCCGGCCGACGATCACGATGGCCGACGGTGAGACCCGACGGGTCGAGTGGCCGACCACCCGGTTCATGGTGGCCAGCCCGGAGGGCACCGACCGGGACGTGGTGCTGATCCGGGGCATCGAGCCGAGCATGCGCTGGCGCACCTTCTGTGAACAGGTGCTGGAACTCTGCCACAGCCTGGAGATCAACCGGATCGTGCTGCTCGGTGCGCTGCTGGCCGACGTGCCGTACACCCGGCCGCTGCCGATCAGCGGCAGCGCCTCGGACAAGGACGCCGCCGAGCGCTACCAGCTCACCCCGACCCGGTACGACGGTCCGACCGGCATCGTCGGCGTGCTGCACGACGCGGCGACCCGGGCCGAGGTCGACGCCGTGTCGTTCTGGGTCCACGTGCCGCACTACGCGAACAATCCCCCCTGCCCCAAGGCGACCCTGGCCCTGCTACACCGGGTCGAGGAGGTGCTCGACCTGCCGGTCCCGATGTCAGACCTGGCCGAGGAGGCCGCCGAGTGGGAGCAGCGGGTACGCACCGCTGCCGAACAGGACGCCGAACTCGGCGAGTACGTCCGCGAACTGGAGGAACGGGTCGGTGACGCCGGCATCCAGCCGCTGACCGGCGACGAGATCGCCCAGGAGTTCGAGAAGTACCTGCGCCGTCGGGGCGGCTCGGCCGGCCCCACCGCCGGCTCCTGGTAACCAGGGGCCGGCGGCAGCCGGCCGTACGGACGGAACGACACACCGGGCGGCGGGCGCCGACCGTGGACGCGGGTCGAACCGCCGCCCGCCGTCGGCCGGAACGGGTCCACCGCGTTACCGCGGCACACCGTCACTGATCGAGGACGACCTCCGCCACGGCGCGGGCCGCCAGCGCGGGATGGGCGTCGGGACGGGTGACGGCGTGCGCGAGCACCCCGTCGATGAGCACGAGGAGCTGGTCGGCACCGAAAGCCCGGCTCGCGGTGCCCATGGCGGGTCAGCTCGGCGACGAACAGTCCGTGCAACCGGTCCTTGTAGGCCCGGACCTCCGCGTGGGCGGGATGGTCCGGGTCGGTCAGGGCCAGCTCCGCCGAGGTGTGGCGACAGCCGCGGAACGATGGCGCGGTGGTAATCCGTTCCAGCTCGTCGAAGACGGCAAGAATGCGGCGGCGCGGTTCGTCGCCGGCCTCGTCCATGACCCGCCGGTAGCGGGCATCGGTGGCGGCGCTCCGCAACACCTCGGCGACGGGTCTTGGTCTACCTGATTGTGGTCGCGCTGGCCGTCGCCGGACTGGTCCAGCTGCTCCCTCGGAGTCGTGCCTTGCGTAACTTCCGTCTCGGGCGCCGACGGGTTGCCCGGTGCACCACCCGTACGGCATCCTAGGAACCTAGTGTTACCGCCACCGGAGCGACGGGAGTGCGACATGCAGATAAACCCGGGGGCCGCCGAGTTTCCGCACCGGCAGATCGCCGAGCAGCTCCGCGCCAAGATCAGGGCCGGAGACTGGGCCGCCGGTGAGCGGCTGCCGTCCATCCCGGCCATCGCCGAGTTGTTCGGGGTGGCCAAGCAGACCGTGCAACGCGCGATCGACCAGCTCCGGGTCGAAGGGGTGCTGATCACCAAGCCGGGCTCCGGTACGTACGTCCGGGGCACCCGACGCCGCCTGAACCGGCTGTCCCGGGGCCGCTACGGCGGTCACCGCGGTTACCACGCCGACCTCGCCGCCCGGTACCGGCAACAGTTGATCCAGGTCGGCCGGGCCCCGGCACCGCCGGAGGTCGCCGACGCGTTCGGGGTGGCCGACGGCACCGAACTGATCGTCCGCCGACACCTGGTCCGCACCGAGGACGTTCCGGTCGAGGTCGGCGCCTCCTGGTTCCGGGTGGCCGACGCGGCCGGCACCAGTCTGGAACGGCTGGAGGCATACGGCCGGCCGCTCTACCAGGAGGCGGAGGAGGCGATCGGCCGACGCTACGTCTCGGCCACCGACCAGATCAGCGCCCGGCAGCCCAGCCGGGAGGAGGCGGAGACCCTGCAGATCCGCCCCGACACCCCGGTGCTGCACCTGCTGCACGTCGCCTACGACGCCCAGCGCCGGCCGATCGAGGTCGCCCAGGCGACCTGGCCCGGTCCGATGACCACGCTGACCGAGCAGTACCAGGTGCCCGGGCCGGTGGCCGAACCCGACCCGGACCCCGGACTGGTGCTCGGCTGACCGCGGACGTCCCGCGCCGTCACCTGCGCGGCAGGTCCGCCAGCCAGCGTTCCAGCGCGTCCGGGTGCGCGAACAGCAGCACCGGCGGCCCGGACGGGTCGGCCTGCCACGCCCGCATCCGCCGCCGCTCCCGACCGAACCCGGTCAGGTGCCACACCAGGATCGACTCTGCGGACAGGACGCTGCCCCACGACTCACGGTTGCCGTTGCAGATCTGCTCACCGGTGGCCACCCGGCGCAGCGTACGGCGCAGCAGCCACCCAAAGGAAAGCGAGCGCGGATAGTCCAGGCCGATGACCACGTCGGCGCGGGCCAGCGGCACGTCCCGCCACCCGTGGTACGCCCCGTCGAGGATCCAGCGGTCCCGCTGGCAGATCCGCGCGATCCGACGCCGCTGCTCGGCGACCGGCACCTCGACCCAGTTGGGCTCCCAGAGCAGGTCGTCGACCGGGTACCAGGGCACGCCGAGGCGGGTGGCCAACCGCGCCGCCAGGGTCGACTTGCCGGAGCCGTGGACTCCGCAGATCAGGACGCGGGACGGAGGGATCATCGCGGACAGCGTACGGACGGCCGGGGTCCCGGTCGCCGACGGTCGCCCGCCCAGGTGTCCCGGCCGACCCGGACGGTCGGCGATCCGGTCGGCAGACGAGGCCCACCGACCGGGAGTGGCCGACCGTGAACAGCCGGCCGGCAGTGGCCGGGAGACTACAGCCGGATACCGAGCAGGGCGTCGACGGTCGCGGCCACCAGCGCGGGAGCATCCGGGTCCGTCCCGGCGCCGGCGAGCGTGGCGTCCGCCCACTGGTCCAGCAGGGTCAACGCGCCCAGGGTGTCCAGGTCGTCGGCGAGCCGCTCGCGTACCCCGGCCAGCAGGTCGACCCCGGAGGCGCCCACCGGGGCTGCCACCGCCTCCCGCCAGCGGGCCAGCCGCTGGATGGCGACCTTGAGCACGTCGTCGGTCCACTCCCGGTCGGACCGGTAGTGACCGGCGAGCAGGCCGAGGCGTACCGCCATCGGGTCCACGCCGTCGGCGCGCAGCCGCGAGACGAAGACCAGGTTGCCCTTGGACTTCGACATCTTCTCGCCGTCCAGGCCGATCATGCCGGCGTGCACGTAGTGGCCGGCGAACGGCTCCACGCCGGTCAGCCGCTCGGCGTGCGCGGCGGAGCACTCGTGGTGCGGGAAGAGCAGGTCGTTGCCGCCGCCCTGGACGTCGATCCGGTCGCCGAGCAGCCCCAGCGCGATGACCGCACACTCGATGTGCCAGCCGGGCCGCCCCGGCCCCAGCGTTCCACCGGGCCAGGCCGGTTCGCCGTCCCGGGCGCCACGCCAGAGCAGCGGGTCCAGCGGGTCACGCTTGCCGGCCCGGTCCGGGTCACCGCCCCGCTCGGCGAAGAGCGGAAGCATCTCGTGCCGGGACAGGTTGGACTCGTAACCGAACCGGGGCGCGGCCGCGACGTCGAAGTAGACGTCGCCGGTGCCGTCCTCGAGCCGGTACGCCGCACCGTCCTCCAGCAGCGCCCGGACCTGCTCCGCGATGGCCGGGATCGACTCGACGGCGCCGACGTAGTGCGCCGGCGGGATCATCCGCAGCGCCTCCATGTCCTCCCGGAACAGTGCCGTCTCCCGCATGGCGAGGACCTTCCAGTCCTCGCCGTCCCGTTCCGCCCGCTCCAGCAGCGGATCGTCGATGTCGGTGACGTTCTGCACGTAGCTGACCTGGTGACCATTGTCACGCCAGACCCGCTGGGCCAGGTCGAAGGTGATCATGGTCGCCGCGTGCCCCAGGTGGGTGGCGTCGTACGGGGTGATGCCGCAGACGTACATCGTCGCCGTCCCGGAGGGGCGGGTCGGATGCACCGCGCGGCGCGCCGAGTCGAACAAGGCGAGCGGCTGTCCCCTACCCGGCAGCCGAGGGATGTCGTGCCCCACCCAGGATTCCATGGTCACACCCTAGCCAGCCGGGACCGGCGGCTCCGACCGCCCGGCCACGAAGGTGATCAGACCGACAGGGCACCCATCGGGCCATCAACCGGGCCGGGACCGGGCCGCCGCCGATGGCGGCCGGCCGGAACCCCTGACCGGCGCCCAGGAAGCGACGCCCCGGAGAAGCGGTACTCGACGGCGGGTCAGACCGGCGGCCAGGGAATCGCCGGCCACTCGTCGGACGGGACCGGGAACCGGCCGCTGTCCCGGAGCCGGTCGATCCGCCGGGCGGTGGCGGCGACCTCGCCGATGGTCAGGTGCTCCGCCAGGCTCTCCCCCAGCGGGCCGATGATCGCCGTGGCCAGCCCGTCGAGCATCTCCCGGACGTCCGGCGGCAGGGTCCGACGGGCCCAGCCCCAGAGCACCGTCCGGAGCTTGTCCTCCACATGGAAACAGACGCCGTGGTCGACACCGTAGATCCGGTCGTCCGGCCCGTACAGCACGTGGCCGCCCTTGCGATCGGCGTTGTTCAGCACCGCGTCCAACACCGCGAGTCGCGCCAACCGTGGGTCGTCGGCGTGCGCCAGCGCGTACGGCGCGCCGTCGTCGTCCTGCGCCGCCGCGACCCGAAACCAGCGTGCCGGGAGGCTGTCCGCCGGCACGAAGCCGACCAGCGGCTCGGCCTGCTCCGGCTCGTCGATCCAGAGCTGGCAGGCACCGGGCCCCAACGGGCCGTCCCGCAGCACCGTCGGTGGGACGAGGTCCCAGCCGCTGGCCCGGGACACCAGGTAGGCGGCGACCTCCCGGCCGGCGAGGGTGCCGTCCGGGAAGTCCCAGAGCGGCCGTTCCCCGTGGATCGGCTTGTAGACGCAGCGGACGGTGACCCCGTCCAGGGTCAGGAAGGCCCGCAGCGTGGTGTTCGACGCGTCAACGAGCCGCCCCTCCAACTCCAGCTCGCCGCCGAGCAGGAGCCGCAGCGCGTCGCTCTCGTCCAGCACGGGTCGCAGGTCGGACGAGGTCACCGGAAAGATCCCGCCACGCCGGCGCCGACGCCGAGGGGACCGGTCACCGGTGGTAGCCGTTGTGACGGGGGCAGAGGTGCCCGGCGGGGTCGAGCGGCTGACCGCAGAGCGGACACGGCGGGCGTCCGGCGGCCACCACCCGGCGGGCCCGGTCGATGAACTCCCGGGTCGCCTGCGGGGTCAGCCGGACCCGCAACCGGTCCAGGTCGTCGGCCGGCTCGTCGTCGTCCTCGTCGAGTTCGCTCTCGGCGCCGCCGAGTTCGATCTCCGCCTCGGCCTCGCCCGCGGCGATCGCCTCGATCACCACCGTGGCGGTGTCGACGTCGAAGGCCAGCCCCAGGGTGCCGACCCGGAACTCCTCGTCCACCGGCGTATCCAGCGGCTCGTTGTCCGAGGTGACCTTCGGCGGCTCGGGCAGCTCGACCCCGAACCGCCGGTGCGCCTCGGAGAGCAGTTCCTCGAGCTTCTCGGCGAGCAGCGACATCTGGACCTTCTCCAGGGCGACACTGACCAGGCGCCCGCCGCCCCGCGCCTGCAGGAAGAACGTCCGGTCGCCCGGCGGCCCCACGGTCCCGGCGACGAACCGCTCCGGCGGCTCGAATGCGTGCACCTGGTGGGTCATACCCACGACCCTATCCGGCCCGGTACCACGCCGTGCAGCCCACCGACGCGAATCACCGTCCGGTCCGGGCCCCGGCGTACCGGAACGCTCCGTGGTGCCTGGGTCGAGGGGCGGCCGGCGTCCCGTGCCCCGCTCCGCCGGGTGCCCAACGGAACGGTCACCGCCCACCGCCCGAGCCGGTCGACCCGGCGGCGGCCGGCTCCCCCACGGTCTCCGTACCGGTGCCGACCGCGCCGGCACCGCCGCCCACCGGGGCGTCAGAATCCGCCGTACGCGCCGCCCGCCGCCGCCGGGACCGCTTCGGCGGCACCAGACCGGCCAGCTCACCACCGGTGTCGTTGAGCCGGAGCAGGAACGGACGCACCGGTGTGTAGCGGATGCCGGTCACCGACCCCGGGTCGACCACGATCCGCTGGAACTGGTCGAGGTGCACGCCGACCGCGTCCGCGACAATGGCCTTGATCACATCGCCGTGGCTGCACGCCAGCCAGACCGCCTCCGGTCCGTGCTCGGCGGTGATCCGGGCGTCCCACCGCCGGACCGCCTCGACGGCGCGGGTCGCCATCCCCGCCATCGACTCGCCGTCCGGGAAGACCGCCGCGCTCGGGTGCTGCTGCACGACCTGCCACAGTGGATCCTTGGCCAGTGTCTTCAACGGCTGGCCCTGCCAGCTGCCGTAGTCGCACTCGACCAGCCCGTCCTCGACCACCGGCACGACGTCCGGGAGTGCCAGGTCCAGCGTCTGCCGGCACCGGATCAGCGGGCTGGTGACCACCGCCGCCAACGGGACCGCGCGCAGCCGCGCCCCGACGGCGGTCGCCTGGGACCGACCGGTCTCGTCGAGTTCCACCGGCTGGCGGCCGGCCAGGCCGCCGGCGGCGTTCGCCGTGGTCCGGCCGTGCCGGAGAAGCAGGAGGGTTGCCACGCAGCCCACCCTACGGCCCGCCGGACCGGGGGGCGGGCCGGCCCGGCGGTACCGGATCCCACCGGCGGCCTGGCACGGCCGGGCCTGCCGGCGCCGGGTCGGGCCGGCGGACCCACCGGGCCGCCGCGATCACGCGACGGCCCGGTGGTCAGGTCGCCGCGATGGTCCCGGTGCCGAGCAGCGCAAAGACCAGGCTGCCGAGCGCCACCCGGTAGAGGACAAAAACGTACAGGCTGTGATGTGCGACATAGCGCAGCAGCCAGGCGATCGAGGCGTAGCCGAGACCGAAGGCGATCACGGTGGCCACGATCATCTGGGCCGGGGTCGGGATCGACCCGCCACCGCTGGTGTCGAAGACGTCCGGGAGACTGAAGATCCCGGACATCACCACCGCCGGGATGGCGAGCAGGAACGAGTAGCGGGCCGCCGCCTCCCGGGTGAGGTTGAGGAAGAGCCCTGCGGTCAACGTGCCGCCCGACCGGGACACCCCGGGGATCAGGGCCATCGCCTGGGCGAAGCCCATGACCACGCCGTCGCGCAGCGTGAAGTTCTCGATCCGCCGGGTCTGCCGACCCCAGTACTCGGCGAAGGCCAGCACAAACGCGAAGACGATCAGGGTGGTGGCAACCAGCCACAGGTTCCGGGCCGCGGTCCGGATCTGGTCCTTGAACAGGAACCCGAACAACCCGATCGGGATCGACCCGATGATGACGTACCAGCCCATCCGGTAGTCCAGGCTCGAGCGCACCGAACGGTCCCAGATGCCGACGACCCAGACCCGGGTGATCCGCCAGATGTCCTTGGCGAAGTAGAGCAGGACCGCGGCCTCGGTGCCGAGCTGGGTGACCGCGGTGAACGACGCCCCGGCGTCCTGGTCGAAGAAGATCGCCGAGGTGATCCGCAGGTGCCCCGACGAACTCACCGGAAGAAACTCGGTGAGCCCCTGGACGATGCCCAGGACGATTGCCTCGATCCAGCTCACCCTCGTACCCCGCTCCGCAGCACCGTACGCCCCTCGTTTCGTCCCGTCGGTGCGCCCGGCGGGCTGTTCCGCCCGGTCACACCGTCCTCCCACAGCACGGGCCGCCGAAGCGACCCCGGACCGGCCCACCCGGTCCGCCGGTCACGTCCGTTCACTCACCCACCCCGGCGAGGTCCAGCGCCTCCGCACAGGCCCGCAGCGTCCGTACCCCACTGTCCACGTCCGCGACGAAAAGGCTCACCGAGAGAGTGGTCACACCGGCGGCCGCGTACTCCCGCATCCGGTCGGCGATCCGCTCCACCGGGCCCAACAGCGACGTGCGGTCGACGAACTCCAGCGGCACCGCCGCCGCCGCGTCCCGCTGCCGCTTCGCCAGATAGAGGTCCTGCACCTCGCGGGCCGCGTCCCCGTAGCCCATCCGGGTGGCGAGCTGGTTGTAGAAGTTCTGCTCCCGGCTGCCCATCCCGCCGACGTAGAGCGCCGCGTACCAGCGGACCAGTTCCGCACAGGCGGCGACGTCGTCGCCGAGCACCACCGGCACCGTCGGCACCACGTCGAAGCCGGCGAGTTCCCGGCCGGCCCGGGCCCGGCCGGCGGTGACCGCGGCGAGCTGCTCGGCGGCGAAGTCCGGTGCGTAGAAGACCGCCAGCCAGCCGTCGGCGATCTCCCCGGCGAGTTCCAGGTTCTTCGGCCCGACCGCGGCCAGGTAGATCGGCACCCGCTCGCGGGGCGGGTGGAAGCCGAGCCGCAGCGCCTTGCCCGGGCCGTCCGGCAGCGGCAGCCGGTAGTGCGCCCCGTCGTACTCGACCGGTTTGCGGGCCAGCGCGAGCCGCACGATGTCGACGTACTCCCGGGTCCGGGCGAGCGGTTTGGCGAAACGTACCCCGTGCCAGCCCTCGGAGACCTGCGGGCCGGAGACACCGAGGCCGAGCCGGAACCGACCACCGGAGATCGCGTCGATGGTGCCCGCCGTCATGGCGGTCGCCGCCGGGCTGCGGGCCGGGATCTGCATCACCCCGGAGCCGAGGTCGATCCGTTCCGTCTGGCCGGCCAGCCAGGCCAGCATGCTGGGCGAGTCCGAGCCGTACGCCTCGGCGGCCCAGACCACCGAGTACCCGAGCCGGTCCGCCTCGCGGGCGAGGGCCAGATGATCCGCCGGTGTGCTCCACGCCGTCTGGTAGCCGAGGCTGAGCCCGAGTCGCACTGCTTCGTCCCCCCCTGTCGTCGCGAGTCGCATCAGGGTACGCAATCGCGGGACGGCACCCGACGGCCGGTGGGGGCGACCCAGCGACGGGTACGACACCCGCCGGTGGGACGGGTCGCGACGGTGTCGAC
>NZ_JBDPLT010000036.1:0-76635 GCF_039871775.1 Plantactinospora sp. B5E13
TCCGCGCCCGCCCCGCCACCACCGCGTCCACCCGCCGGTCACCGACCAGACTGGACAGTTCAGCCCGCTGCTGCTGCGTCAACCCCACGAGCCAGAGTCAATCACCACGAAGTAACACCAAGCCACGCAAAAAATCTCAATTACGCGACACTAGCGGCCTCTGGTGTGACCGGGCCGCGCGGGTTCG
Source organism: Plantactinospora sp. B5E13 (assembly GCF_039871775.1). Classification (NCBI taxonomy): domain Bacteria; kingdom Bacillati; phylum Actinomycetota; class Actinomycetes; order Micromonosporales; family Micromonosporaceae; genus Plantactinospora; species Plantactinospora sp. B5E13. Next base: position 188 of record NZ_JBDPLT010000036.1, read on the forward strand.
CGCTATGCGGCGGCCCGGGCGCTCAGGAAGAGGTCGAGGGCCTCGACGACAAGGCGGTGGTCGTCGAGTTGGGGCAGGCCCGAGACGGTGACGGTGCCGACCGGGCCGGTGCCCCGGAGAATGATCGGGAAACAGCCGCCGTGCGCGGCGTAGCGGGCCGGGTCGAGGTGCGGGGTCTGCTCCTCGAAGGTGGTACCACGGTCCCGGAAGCTCTGGCCGACAAGGTAGGAGCTGTGCCCGAACCGTCGGACGACCCGGATCTTGCGCTCGATCCAGTCGTCGTTGTCGGCCGTGGTGCCGGCAAGCGCGCAGTGGAAGAGCTGATGGTCGCCGAGGCGGATATCGACGGTGACCGCGAGGCCGCGTTCCCGGGCCAGCCGGACGAGCAGGTTTCCCAGTTCCCAGGCGTCGTCGTGGTCGAAGCGGTCGAACTGGAGGCGTTCTTCCTGCTCCTGGAGTTCTGGCGTCACGGAGTACCCACTTCCTTCTTGATCGTCGTAACGATTGAAGCAGAGCGGGCGCCGACGGGCAGCAGGGGTGCCAGAGCGGCACGAAGCTCGCCGAGACCGGAGTTCGGCGTGTGTGGTGCCCGCGCGCCTCCTGGACGGCACGTAGGGACTGCTGGCACCCTTCGTACGACACCGCATCGTCACCCTCGATGCAGTGCCCAGCCGGCAACACCTCGACGTACTCGCGCCCATGCCGAGGCCGGCCGCCTCACCCCGGTCACGACCCTCCACAGCCCGAGCTACCTCGCCTGGCGGGCGAGTTCGGCGGTCGAGCGCCGCAGCTGGGCCAGATCGAGTCCGACAAGGTGCCCGTCGCGTTTGACGACGCGCCCGTCCACCACAACCGTGTGGACGTCGGCGGGGCCAAGCGCGGTGACGACCGCCCCGGCGAGTTCTCCGGTCCCGAGCAGGTGCGTCAGGCCGTCGAGCAGGACAAGATCCGCTCGTCTGCCTACGGCGATCGTCCCGACGACGTCGCCGAGGCCGATGGCGGATGCGCTGTCGACGGTGGCGGCGGCGAGGATGCTGCCAGCCGGATACATGGTGCCGGTGTGGGCCCGATGTGATCGGAGCGTGTCGCGCATCGGTTCGAACAGGTCGGCCGGGGCGTTGACGACAACGTCGGTACCGAGGCCGGCCCGGCCGCCCGCGTCCGCGAACCGGCTGAAGCAGGATGCGCCGTGGCCCATGGTTGCCTCGACGATCGGGGTCACGATGACACCGACGCCGTTGTCGGCCAGCAGCTTCGCGTCGTCGTCGGTCATGTTGTTGACGTGGACGAGTTGGAGGTGCGGGCCGAGCAGGCCGGCCTCGTTCATGCGACGCAGCGGCGAGTGGTGTCCACCGCTGGCGTGCATGGAGACGACGAGGCCGAGCTGCCGAGCGAGTTCTATCTGGCGTACGGCCTCGTCCCAGGGACCGTAGTCGGTGCCGAGGATCGCGAGCCCGGCGGTGACCCGGCCACGCAGGGCCGCCACCCGTCGTACGTCCCGCTCGTCGTCCGGGTTGCCGTGCGCCACGACGGCGCGGATGCCGGCCCTGGTGTAGGCGTCCAGCACCGCGTCGGTGTGCCCCGGGGTGCGGGTCGCGTTGTTCCAGTCGAAGACGGTGGTGATGCCGGCGTTGAGGGCCTCGGCCGCACCGAGCAGTGTGGCGTCGTACGCCTGCTGGGGTCCATAGCTGCTCAGGGCCCGGCCGAGCACTACGGTCAGGTACGCGGGCAGGGTCATGTCCGGGCCGATTCCGCGCAGCGGCGCCTGCCAGACGTGGCGGTGCCCGTCGACGAAGCCGGGCACGACCACGAGCCCGTCGGCGTCGATCACCTCGACCGTCTCCGCGACCGGTACGGAGCCGACGGCGATGATCTCGCCATCGTCGATGAGGATGTCGGCGCGGTCACCCGACACCAGATGGCCACCCCTGATCAACAGGTTCATTCTTCCTCCCCCGAAAGCTTTTACAAAAGCTATAAGGAAAGCTTTTTGAACGCAAGTAGGATGTGCTGGTGGCCAGGGACACCGTTGACGAGATCGCCGACGCGTGGGGCAGGGAACTGCCCGGCGTGGCCGGCATCGAACTGGAGCTGAGCAAACGCGCGGCACGACTGGCCGCCCTGCTCAACGCCCCCGTCGAGGCGACGTTGACGCGGCTGGGCCTGACCAAGGCGGAGTACGACATCCTCGCCGTGCTCCGGGCGTCCGGAGAGCCCTACCGGCTGCGCCCGTCGGTGCTGACCCAACGCCTCGTACTGACCTCCGGTGGCACCAGCAACGTGCTACGTCGCCTCGCCGCCGCGGACCTGATCGAACGCGACCCCGATCCGGCCGACGCCCGCAGCTCATGGGTACGACTCTCGGCCAGCGGAGTCAGGATGGCCGAGGAGGCGGTACGCGCCGCCAGCACTGCACAGGCCGCCGCACTACGCGACGTGGCACCGCAGACCACCCGCGCCGCCGTCGACGCCCTTCGGGACGTACTGGTCGCGCTCGGCGACACGGCCGCGTAGAGCGGGTCGGAGGACACGGCCACGGGCACCGGGTCGGAGACTGACAGCCAGTTCGCTAACCCGGGTTGACGAGGCTCATGCCCTTCTCGACCAGCACACCGGTGCCGGCGGGCTGCCGGCCGGGCGTGAAGACAAGCTCGGGGACGACCAGCACCCTGGTCACCGTGCCACCGCTGGTGAACACGGCCAGGGCACCGGTCACCATCAGCCGGCTGCCGGCCCTGAGGACCGTCTCCCCCACCTCGTTGTTGACGTCGTCGGCGCGTGCGCCCTCGTAGTAGCAGTAGACGGCGTCCCAGTCGAACGAGGTGAGGGTGCGCAGGGGTGCCGAACCGCCGCTGTCCCGCAGTTCGGCGAGCTTGGCGTCGAGGTCCCTGTCGGACTGCGGGGTCATCGGCTGGCTCTCCTTCTCACACGCTGCCACGACGGGCAGCACCAGCAGGGCCGCCAGCATCGTCCTTCTGCGCATCACGAATCGGTCTGCTTCCCTGGCTGGGGATGGCCCGGCAGGGTTCTGTTCTCGGGCTTGCCCGTGTCCTCGGTGGTGATCTGGTCGCTGTAGTCCAACTGGCCGTCACCGCCGATGACCACCGTACGTCCCTGCCGGACGGCTTCCTGCACCTTGTCCGCCAGTTCCTGGGGCGAGGCGTCCGGGTTCGCCACCGCGACCGAACGTCCGACCTCGTTGTTGTACAGGTCCATGGCCTCACGGGCGGCCGGGTTACCCGGGAGGGACTCGTGCGCCGTCGTGAAGCGCTTCGTCCAGTCCTCGCCGAACTCCTGGGTCAGCCGCGCGTTCCAGTAGGCGTGCCGGAAGGCGTCGTTGTGGTCGTCGTTCTGGTCCGGGGAGACAAACCGTGCGTCCGCCACCGTGAACGCCTCGTCGTGGATCTCCTGGAACTTCTTCAGTCCCAGGGCACCGTGCCGGTCCTGCAACTCCCGCAGGATCGCCGCCTCGGACGCGGTGACCTCACGCTCGTCCACGAACCAGTTCAGTGGCGCTCCCGGGAACATCTCCTTTCCGGTGTCCTCGGCGACCTGGTATTCGCCCAGGATGGTCTCGCCGGGCCGGCGGGCGTTGGGGTCCCTGGCCGCCTGGTAGATCTCCTGCTGCAACGCCGGCACACCGTCGATGACGGCCCGGGCATGGCTACTGTCGGCCAGGAAGTCGGGCAGATTGGCCCGGGCCGACCCGAGCGCGGGCACGATCTCGGCGCGGGCCTCGGTCTCGGTCCGTTTCGCCCGCTGGTAGTAGTCGCTCGCCTCGTCGAACAGACGGTCGGCCTCGGCGCGAATCTTCTCGACGTCGTCACCGGTGCCGATCTCGCCGATCCAGTCGAAGAATCCCTGCGTACCACGCACGTCGTTCCACGTTTTCATCGGCTCGGGGCCGGGATCCTCGATGTGCCGGATCAGGTTACCCAGGGCGCCCTCGACCCGTACGCCCTCGGCGACCAGCCGCTTGGCCTCGGTCTGTGCGGTCACGTAGTCGTCGAGTGCCCCGCCGGCCTTGTCGTAGCCGTTGCGGAGCGCCTCCAGGAGCAGGTCGGCCTCCTTGAGGCGGCGGTCCAACAGGTCCTTGCCCTGGCCGGTCCACTCGGTCGTGCCCCGGACCTGCTCCAGGGTGGGCACGGCCGAGTCGATCAGGCGTACCACCCGTTTGAAGTCCTCGGCCGCGATGTCGACCAGCCGCGGCTGCATCTGCTCGATGTACCTGACCTCGTCCCGGTATGTCATGGCGTCACGCCGGCCGGTATGTGGAGTTGGTGAGGAAGGAGTCCAGCTTCTGCTGTGCCGCCGCGTCGACCCTGGTGTAGCCGTCGGCGGCGACCTTCAGCTTGGTCGACAACGCCGTCAGCAGCGCCACCACGTCCTGGTACTGGTCCTGCGCGAACTCGGCGAAGGCTTTCGTCTTGTCGGCCACCTCCGGGTGCGCCGCCGGCGTCGCGACCCGGCCGGCGAGGCTGGGCTCCGGCCGCCCAGCCTGGAGTAGGCCGGCCAACTCCAGCAGGGTGTTCGCGCTCCCGTCCAACGACTCGGGCCTCACATCTGTCACGGCACCCACCCCCGGCTCCAGCAAATGATCAAGGGAGACGGTAACCGTCCACCGCAACCGGAGTCGACGGGCAACCACGCCGCACTCTGGTGTGACAGGACCTGTCCGGCTGCGGGTTACTGGTCGATGACGAAGACCGTGGCGTGACCGGCGGCCGTCGCCCGCTGGTCGTCCTGGTCGGCCGCCAGCACCCGCTCGGCGCAGGCGTCGTGGAGCGCGAGCAGAAAACCACGTTGTCCCATGCCGCCGCACGGTATCGGCGGCCAGCGACACCTCCACCGGTACGGGACCTCTTCCCGGCCAGCGCACCGAAGGTTGTCGTACCGGAATGGGTTCATACACTGCGTTCTTCGGCGGCGTGGTACCGATCTGTACCGAGGAGAACAGCCCGAGTGGTTGTGGACATGCAGGTGGTGTGGGAGCCGTCCGCGACGGGCTTGTCCCAGGAACGGCGGCCGCTGTGGTGGACCGTCGGCCCGTCAGGAGAGCTCGGCGTCCTGTTCGTCGACCGACGTCGACTGACGAAGATCAGCTATGTCCGAGGCTGGCCGGGCTGGCTTCCCCGGCTTCCCTTCGACGGCGTGTTCGTGATCCGGCACCCTGACGGATCGCTGCAGCACCGGGCCGTCGAGGCCATCCCGGAGCTACCACGCCACGTCGCTCTCCTTCCGGATGCCCGGCTCCTGCTTGCAGGAGGTCGCACAGGGCGGGATGACGCGGGAGCCTGGAGACCGAATGCCTCGGTGTACTCGGTCGAAGGTGAGCGGTTGACCAGCTTCTGCATCGGCGATCACATCGACGTTCTGCTGACCGACCATGCTGGCTCGATCTGGACGGCCTACGGCGACGAGGGCATCTATGGAAGCCATCCGCAGTCAGCGGCAGGGCTGGCCGGCTGGAGCGATCAGGGGCAGGTTGTCTGGACACCTGACGGTCGACTGCCTGACTGGCCATTGGCCGGTTGCGCCGCAGCCACCGAAGGTCACTACGTCTGGTTGGCCTGGTACGCCGGCAACCGGAACAGCGACACTTTTCTGAGCCGCATCAATCCCCTGACCGGCGAGGTGGTCAGCTGGCTCAGTCCCGTACCGTCTCCGGACGGACTGGCGGTACGCGGCAACCGTGCGATCCTCACGCGGCGGAACCACAACGAACGGTCGACGGAGGTGTTCCGCGCCGAACTCGTCGACGGTTCCTGGGCCGTGACGGATCGACACAACACTCAGGTGCCCGGCCGCGTCGTGCTGTGGTGTGGCCAGGGACGCGACGGCCACCTGTGGCTTCGTACCGGTGACACCTGGCTGCGGGTCGAGGCGTGAAGTCGCGAATCCTGCGCTCTGACACGGCTTGAGCACCGGACCGCTACCGTGCGGCCATGGCGATGGTGAGCGTCCGGAACGACCATGCCGGTCGGCTCCTGCTGTGGCTGGAGCCGCTCGGCGAAGACCGATGGCTTCGGCCGGACGAGACGTTCCACATCGCGACCGACTATCACGGCGACGAGTCGGCGTTCTCCGTCGTCAGCTGGGCGGACGAGGCCTACCGGGCCGACGGCATCGAGCAGATGGCGGTGTGGGTGGAGCATGGTGACTTCTACGCCACAGTCACCGACAGCGCCGGCAACAGCATCGAATGCGGTCACAACCGCCCCGTCGAGATTCATCGACGGTGGATAGCCGAACGCCGCATGAGCCTGCCGTGAAACCCAGGACGACTCGTGTTGATGTCAGGATGCGCGCCGCCCCTGGGGAGTGTGGGAAAGCTCGGTCAGATCGGCGACTGTGCTGTCGATCAGAGCAGCCAGGCCCGAGGAACGGCCGCCGGTCCGGACCGCTCCGAGGGCCCTGATCGCGGCTGCCGCAAGGCTGGGATCGTGGAATGCCGCGATCTCCACAAGGCCGACGCAGGTGTGGACGTCGTTGTCCGAGGAGGCTTCGGTCTGGAGCACCGAGACGTAATGGTGGAAGCCGGCCGCGACCGCCTGCCGGATCTCCGCAACGTCGACCCGTCCAATCTGCTCGTGCGGAGGTCCGGTGATCTCGGCGGCGCCGAGCAGCGTCAAGAGGTCCAAGGCCACACTGCGGCCAGCCGGTGTCATCTCGGGCAGTGCCACGACCAGGACGGTGGCAACCGGCGCACAGCCCTCGCAGGGGCCCGCCACCGACAGGAGAACGCGCTCGATCCAGGTGCCGAGCCGGTCGGCCTCGGCGCTGTCCGGAGCCGTGATCAGGGCTCGCACAGCGCCGGGCAACATTTCGGCGTAGCCGAGGTAGGTCGGGATGCGAGACCAGTCGAAGCGGGCTGTCTCGTCCTCGAAGGGCATGCCCTGACCATGACACATCGAACCTACGGACGCCCTACGGACGCGAGCTCAGGGGCCCACAGACAACCGCGAAACATCTACCCTCATCAACGGGGGTGGCCATGTTCCTGATCGATCCACGCCGACCGGCAGAGACCGGCAAAGAGTCGACCCGACGGCCGAACGGCTGGCGGGCCATACTGCCACCCCTCGCCGGCCTGGCGATCTACATGGGCCTCATCGCCGTCGCGGTCCTGGCCGTCACCTATCCGTACGCGGGCGCCTGTTTGCTCGGTGCCCTGCTCACACTGATCGTGCTTGCCCTGCTCCGTTACCTGCAAAAATCAGCCCGTACGCAGAAGGATCGCTCAGGAGCAGCGTGACGCCGATCCCTGGTTGCGAAGGCCGCCGGTGAAGCTGGCCCAGGCGTACGGGGAGAAGCGGAGCACCGGCCCAGCCGGATCCTTCGAGTCCCGTACGCCGACCGCTTGAGCCATCTCGGCAACCTCGACGCAGTCAGAACCGCTGGCGCTGCTGCGGCTGCTCTTCCGCCAGACGGCGCGATCCAGGTCGGTGGCGGTCATCGGGCTCCTTCGACTACTGGCTGGGGTACTCCTTCGCCACCCGGGCCAGGAAGTCACCGGCCTTGTCCGGGTCGAGTGCCTTGGCCCGCAGGTGGTCGAAGATGAGTCTATGCCGCGTCACTTGCTCCTCCTCTTCGAGCAGTGCGGTGGTGGCGTCGTTGTCGACGTAGACGATGGTGGGGTCGAGCGTCGGTTCGGCGTAGTCGAGGATGGTGAAGGGACCGCCCATCGCGGCGTGCGCTCCGGCGGCAAACGGCAGGATCTGGATCTCGATCGTGGGTCGGGCGCACGCCTCGATCAGGCGAGCGACCTGCGCCCGCATCACATCCGGGCCACCGACGACGCGCCGGAGCGCAGCCTCGTCAAGCACGATCCAGAGGTTCGGCGGCGTATCCCGGGACAGCAACGCCTTTCGCGCGGTCCGTGCGGCGACCCGCCGGTCGATCTCGTCGGGGTCGGCCGTGGAGCGGCCGGCACGGATGATCGCGCGGGCGTACTCCTCGGTCTGCAGCAGCCCGGGTATGTAGAGGCTCTGGAAGGTGCTGATCGACTCGGCCTCTGCCTCGAAGCCGACGTAGTCGTCGGGCAGGACGTCGCCGTAGGCGTTCCACCAGCCCTTCTGCCTGGCCTGCCGCGCCAGCGCGGTCAGCGACTCCTGCTCCTCGTCCGTGGCCTTGTAGAGGGTCAGCAGGTTCTGGACATCGTTCAGCGTCACGCGCGAGTGGCCAAGCTCGATCCGGATCACCTTGGTCCGGTGCCAACCGAGGCCCGCCGCGACATCCTCGGCAATCAGCCCGGCTCGGTCGCGGATTCGCCGCAACTCGCGTCGTAGCCGTCGAGCCCTGATGGTGGGGCTGGGAATCTGCGCCAACGCCTTGCTCCCTTCAACCAGATTCGTCGATTCTTGCCGGAGCGCATCGGCGAGTCAACGTACAACACTTAGCTTGTTCTACTGAATCTTGACTTGCGACGTTGCAAAATCGACTCCCGTCCTCCATGCTCTGCGTAGCACCATCAACACTCATCACGATCAACATCTGCTGTGGACTGTCGGCCCCTTGGATGGCCTGGAGGTACGCGTGACGAACAACAGCTCGCCGCACTTTGACCGGTCACGTCGGGAACGGCAGCGACCCGCGTCGACCGACCGGAGTGCGCCGTCCGAGCCGTACGCCGAGCTGTTCGCGGCGTTGGACCGGGCGGACGTCTCGGAGGCGGTCCGGTCGGCGCTCGCCCACGCGCTCATCCCGCCGCCCGGCCACGTAGCCACGACAGCGGAGCAAGCCGGCACGATCCAGACCGGTGACGACTCCGGGCTCGGGCTCCGCTCGGTCGACGCGGGCGACATCCGGCGGCGTTACACCCTGCACCTGACCTTCCCGGCGAGCAGTTTGCGGGTCGCCCGGGGCAAGGCCGCCGCGTACGCCGAAGCCCTGGTGGCGCTCCGGCCCGAGCTGAGCGTCAGCCCGGCGCTGCTCTCCCGGGCTGACCAGTGGAACCACCTGGAGCCGGTGAGCTGCGGCCGGCCCGGACCCGTCGGCGTCACCTGCGTCCGCGCCACCGGCCACTCCGGCTGTCACCGGGAGAGCACCGCCGGCGGCCTCTGCTGGGACGGGAACGAACCGACCGGCGACCGGGCGGAAGACAGGACTGACGGCAACCGGAGAGACGACGGCGCTGACCGCAACCAGGGAGAGCGTCGGTGAGCCCGACCGGAGCCGCCTCGGTGCCGCCATACCCCCGGGTCAGTTCGTGCCGGCACTGCCGGCTGGCGGTGCTGCGCGACAACGACGGCAACTGGATCCACGCCAGCCTCTCCTACGCCTGCCGGGACCGCTGGGGCGGCGTCGCCGGCACCACCGCCGAGCCCACCCCGCCGAACCCGGTCCAGACCGCCGCACCCAACCCGGTCCAGACCGCCGCACCCAACCCGGTCCAGACCGCCGCACCCAACCCGGTCCAGACCGCCGCACCCACCCGCCCGTACCCCGGTCGTGGTCGCACGTGACCCGGGCGGAGTGTGCAGGCCGGCCGCTACCCGACGCAGTCGGTGTGTGACCACCCCTACAGTTGCACCGAGGATGCTTTCCGGGACGAGATGGACTGGCCGAGAAGGACGTCGTACTCGTGATCAAGAAGTTGCTTCTCGCCGGCGGTGCGGCAGCGCTGGGCGTTGTCACACTGGCTGGTTGCGGTGCGGATGCCTACGTGGATTTCGAGCCGGAGTGGACCCCGACCGGCGCCAGGCCGGAGGTGAACTTCGACGCGACGGTCACCCCTCGGGGCGAGGCATTGAACATCCGTTACACACTGCGCAACCAGGGTGCGGAGCCGATCGTCGGCTACGTCGGGGTGGAGAGGGACGCCGCCTCGCATGCCGACGACGTCTACGTGACCGCTCGGCAGGACGGCACGGTCGAGGTCGCCAAGCGCACCTTCGCCATCCCGCCCAACGTGAACGCCGACGCGGTCGGCACCATCGAAGGCGTGGTGATCCCACCCGGCGAGGGATTCACCGAGGAGTTCGCGGTTCCGCTGCCGCTGGCAGGCGACCGGCCCTATGTGAGCGAGGTCAAGCTCCCGGAGCCGGTGCGGGAAGTGGTCTTCTGTCTCGGCGTCGTGCCGCAGAGCGAGGCCGCCGCGCCGAAGCCGGCCGACGACGGTTGCGGGAGGTATCCGCTGAACGGGCCACAGCATCTCTTCTGTTCGCCGCCCGCGACGCTGTGACCGGCGACCGCCCGGCGGAGGCCATACCGCCCACCCCAGCACCCAGGCGGCGGTGCGGGAGCCGGGACAGGCACGGTCGGGTCAGGCTGGGCCGGTGACCAGCGGGTTGTGGACCCTGCCGAGGAAGAGCGGTACGCCGGTGAACCGGTCGTGGATGACGTACAGGAACGGCCGGTTGACGAAGAACTGCGGCCCCTGCGGAATCGACGGCGGCCGGACTATGACGGCCGACGCGGCTGCCGCCTCGGTACCCTTCTCGTCCACCGCGATGAACGTCTCGTGCACCACGTCGTCGATGCACAGGGACGGATCGGTGCTCATGGCGGTGAAGTCGGCCTGCGACGTGAACGCGGTGGGCATGCCGAGGCTGCTCAGCACGCCCCCAGCTCGGCGGGTAGCCGGAACGTCCACCGGGGCAGGCGCAGTTGGACGCTGGTGGACCGGAACCCGGTCAAAAGCGAGCCCAGCCACGTCACGTCGAGATTCGCCTCGACGGCGGCGAGATCGTCACGGGTCGGCATGACGATGGCCATGGCCAACCCGCCGCCCGCGTACGGGACGTCGACCGCGCGCCACCCGTCTCCCTCGAGGTAGCCCATCGGGTCGAACGGTCCGCTCATCACCGGAACGTCGACGATCGTGCCGTCGTCGCGGGTGAACGGTTGCGCCGTCGTGGCCGCCGCGATGAACGGGTACAACCAGGCTGCCATCAGGTACGTCGTGTTGGTCAGGATCAGACTGGTGTCGGAGCCCACCACGCCGGACGGCAGCAGCTCCGGGATCTTCGTGTTGGTCCGGTCGGAGACCCAGGTGTTGATCTCCTGACGAGCCGCGTCCGGCGCACCGCGGAAGTCGACCGGGTGGGGCGCGGCACCGTAGTAGCCGGCCACGGTGTCCCGGAACCCGGCTCGCAGCTCCAGGTCGAGCCGGGTCCACAGGGCGTTGGCCGTGGTCAGTCGGGGCTGCTTGGTGCCGTCGCCGTCCTGGTAGCGGTCGGCGAGCAGCTGGTCGACGGTGTTCAACCCGCTGTCGAGCGTGCCGGGTCGCGGGTCCGGCGCGTGCAGCACGGCATCCATCTCGTCCGCCGTGGTCGAGCCGGCACCGGCCCTGGTCATCGCGAGCGCGAGCCCGACCGAGTACGGGGCGCACACCACGTTGCCGCCCACCCGGGTCGACGCCAGTTCGCGGTAGAGGTCGGCGGTGAAACCGCGTACGGCGGTCGCGGCGGCCTGCATGGTGGCCGGGTCGGGAGGTACGCGTACCGGATCGGTCGAGATGGAGGCCCGGCCGAGCCGGCGGGGAGCAGTTGGGACGGCGGCGAGGGCGGCAGCTGCGAGCGGCACCGCCCGCAGGACGGATCGACGCGAAACCATGTCCAGACGGTAGAGCAGTCCTACCGGCACCGCCAGGTCCGGGGAGCATTTACATTGAAGGCTGACGATATTTTGGGATCCGCGGACCCGGCTCGCGAGGAGTCCGGCATCCGGAGGCGGCATCGCCGGGACGGCGGGCCGGGACGGCGGGCCGGGGCCGCCCAGCCGACGCGGGCCGGCCCGGCGGTGGTCAGCGGCGGTGCGGCGAACGAACCGTCAGTAGCGGAATCGTCATCTCGGTGGCGGTGCAGGAGCCGTGGTAGGCGACGAGTCCCGCCTCGATCGGGTTCTCCACCGAGGCGACCACCACATTCGTGCCCAGGCAGGTGGCGACCAGGTCACCGATCCGGGGCAGGTGTGCCTCCGGCACCGGCCCGAACCAGCCGGCCTCGACCGCCTCCTCCCGGGTCACCACCCAGGCGTCCGGCCCGAGCAGCTCCGACCAGGTGGCCCGTACGTCGTCGCGCGCGCCCGGCTCGGTGTGCAGGTACCGCACCCGGGCCTCCCCGGCGATCACCCGGGTCCCGGCCCGCAACCGCGGATCGGTGTCCAGGTCGAGCCGCCCCTGCGCCGGGATGTCCAACTGCCCGTGGTCGGCGGTGACCAGCAGGGCGGCGTCCGCCGGCAACCCGTCGACCAACCGGGCCAGCAGCCGGTCCACCACCGCGACCGCGTCCCGCCACTGCGGCGAGTCGATCCCGTGCCGGTGCCCGTACCGGTCCACGTCCGGGTGGTAGCCGTAGACCAGGGTCGGGCCGTCCCCGTCGGTCAGCGCGGCGAGCATCTCGGTGGCCAGCGCGTCGGCGTCGGCCGCGCCCCGGTGCGCCTCCGCCCGGTACGCCGCCAGGCTCAGTCCGGTCCGGGCCAGTTCCGGACGGCTCACCACGGTGGTGGTGACACCGGCCGCCCCGGCCTGCTCGAACCGGGTCGGCAGCGGCTGCCACCGACGCGGGTCAGGCTCGTCCTCCCCGGCCGCCGCCAACCTCGGCTGCTCCTCGGCCCCCGTCAGCACCTCGGCGCCCGTCGGCTCCTCCGCGCCCGTGGGCACCTCGACACCGGCCGGCACCTCGACACCGGTCAGCTCCGGCGCACCGGTTGGCTCCGGCGCGCCCGTCGGCGGCCAGGTCGCCCCCGGACGGTGCCCGCCGACCGGGGACGCCGGACCACCGCCGGGGAACCCGGGCCCGGCCACCGGCGCCTTCGGCCAGTCGATGTGGGTCAGCACCCGGTCGGTTCCCGGCACGTTCACCCGGAACCCCAGGACCCCGTGGGCGCCGGGGGTCGCGCCGGTACCCAGGGTCACCAGACTGGTCGGGGTGGTGGAGGGGAAACCCGAGGTCAGCGGCCGGCCGTACCGGTGCGCCAGGTCGACCAGGGTCGGCGCGTACGGTGCGGCGACCGGAAGCTGGTACCAGCCGAGCCCGTCGAGCAGCAGGACCGCGATCCGGCGTACCCCGGTCAGCGGGCCGGTCAGCCCCAGCGGGTCGGTGAACCGGGCCGCCCGGCCGGCACCGGACGTGCCGCCGAGCACCGCCAGCGCGCTCGGCAGCACGTCGGCCAGGCTGCCACCGTGGTAGTGCGGGTGGACCCGCGCGAACGGATCCGCGCCGCCGAGCGGCCCGGTCATGCCGGCCGGCGGGCGAACAGGTGCAGTTGGGCGGCAACGTCCCGGTACGGGGGTCGCGCGGCGGCGGCCAACTCCAGGTCGAGCAGGGTCTGCGGGTCGGTCTCGGCGGCCACCGCTGGGACGAGGTCGGCGAAGACCCGTACCCCGTGGGTCTGCTCCACGGTGAGCCGGGCGTCCCGCAGCAGCGCGGCGGCGCTCTCCGCGTCGTACCGTCGGCGCAGGGTGTCCCGCGGTCCGGAGCGGCCGTCCGGGTCGGCGAGCAGCGCGGCGGCGACGTCGAGGTGCCCGTTGGTCACCCGGCTGAGCACGGCGGCGGCCCGGCTGGCGACCAGCAGGCTGGCCGCGCCGCCCGGGCGCAGCGCGGTGGCGATCGCCGCAACCACCCGGGCCGGGTCGTCGACCACCTCCAGTACGGCGTGGCACAGCACCAGGTCGACGCTGGCCGGCTCGACCAGGTCGGCGAGCGCGTCCCCGTCGCCCTGCACGGCCGAGATCCGGTCCGCGACCCCGGCCTCGGCGGCGCGTCGGGTCAACGCGGCGAGCGCGTCCGGACTGGCGTCGACCACCGTCACCCGGTGGCCCGCCTCCGCCAGCGGCACCGCGAACCCGCCGGTGCCGCCGCCGACGTCGAGCACACTGAGCTGGCGGCCGTCGGCCTGCTGGTCAAGTTCGCGGCGCAGCACCGCCCAGACCAGGGCGGTACGAGGGGTGGCCTGCGGTCCGCCGCCCGAGAGCGGGCGACCGGTCGTCAGGTCACCCGACCGGTTCTCTGTTCGCTCCACCCGAGGAGCCTAAGCCACCCGGCACAACCCGGATCGCCGACCGTCAGGGGACACGGTCTGGCGGGCTCACCCGGACGCGCCGGGGGCGGGCGGAGAACCGTTCCGGCGCCGGCTGCGTCCTACCGTCACGTGATGGAACTCGGCGACGAGGAGCTGTTGCGCCGCGTCGGCTCCGGCGACCGACGGGCGTTCGAGGTCTTCTACGCCCGGCACGCGCCCTGGCTGACCCTGCGGCTGCGCCGCCGGTGCCGGGACCCGGAACTCGTCGCCGACCTGCTCCAGGAGACGTTCCTCGCGGTCTGGCGGGCGGCGGACGGCTACCGGGGAAGTGGTGAGGTCGTCGGCTGGGTCTGGACCATCGCCGCCCGGCGTCTGATCGACGCCAGCCGGCGCGCACTGGCCCGGCCGAAGACCGCCGCCGGCACCGACGAACTCGACGAGGGCCGGTCGCCGTGGGCGGAACTCGTCCGGTCACCGTCCGCGGAGGAGGAGGCCATGCGCAGGACGTACGACGGGGAGCTGGCCCAGGCGCTGCGTCGGCTCTCCCCCGAACTGCGGGCGGTGCTGCAGGCAACGGTCCTCGACGGGTTGACCGTCCGGGAGACCGCCGTCCTGCTCGGGGTGCCGGAGGGCACGGTCAAGACCCGGGCGATGCGGGCCCGGCGCGAACTGCGGGCGGCCCTGTCGTGAGGGGCATGCACCTGGCCGACGTGGTGCTCCGCGCGTACGCCGAGGAGCGGCTCGCCGACGTCGACGCCTGGTCGGTCGAGGCGCACCTGGACCGCTGCCCGGCCTGCCGGGGGCGGCTGCCGCTGGACGAGGCGACCGTCCACCTCGTCGACGAGGTCGGTGCCGCGCTGCGGGACCGGCTCCCGGTGCAGGGACGGGCCCGGCCGGGGACCCGATGGCGGCGCAGTGCCGTGCTGCTCGGCGCCGGGCCGGCGGCCCGGGCCGGTTGGGTCGGTTCGGTCGCGGTCACCCTCGCCCTGGTCGCGGCGGTCGCCACCGACATCCTGCCGATGAAACCCTGGGTGCTGCTGCTGGCCGCACCGGTGCTGCCGGTGCTCGGCGTCGCGTCGTCGTACGGCCGGCACACCGACCCGCTGCACGACCTCGTCGCCAGTACGCCGTACGCCGGGCTGCGGATCGTGCTGTGGCGGACCCTGTCGGTGCTGGCGGTCGCCGTACCGGTGAGCCTGGCCGCCGGGGCGGTCTCCGGGATCGGCGTACCCGGGTTGTGGCTGCTGCCCTGCCTGACGTTGACCGTACTGACCCTCGGGCTCGGCGCGGTGGTCGAGCCGTACCGGGCCGGGATCGGGGTGGCCGTCGGCTGGGCGCTGCTGGTGCTGGCACCGGTCGGCGGTGACCGGCTGGTCGCCCCGGCGGCCGTGCCGGGGTGGCTGACCGCGGCGGCGGTGGCCGTGGCGCTGATGGTGACCGGGCCCCGGCTGACCCGGAATCGGATGAGTGGAGAGGTGACGGGATGACGGTCGGAACAGACATCGGGCTCACGGTCAACGTCAGCGGGCTGCGGGTCGGGTACGGCCGTCGGGTTGTCCTCGACGGACTGGACCTGGCGCTGACCCCTGGCGTGCACGGACTGCTCGGGCCGAACGGCGCCGGCAAGACCACCCTGATCCGGGTGCTGGCCACCGTCGCCCGCCCCGAGCGGGGCCGGGTCCGGCTGCTCGACGGGGACGTCACCGACCGGGCGGCGCTGCGGCGGATCCGCCGCCGGTTGGGCTACCTGCCGCAGGACTTCGGCTTCTACCCCCGGTTCACCGTGCGGGAGTTCGTCGAGTACTTCGCCTGGTTGCGGGAGCTGCCCCGGGCCGAGGTGCCGCTCGCGGTCGACCGGGCGCTGGACCGGGTCGGGCTGCTGGACCGGGCCGACGACCGGATGAAGCACCTCTCCGGCGGCATGCTGCGCCGGGCCGGGATCGCCCAGGCGATCGTGAACGACCCGCGACTGCTGCTGCTCGACGAACCGACCGCCGGCCTCGACCCGGAGCAGCGGGTCGAGTTCCGGGCCCTGCTACGGGAACTGGGGGTCGACGCGTGCGTACTGGTCAGCACCCACCTTGTCGAGGACGTCGGCACCGCCTGCAGCCGGGTGAGTCTGCTCGACGGCGGCCGGCTCGCCTTCACCGGTACGACCGAGGAGCTGGTCGCGGCCGGTGTCGACGGTGGCAGCGGTGACTCGCCGATCGAACGCGGCTACACGGCGGTGCTGCGTGGCGCCCGGGCGGAACGCCCGTGAGCGGCCCGGACGACTTGACCACGGACGGACGGCCCGCTCGGCTGGCGGTGACCGGTCCGCTGCGGGTCGAGCTTCGCCGGGGTACGGCGCCGGCGACCGCCCTGGTGATGTTCGGTGCCGGCGTCTGGATGTTGGCCGCGCATCCGGAGGACTGGGGCGGCCGGTGGAGCGGGCTCGCCAGCTACCTGCGGGTGTCGATGCTGGTCCTCTGCGCGCTGATGGTCGCCGCCGGTGCCTGGCAGGCCGGTCGGGAACGACGCCGCCGGATGGCCGAGATGCTCGACTCGACACCCCGGCCCGCGTGGCAGCCGCTGGTGGTGGCCTGGCTGGCGGTCTCGCTCGCCGGCACCGCCGGGCTGCTGCTCGCGTTCGCCGGGGCGGCGGTGCTGGTCGGCCGGGTCGCCACGTACGCCGGTGGCGGCTGGTGGTGGACGATTGTCGTCGGCCTCCTCGGGCTCTGGGCTGCCACCGCGTTCGGGGTGCTGATCGGGCGGACGGTGCCGCTGCGGGTGGCCGCCCCGATCGCCGGGCTGTTCACCTATGTCGGGCTCGCCATCCCCGGCTACCTGGAAGGCTCCGGGTGGAACTGGCTCTCCCCGCTGCACGACAACCTTCTCGCCGGGCTGCGTCTGCCGGAGGGCCTCCACCTGCTGCAGGCGGGCTGGTTCGTGGCGCTGACCGGGACACTGCTCGCCCTCGCCGCCCGGATGCGGATGGCGGCGCTGGTCTGCGGCGTACTCGCGGTCGCGGTGGCGGTGCCGCTCGGCACCGGTCCGGGGCGCCATCGGCTTCCGGCCGAGCCGGGTGCGGCCGAGCCGGTCTGCACCACCACCGGGCCGGAGGTCTGCGTGGCCAGGATGAACGCGTTCCTCCTCGACGAGGTGGCGCCGATCGCCCAGCCGGTGCTGCTCCGGCTGACCGGGATCCCCGGCGCGCCGACCCGGGCCGCCGACGAGTTCACCCAACGGGCCGACGCCGCGCCCGGCCGGGTGGTCGACCCGGCCGACAGCCCGCGCTGGCTACGCGACGGGACGCTCTGGCTGAGCCTGGATGGCCAGCCGACGGCGTTCGGGACCGGCCTGGCCAGACCCGACTGGCTCCGCAGCCAGTTCTCCCAACTCGTCTACCCGCGCTGTGACTACCAACGGGGCGACCCCGACCAGCGGATCTATCGCACGACGAGTGTGGCGGACGACTGGCTGTTCGGCTCGGAAGCACCGCCCGAGGGCGCCGTTCCGCTTCCCGATGACATTCAGGCCAGGTCGCTGGCCCGACTCCACGCGCTTCCGGTGGACCGGCAGCGGGTCTGGTTCGGGGCGTACCTGGCCGCCGCCAGCCGTTGCGACGTGCCGCGCCTGATCGGGCTCGGCGAGGAGCTGTGGTGACCGGTCGACTGCTCCGGCTGCACCTGCGGGCCCGGGGCGCTCCGACGTTCCTGGTCGGGGTCGGGGTCGTCGCGGTACTGGCCTGGCTCGGCGGGAACTGGCTGGCCAGTCGCCCGTACTTCGACGGCCCGGCCGCCCGGATCCCGGTCGTCGCGCTCGCCCCGCTGCTCGGCGCGACGCTGCTCGCCCCGACCCTGGGCGGGGCCGACGAGGAACTGGAACGCGGCACCCCACTGCCCTGGCCCCGGTGGCGGCTCGGACACGTCCTGCTCGGCGCCACCCTGATCGGCGGGACGCTGGTGCTGGGCGGGCTGCGTAGGCCCGAGGTCTTCGGCGCGTACGCCCTGGTGCGCAACACCCTCGGCTGTGCCGGCCTGGTCGCCGGGGCCGCGGTGCTGCTCGGCGCCCGGCTGGCCTGGGTTGTCGCGTTCGGGTACGTCTGCGCCGTCTACGCCGCCACACCCCGGCAGGTCGGCGGCGCCGCCGGAGTGTGGGCCTGGCCGGTGCAGCCCTCCACCGTGGAGGTCTCGTGGCTGGTCGCGGTCGGGCTCTTTGTCGTCGGCACCGTCGGATACCTGTGTCGGGGCAACCGCGCCGCCCCGGGAAAGGCCCGGTGACCTACGGCTGTCGGGACAGGGTTCCACACACAAGAACCGGTGCCACAGGGCTTACCGGAAGTCGCGGGAGGCCGGGCTGACCGGCGGGGTGATCGGGTCGAGCCGGTCGGCGGTCAGGTTGGTCACCCCGTCGTACCTCTCAAGACGGCCGCGCACCACCAGGGCGGCGCTGTTGCGGGCGACCGTGCGGTAGCGCTGCCAGAGGCCGGGTGAGCAGGCGACGTTGAGCATGCCGGTCTCGTCCTCGAGGTTGAGGAAGGTGACCCCGCCGGCGGTCGCCGGCCGCTGCCGGTGGGTGACGATGCCGCCGACCCGGATCCTGCGGCCGGGTTCCACCTGGCCCAGTTTCGCGATCGGCACCGCGCCGACCGCGTCGAGCTGGTCCCGGACGAACCGGGCCGGATGGCTCTCCGGGGAGAGTCCGGTCGCCCAGACGTCGGCGACCAGCCGGTCGACGGCGTCCATCCCGGGTAGGGTCGGCGCCTGCGCCCCGGCGACGGTGCCGGGCAGCCGGTCCGGTCGGGCCTGGGCCGCCGCGCCGGCCGCCCAGAGCGCCGCCCGCCGGGAGAGCCCGAAGCAGGCGAACGCGTCCGCGGTGGCGAGCGCCTCCAGCTGGGCGGCGGTCAGTCCGACCCGGCGGGCCAGGTCCGGCATGTCCCGGTACGGCCCGTGCGCGGTCCGCTCGGCCTCGATCTTCTCCGCGATGTCGTCGCCGAGGGTACGCACCCCGGACAGTCCGAGCCGGACGGCCGGCCCGCCCAGCCCCCACCGGTGTGGTGGTTCACCCGGCGCGCTGCCCCACCGGGTCTGCGGGGTGGATTCCAGCTTGGCCCTGGCGTCGCTGGCGTTGACGTCCGGACGGCGTACCTCGACACCGTGCCGGCGGGCGTCGTCGACCAGGGTCTGCGGTGAGTAGAACCCCATCGGCTGGGCGCCCAGCAGGGCGGCCAGGAACGCCGCCGGGTGGTAGCGCTTCAGCCAGGAGCTGGCGTACACCAGGTAGGCGAAGCTCATCGCGTGACTCTCCGGGAAGCCGTAGCTGGCGAAGGCGGAGAGCTTGAGGTAGACGTCGTCGGCGACCTCGCCGACGATGCCGCGTTCGGCCATCCCGGCGTAGAGCCGGTCCCGGATCGCGGCCATCCGCTCGGCGGAGCGTTTCGAGCCCATCGCCCGGCGCAGCTCGTCGGCGCCACCGGCGTCGAAGCCGGCCAGGTCGATCGCGAGCTGCATCAGCTGTTCCTGGAACAGCGGCACCCCGAGGGTCTTCTCCAGGGCGTTGCGCATCAGCGGATGTGGGTACGTCACCGGCTCCTGCCCGTTGCGGCGCCGGATGTACGGGTGCACCGAGCCGCCCTGGATCGGGCCGGGTCGGATCAGCGCCACCTCGACCACCAGGTCGTAGAACTCCCGGGGTTTGAGTCGGGGCAGGGTCGCCATCTGGGCCCGGCTCTCCACCTGGAACACCCCGACCGAGTCGGCCCGGCAGAGCATCTCGTAGACCTCGGGGTCGTCCAGCGACATCTCGCCCAGGTCGAGGGAGGAGCCGATCATGTCGTACGCGTAGTGCAGCGCCGACAGCATGCCGAGGCCGAGCAGGTCGAACTTGACCAGTCCGACGCTGGCGCAGTCGTCCTTGTCCCACTGCAGGACGGTGCGGCCCGGCATCCGCCCCCACTCCACCGGGCAGACCTCGATCACCGGCCGGTCACAGATCACCATCCCGCCGGAGTGGATGCCCAGGTGTCGGGGGAAGGTCTGCAGTTCGTTGGCGTACGCGACGACGTGCTCCGGGATGTCCTGGACGTCAACCGTCGCGACCGGGCCCCAGCGGTCGATCTGTTTGCTCCAGGCGTCCTGCTGCCCGGGCGAGAAGCCGAACGCCTTGGCGACGTCCCGCACCGCCGACCGGGGCCGGTACGAGATGACGTTGGCGACCTGGGCGGTGTGCTCCCGGCCGTACCTGGCGTAGACGTGCTGGATCACCTCCTCCCGGCGGTCGGACTCGATGTCGACGTCGATGTCCGGCGGCCCGTCCCGTTCCGGGGCGAGGAACCGTTCGAAGAGCAGATGGTGCCGGACGGCGTCCACGTTGGTGATCCGCAGCGCGTAACAGACCGCCGAGTTCGCCGCCGAGCCCCGGCCCTGGCAGTAGATGTCGCTGTCCCGGCAGAACCTGACGAGGTCGTAGACCACCAGGAAGTAGCCGGGGAAGCCGAGCGTCTCGATCATGTTCAGCTCGTGTTCGAGCTGCCGGTACGCGTCCGGGTGTGCCTCGGGCGGCCCGTACCGTTCCAGGGCGCCGTCCATGGTCAGCTTGCGCAGCCAACTCATCTCGGTGTGTCCGGGCGGCACCGGGTAGTCGGGCAGCCGGGGGGCGACCAGGTTGAGGTCGAAGGCCAGCTCGGCGCCGAACTCGGCGGCCCGGGCCACCGCCCCGGGGTAGGCGGCGAACCGGGCCGCCATCTCGGCCCCGCTGCGCAGGTGCGCGGTGCCGGCGGCGGGCAGCCAGCCGTCGATCTCGTCCAGGCTGCGCCGGGCGCGGACCGCGGCGAGCGCGGTGGCCAGCCGGCGGCGGGCCGGGGTGGCGTAGTGCACGTTGTTGGTCGCCACGGTCGGTAGCCCGGCCACGGCGGCGAGTTCGGCGAGGGCGTCGTTGCGGTCGCCGTCGTGCGGGTCGCCGTGGTCGGTCAGCTCCACCGCCACCGTCTCCGCGCCGAACAGCGCGGTGAGCCGGTCCAACTCGCGGGCCGCCGCCTCGACCCTCTCGGTGAGCAGCGCCGCCGGTACGTGACCCTTCCGGCATCCGGTGAGCACGAGTACGTGGTCGCGCAGTTCCCCGGCGATCTCCTCCAGTTCCCCGTAGACCGGTCGGCCCTTCTCCCCGCCGCGCAGTTGGGCCCGGGCGATGGTCCGGCCGAGTCGGGCGTACCCCTCGGGGCCGTGGGCGAGGACGAGCAGGTGGCGGCCGAGCGGGTCCGGTTCCCCGTTCTGCGGTCCGGGCAGCCCGAGGGAGAGTTCGGCGCCGAAGATGGTGGGCAGCCGCAGTGCCCGGGCCGCCTCGGCGAACCGGACCACACCGTAGAAGCCGTCGTGGTCGGTCACCGCCAGCGCGGTCAGCCCGAGCCGGGTCGCCTCCTCGGCCAGTTCCTCCGGGTGGCTGGCCCCGTCGAGGAAGCTGAAGTTGGTGTGCGCGTGCAGTTCGGCGTACGGCACCGCGCCCTCGACCGGTGCGGTGGGCTCCGGTGGGACGTACCCGGGTCGCCGCCGGGTCCAGGCCGGCGAGTCGCCGCCGTCGGCGTCGACCGCGAGCGGGTCGACCACCCGCAGGTGTCCGCCGCGTCCGGCGGGTCGGCCGGAGAGCGCCCGTTCCAGCTCCGACCAGGGCATGTCCGGGTTGTGGAAGCTCATCGGCCCGCCTCGCTGCGCTCGGCGACCCGACGAGGCTCCACCGCACTGAACCGCCACATCGCTCGCTGACGCTCGCTCATCGGCTCCCCCGGCCGCGCTGACTAGTCATAGATCGCCTCCACCCACCAGCGGCCACCGGCGAGGGCGAGCAGCAGCGCCGTACCGTCGGCGAGGCTGACCTGGAACCGGGCCCGCCGGCTGGCCTCGGCCGGGGCCCACCAGCGTTCGTCGACCGGCCACGGGCCGGCCCAGCCGACGATCTCGCCGGCCCGGCCGGCGGTGGCCGCACCGCCGGTCCGCGGACCGGCGGCCGGGATACCGATCTCCAGCTGGGCCGGCGGGGCGCTGACCTCGAGCCGGGCGGTCACCCGGACCGGTTCGCCGGTGGCGTCGAGCACGGTCGCCGGCATCGGCTCGGGCAGGACGACGGCGGGCGCCGGCGCCGGCAGCCGCCCCGGCCAGGGCGGGGCCGCCGGCCGGGCGGGGACCCGTTCGTCGCCCCACGGCACGAACCGGGTCTGTTCGGCCGGGGAGCGACCGCCGCCGAGCACCACGGTGCCCACCGCCTCGGGGCCGAGCAGACCCTGCACCCGGTTCAGTGCCCGGTGTGCCCGCTCGCGTTCCTCCCCGGTCTCGCCCCAGAGGCCCGGTTGCAGGCCGAGGTGGGCAAGCACCCCGTCGGGGACCAGCCGCAGCCGGATGATGCCGGCGGTCGGCCGGGCCGGGCCGGGGCGGGCGGCGCCGGGACGCCGGCTGGTCCCGGAGAGCCAGCCGTCGAGCTGCCAGCGGACCCGGTCGGCGATCGCCGACGCGGTCAGCAGCCCGTCGTGCCGCCAGACCCGGTGCAGTTCCTGGCCGTGTGCGGTGACCGCCTCGATGCCGAGCCGGGTGCAGGCCAGGCCGTGTCCGGCGAGTCTGTCGTGCAGCCGCTCGGCGAGGGCCCGGGCGGCGAACGCGGCGGCGTCGACCCGGTCGAGCGGGTCGTCGTCGTACGTCTCGGTCACCGCCAGGTCGGGTGGCGGGCGCCGAACCGCGAGCGCCCGGTGGTCCCGGCCGCCGGCCAGCCGGTGGGCCAGCGCCCCGTCGAAGCCGAACCGGGCCAGTACGTCCCCGGCCGGCAACGCCGCGAAGTCACCGAGGGTACGCAGTCCGAGTCGGCGCAGCAGGTCGACCAGGGTCGGCCGGCCCAGCGCCTCGACCGGCTGCCCGGCGAGGAATCCGGGGGTGTCGCCGGGTGGGACGATCCGGCCGGAGCGGGCCGCCAGCCCGGCGGCGAAGACCCCGTCGGCGATGCCGAGCTGGCTCTCCACCGCACAGCTCTGGGCGACGTGTTCGACGATCCGTTCGGCGGCCTGCTCCTCGCCACCGAAGTAGCGGGTCGGACCGCGGGCGGCGACCGCGCAGACGCCGGGCCGGATCAGCTCGACCCCGGCGACGACCTCCTCGACGGCGGCGACCACCGGCTCGAAGGCGCGCGCGTCCCGTCCGGGGTCGTGGTCCAGCACGGTCAGCCGGGGGCAGCGGCTCTGTGCCTCGCGTTTGCGCAGCCCCCGGCGTACGCCGTCGGCCCGGGCCGCCTCGGAGCAGGCGACGACCCGGTTGGCGTGCAGCACCGCGACCGGGGTGGCAGCGGAGATCCCGTCGACGATGTCGGCCGCGACCACCGGCCAGTCCGGGCACCAGAGCAGCATGGTGCGCACCGGTGCCTGACTCACCCACACCTCCCTGACCAGCAGCTATACCGCCGATCCTAGAACACGTGTTCGACTCACGTCGTCTCGGGTTCCGGACCCGTCGATTCCCGTGGTGACCAGATACCTTGTCGCGCAAGGTATCTGGTCGTACGATGCTAGGGTGGCGAGACGAGCGGGGATTTCCGCCGACCAACCGGACGACACCGGGGACACCACCGGGCCGACCGCCCTCGCCCGGCTGCGTCGCGAACTGGCCCGCGGCACCGCCGAACTCGCCGTCCTCTCCGTGCTGACCTCCAGCCGCCGGTACGGCTACGAGCTGCTCAAGCTGCTCGAGCAGACCGGCACCGGGGTGCTGGAGGTCAAGGAGGGCACGCTCTACCCGCTGCTGCACCGGCTCGAGGACGCCGGTCAGATCACGGCCACGTGGGAGGTCGAGGGTCGGACCCGACCCCGGAAGTACTACGACATCACGCCGGCCGGCCAGGCCCACCTCGCCATGCTGCGCGCCGAGTGGACCGGGCTGGTCGACGGCATGCGCAGCCTGTTGGACGCGCTGGACAGGGTGTGAAGCAATGACCGAACAACAACGGATCGACGAGTTCGCCGACGAGTTCGCCCGACACCTGGTCGCACCGCCCGACGAACGCCGGCAACGCCGGGCCGAACTCGTCGGGCACCTGACCGACGCCGCCGAGGCCGACGAACTGGCGGCGGCGTTGGACCGGCTGGGCAGTCCAGAGTCCGCGGCGAAGTCGTTCGCCGGGGAACGGACCCGGCCCCTCGCCCTTCCGGGGCGGCGGTTCGCGGCCGCGGCCGTCGACAATCTGCCGCTCATCGGGGTGACGATCGCACTGTTCGTTCTCGACGTCGTTCGCGCGTCGACCGCGGGCGGTGGGTTCGCCGCGACCTTCCCACCCACGCCGTACCTCGAGATCGGCGGCTTCTGTGCGACGGTCACCCCGCTGGACTGCGGCGCCGAGGCGTACCCGGGCGCCGGGCTGTTCCGGGCGATCGGTGTACCGGCCGCACTGCTCTGGTCGATCCTCGGTCTGGGAATCCTCGAGAGCCGGGCCGGCACCACCCCGGGCAAGCGGATGCTGCGGCTGCGGGTCGTCACCGAGGACGGCCTGCGGATCTCCACCGGGACGGCGCTGCTACGCCGGCTCAGCTTCCTCCTCGGGCCACTCGCCTGGCTGGACTGGATTCCGCTGCTGTGGGGCGACCGGCGACGTCTGCTGGACCGGGTGACCGGCAGCAAGGTCGTCAGCGATGGGTGAGCCGAAGCGTCCCTCCCTGCCGCAGCGGGTGGTCGCCTGGTCCGGCGTCGTGGTCGCGGCCCTGGCTGGTGTGCCGGTTGCGATCGCCACGCTGCTCGCGGTCGCGGCGGTCACCGGCAGCCGGGGCGCGGCCGTGGTCGGGGCCGGGCTGGCCACACTCGTCTGCACCGGCGGGCTCGTCCGGCTCGCCGGCCGCTGGATCACCGCCCGGGGCCGTAGCCGTACCTGGCTGACCGGAGCGGTCACGACGGTCACCCTGGCCGGCGTGACGGTCCTGTTCGGCGCGTTCCTTTTCGCACCGGCACCGCCCAGCACCCCCGTCATCCAGACCGACGATGTCCGGTACTGGGAACTGTCCACCGGCTCGCGCATCGCCTACCTGCACTTCCCGGCCCGGGGTGAGATCCGCCCCACGCCGGTTGTCCTCGTACACGGTGGTCCGGGCGCCCCCGGCGGGCCTCAGGACGCGCTCGCGGCCGAGCTCACCGCCGCCGGTTTCCCCGTGTACGACTACCACCAGGTCGGCTCCGGCCTGTCCGGACGCCTGGCCGACGCCGGGGAGTACACGGTGGCCCGGCACGTCGCCGACCTGGAGGCGATCCGGCGGACGGTCGGGGCGGACCGGCTCGTCCTGGTCGGTGCCTCGTGGGGCGGTACGCTCATCGCCCACTACCTCGCCGCACATCCCGACCGGGTCGACCGTGCGGTCGTCTCCTCGCCCGGCGAACTGTGGGCACCGGCGGTCTCCGAGACCGAGCGGTTCACCGACGCCGGTCGCCACGACCAGCGGTCCGCGGTCTCCCGCCACCCGCAGCTTCTGCTCGCCCACGTGCTGATGTCGGTGGCCGGTCCGCGGGTCGCTCGTACCCTGCTTCCCGACGAACAGCTGGACGGCGTGTTCGAGTCGCTCGTCGGTGACCTCGACATGCGACCCGGATGCGCGGTCCGACCCGTGAGAGCTCCGGACGAGCCTCGCGGGTTCGGTTTCTGGGCCAACGCCGCGACCGCGTTCGACGCCGAACGGGCACCTGATCCGAGACCGACGCTTCGCCAGGCCACCGCGCCGGTACTGGTGCTGCGCGGCGAGTGCGACTACCTCGCCTGGCCGATCACCCGCGAGTACCGGAACGTGCTGCCGAACGCCACCCTGGTCGGTGTCGGGGATGCGGGACACACCATCCCCACCGACCGGCCCCGGTTGTACCACGCGCTCGTCCGCGCGTTCCTGCTCGACCAGCCGCTGCCCCAACCGGCCTACCTCGGTACGGATTCTCCCTGGTGAGAGTGCGGGTTCTCCCTGGTGGGACGGCGCGCGGCAAAGCGGGGACGGCGCACGTCCACACTGAACCTTTTTCAACCTCCCCTTGCGGTCCGTCGTGGCGCAGGTGGAAGTCGGGATGCATGCGCCGCGCGGTTCAGGTTGAAAAGGTTCACTGGCCCGGGGTGGCCGCCGTCCGGTCGTCCGGGCCGCCCCCGTCCCAGCTGGGGTCCACCGTCCCGGGTTGACCGGTTGGGATAGCGTGTCACCCGTCTATGGGGGGAGTTCCCCATCCATCTCTCGGGGGAAGGCTGTCACTTGTCACGTTGGAAGAGCGCCGCGGTCCTGTCGGTCTCCGCACTCACGGCACTCACGATGACCGCCTGCGGTTCGAACGCGGGTCCGTCGGACGGGTCGAAGCCGAGCGTGCTCGAGCAGCTCGCCAGCGACCTCAAGGGTTCGTTGCAGAAGATCGTCGACACCACCGACAAAGCCAATTCCGTGACCATGACCGTGGAGGGCACGGCCGCGGGCGAAAAGATCAACATGCGGGGGGTCCTGGACCTGCGTGACCCGGTCAAGGCCGAGATGACGATGGACGCGCCGGAGGGCGCGATGACCATGCGGATGATCGGCACCGTCATCTACGTCGAGGTGCCCGAGGCGGAGCGCTCGACCATGGGCGGGAAGCGCTGGTTCAAGATGGACCTGGGCGCCGCCGGAGCCCAGGCTGGCATGGACTTCGCCAAGCAGCTCGAGGACATCGACCCGACCAAGCAGGTCAAGACGCTGCTCGCGACCGAGGGGACCACCGTCGTCGGCGAGGAGACGCTGAACGGGGTACGCACGGTCCACTACACCGTGACCACCCCGGTGGCGACCTACCTGGGACAGATGGACGCGGACGCGCGCAAGACGGTCGAGCAGGAGCTGACCAAGAACGGCGTCAAGGAGGTCAAGATCGACCTCTGGGTCGACGAGCAGTACCTGCCGCGCCGGGCGCACATGGTGATGGGCACGATGAGCGACATGAAGATCGACTACACCGACTACGGCAAGCCGGTGAACATCGAGACCCCGGCCGAGTCGGAGACCGCCGACTTCGCCGACATGCTGAAGGGCCTGGAAGGCCTGCCGACCAGCTGAGTCATCATCCCTGCACGGCCACTCCGCCGTGTTCCGTCCGTCGGGATCCCGGCGGACGGAACACGGCGGTTTGTGTGGGGACCCGGCGGCACTCCGACCGGGGTGCCCGGAGTCACCGGGTCCGGACGACGGCAAGCGGGGTCTGACGTCCGGTGGGCGGGGTCTGACGTCCGGTGGGCGCCACCGTGGTCGAGGCCGCGACCGGGGGCGACGCCGCCGTCCGGGTCTTCCGGTCGCCGGGCATCCAGACCCGGATCTCCTTCGGCCGGGCTGCCGTCCCCCGACCCCGGGCGGAGATGGTCACCTCCCGCCGTCGCAGCCGTCCGTGCCCCTGCCCCAGGCCCTCCCACCGGCCGCGCAGCACCTGGAGGGTGAGGTCGGCCCCGGTCCAGCGGCCGTACGGTACGAACACACTGCCCCGCTGGCGGGCCCGAGCGGCCAGCCGGTCGGCGACCGAGGCGGAGACGGTGCCGGGAACCGCGGCGACCACCACGTCGACCCCGTCGATCAGGGCGGCGACCACGGTCGCCCACTCCGGGCCGGGATGGGGTACGAGAGCGAGCCGGTCCAGTGCGATGCCGAGTTCGGCGGCGGCGGCCGCGCCGAGCGTGGGCACCCCCACCACGGCACACCACGATCCGGCCCGGGATGCCTCGACGAGTAGCGCCAACATCAGCGAGGTGCTGCCGCTGGGCCCGGACTGAGTGGCCCCGACCACGACGGTGCTACCGCGTCGCAGCCCGCGCTGCGGCAGCAGCCCGGCCAGTTCCGGCAGCACCGGTAGCGTCCGGTGCGGGTCGGTCGACGCCGTACCGGACGCCGGTCGGACCAGCCCGGCCAGGGCAGTGGACCCGAGCACCATCCGCCCCGCCATAGTGCCCCGCCCCCCGTGTCGCCTGTCCCCGGTGCCGCCCTGTCCCCGGCATTCCCCTGCTCCCGGTAGGTGCTGGCCGCCTCCGGAGCTGCCCTGTACCAGGTGCTGCCTGTCTCCGGTCGACGGCATCGCCGCCGGTCCGTCTCTGGTCCGCCCCGACCACACCCGGACGCGCCTGGGCGCCCGGACCCGACTCAGGCGGCGATGCCGTCGAGCACGGGCTGATTGGCCAGGCCGAGCGCCACCTCGACCACCGCGACGAACTGCTCGGCGGCGCGGAGCAGGTCGTCGGCCTCCCGGGCGCTCACCACCCGCGGGATGCCGGCCTCGGCGGCGGCCCGCTTGGTCGCGCCGGTGGCGAAGTAGTTGGCCCACTCCCCCAGCTCGGGGGCGACCACCACCAACAGGGCCCAGACACTGGTGACCCGGTTACGGCGGGTCGGCGCGGGCCGGGCCCGGGCGGCGAGCAGCGCCGCGGCGGCACGCAGGGCGGCCAGGTGCGCCGCCGCGTACCGCAGGCCGTCGGGTCTGGTCTCGGCGGCTTCCGCCAGCCCCATTCGGGCGATCTTCAGTAGTTGGGCCGGGGTGCGGTGCGGCAGCACGTGCGACGGCACCGTCGGCGCCTGAGCCTGGCTGGTCGGCATGGGACTGTCTCCTCCGCGTCACCCATTCACCACGCCACCACCGGAGATCGGCGGTGACGCTCTCGAGCCGGACGACCCGCCGCGTGGGGGAAGGCGCGACGAGTGTCGCCGGCCGGATGTGGACGCTTCCCCACACCACACCCGGCCGGCCGACCCGGCGGTTCGACCGCACGCCGCCCGGGGGTCGTGGGCGGCGGACGGTGATCCGCCTGAGGGCTCCGGAATCGCGGCTCCGAAGCCCGTGCGGTCCGCGAAAACCGCACTCCGGGGGTCACGCCGCGAACGCCGCCCCCGGCGTCTGCCCGAGCGTCCGGTCCGGGGAGAGTGACCCGCGTCGAGGCGTTTGCCATCGAGGTGAGTGGCATCGACTCTCACCCAATCGAACACTCGTTCTAACTACTGGAGAGAGTACACCCCGACACCGACAAGAACGCAAGTAACCGGGGCGGTCGGACCGCACCAGGCCAAGGTCAGCACCAGTTCAGCGTGGAGTTGTTCCGGGTGACGTTGCGGATCACGTTGTTGGCACCGCCGCAGGGGTTCTGGGTGATGTTGGTGTTGCTCACCGTCAGGTTCTGCAGGGTGATGCCGGAGGAGATCGGGAACTCCGACCGGGCCGCGATCCGGACCTCACCGCCGCCGGTCACCGTCCCCGACTGCCCGGCAACGGTGACGTTGTAGCAGTTCTCGATCAGGATCGAGTTGTTTCCGGTGTTCGAGATGGTCACCCGGTCGATCACCGCGCCGCCGCTCTCCGACACACAGAAGATCCCGCGCCCACCACCCCGGGCGATCACCGTGCCGACCCGGATGTTCGTCGGGTAGCCACTGCCCACCCGACCGTTGCGGTTGGCCATCCGGAACGCCGCGTACCCGGTGCCGGCGCCGGCGTTGTCGGCGTCGACCGTACCGATGGTGGCGTTGATGGTGTCGTTGAGCAGCAGTCCGGACTCGCCGACATTGCGGGCCGTCACGGTGCCGACGGTCAACCCGTCCACCCCGTACGTCTCCACGCCCTGGCTGCGGGTGCCCTGGACGTACACGTTGTCGATCCGGATGTTGCGGACCTTCACCGCCCGGTCCCCGCCGTGGTTGTCGATCCGGACGCCGAGCCCGGCGGAGAGCCGCATGTCGATCTGGCCGAGCGTCAGGTTGTTCACGTTGCGCATGAAGATGCCGTACAGCGGCGACCCGGTCAGGGTGAGGTGCTGCACCTCGATGTCGGTGGCGCCACGGGCGTACACCGGGGCCTGGTCCCCGGATCCGGAACCGGTCACGTTGATCGTGCCGCAGACGTCCAGGATCGTGTAGCTGGGCAGCGACAGCCGGGAGTTCGCGCTCACCGAACCCGAACCCCGGACCACCACCCGCTGCTTCGAGGTACGCCCCGACGACAGGCTGTTCACCGCGGCCTGCATGGCGGAACGCATGTCACTGCCGGTGTAGACCGTGCTGCCACCGTTGCGGGCGGTCCAGGTGCCGCCGTTCAGTACCGCCTCGGCGTGGAACGAGCCACTGCCGCAGTCGGCACTGCCGCCACCACCGCCGGCGCCCGAGCCGACCCGGACCAGCTGCCACTGCTGGTTGTAGCCGCCCAGGTCCTGGTACTGGGCGACGATGCCGCCGTCGGCGGTGGACCACTCCCAGACGTCCAGCGCCTTGCCGCTGTGCCGGTTGACGAAGCGCACGTACCCGCCTTCGGAGTCGGCGACCCCGAAGTGCTGGCGGTTCGAGCCGTTGTCGGCGTTCTGCACCAGTTGGGTGCCGTCGGAGGCGTTCGGCAGCTCCAGGACCTTGCCGCTGTGCCGGGATCTGATCTTGTAGTAGCCGTTGCCCGCGTTGACGAACTGCCACTGCTGCTGGTTACCGTCGTTGCGGGCCCACTGCACGATCGGTGCCCCGTCGTTGGTGGCGAAGTTGTAGACGTCGAGCGCCTTGCCGCTGTGTCGCGAGACGAACACGTACCAGGCGCCGGTGTCGATGGTGGCCGCGGCGGCAGGCGCCACGCCGACCGCCGTACCGGCCAGCAGCGCCGCGACGACCACGACGAGGGCGCCACGCCAGCCCCGGCGTCGGGTTCCGGCGTCGGGCGGGATCCTGCTGGTGATGGGTGTCATCGGTCCTCCTGAGGCTGAGGCTGAGGCTGGGAACGGTGGCCGGGAAAACCGCCCGACGAGTTGACCGAGCACGGGGGAAAAGGCTTTCCCAGCATCCAGGCAACGTATCGAATCGTTTCAATACAGTCAATGCCGTCGATGGGTCCGGGGCCGCGCCGCCCGCTCGGCGTAATGGCCGATACTCACTTAGCTCCTGACATCTCACCGGGTAGCCTCATCCGGTGGCGACAACACGGAAGCCGGCGCTCGGCGTACTGATGGTGCTCTCGTCAGGTGTCCTCTTCGCGGTCAACGGCACCGTCTCGAAACTGGTACTGCAGGCCGGCGTCGAGGCACCACAGCTCACCCTGCTCCGCGCCGCGGGCGCGTTCGTCGGCCTGCTCGCGCTGAGCCTGCTCCTGCGGCCCGGCATCCGCCGGCTCCGGGTCACCGCCGGACAGCTCCCCCTGCTGATCGGGTACGGCCTGGCCGGGTTCTTCCTCGTCCCGATGCTCTACTTCGTCGCGATCTCCCGGATGCCGGTCGGGATCGCGCTGCTGTTCGAGTACACCGCCCCACTGCTCGTCGCCCTCTGGGCCCGGTTCGGCCAGCGCCAGCAG
This sequence comes from Plantactinospora sp. B5E13, assembly GCF_039871775.1. Taxonomy (NCBI): domain Bacteria; kingdom Bacillati; phylum Actinomycetota; class Actinomycetes; order Micromonosporales; family Micromonosporaceae; genus Plantactinospora; species Plantactinospora sp. B5E13. Next base: position 31,435 of record NZ_JBDPLT010000036.1, read on the forward strand.
GTCCGGTCCCGGCTCTGGGCCGGGCTGGCGCTGAGCCTCGTCGGACTGGCCTGCGTGGCCGAGGTCTGGGGGGAACTCAAACTGGACACGCTCGGGGTACTCGCCGGGCTTGGCGCCGCCGTCCTGCTGGCCGGCTACTACGTGCTCGGCGCCCGCGGCGTCCAGGAACGGGACACCCTGTCGCTGACCACCTGGGCGTTCGGCACCTCCGCCGTGGCCGGGCTGCTGGTCCGGGTGGTCACCGACGGGACCGGCGGCTGGGAGCCGCTGGGCGCGACGACCGACGCCGGCGTACCGGTCGCGCTGCTCTGCGGGTACGTCGTCCTGCTCGGCTCGATCGTGCCGTACCTGCTGGTCGCCGGCGCGCTACGGCACCTCCCCGCGACCAGTGTCGGGATCCTCGGCATGGTCGAACCGGTGATCGCCGCCGCGGTCGCCTGGACCGTGCTCGGGGTCGGCGAGGCGCTCAACGCCGCCCAGCTCGCCGGCGGCCTGCTGGTGCTGGCCGGCGTCGCGCTCGCCGAGACCGCCCGGACCAGCGCGCCACCGGCCGCGCCCGGCACCCCCGCACCGGCCCCCGACGTGGTCGCCGCCCCCCGCTGACCGACCCACGGCTCCCGCCGACCGCCGGGGCGGCCGACCCGTCCGTCCGGTCACCCTCCGGGCGCGGTCCCGACCGGCGGTCCGGTCACCGCCGCGGTCGGGCCGGTCGCAACCGACCCGCGTACCACCGTGCCGTCAGCCGTTCGGCGACCGGGGTCAACGTCACCAGCAGCGCGATGGTGGTGGTCGCGCCGAGCAGGAGCCCGGCCAGTACGTCGTGCGGATAGTGCACCCCGGCCACCACCCGCATCGCCGCCACCACGCCGGCCACCGGTACGGCGACGAAGCCGAGTCGCGGGGCCAGGACGACCAGTCCGGCGGCCAGTGCCCCGACCACCGTCGAGTGGTTGCTCGGGAAGGACCAGTCACCGGGCGGCGGGCACGGCACCCAGGTGACCACGTCCCCGAACGCCCGACAGGGCCGTTCCTGGTCGACCACCAACTTCACCGCCTCGCTGGTCAGGTACGCCGACACCGCGCCCAGCACGACCAGGACGGCACCGGCCGCCGCCGGGCTGCGACGTCGCCACCCGGTCCACCCCGTCCAGGCCAGCAGACCGGCGATGGTCAACACCCCGGCGAGGGCGACGTGCTCGCCGGGGGCGTGCAGCCAGTCCGGCAGGCGTCCGGCCCCACCGACCACCGCCCGGTACGCCTCGGCGGACGGCCCGTCGGTCACCACCCGCAACCGTGGGTCACCGAGGCCCCCCGGGGCGAGCAGGGCCACCACGACTCCCCCCGCCACCAGCGCCAGTACCGCCACCAGGATCCGTCGCATGATCGTCATGGCGCCCCAAGGTAGCCACGACGAGGTTCCCTGACTCCGCCCGAAGGTCATCTCTGCCGTACGACCTTCGTCAGCGGCGCCGACGTCGACAGCCGCGCCGGCGTCGCCACCCCGTGGGCCGAACCGCAATCGATCATCTCCTCACAGTGGACCAGCTGCGGCATTTGTCGCATGCGCCACGCCGTGGCGTACCGCGACCGGGGACGGCCCGCAGGCACCAGGGGCCGGCGGGGCAAAACTCTATACGCTGTACGGTGTACAATGAACGGAGTTTCGTCCCGCCCCGAGGAACATCGAGGAGCACGTGTGAAGATCACCTCATCCGCCGTCTCGCTGAACGTCGACGACGTCGCCGCCTCCAGCGACTTCCTCACCACCCACTTCGGCTTCCGCCAGGAGATGGCCGCCGACGGCTTCGCCTCGCTGACCCGCGACGACGCCGGCATGAACGTCGTCTTCCTGCGTCGGGGCCTGGCGACGTTGCCGGCGGACCAGCGCGACGACCACGCCCGGGGGCTGATCCTCGCCTTCGTCGTCGACGACCTGGAGGGGGAACTGGCCCGGCTGCAGGCCGAAGGGGTGACCATCACCATGCCGCTGACCACCGAGGAGTGGGGCGAACGCGCCTTCCAGGTCCGCGACCCCAACGGCGTCATCGTCCAACTCGTCGACTGGAACGGGCCCCGCTGAACTGTCTCCCGCCGGCAGGCCGTACCCCGGCCGCCGGCGGGCGGCACCGTCATCCGCCCCGGGCCGGATGACGGCAATTCGACTGGGGACACCCGCCGGGTTCCGGGCAAGATGATGCCCATGCAGTCACATCCCAACGTGCAGACGGTGCAGGACGCGCTCGACAACGCGGGCGCCCGGGACGGCTCCGGCGCGGAGAGCCGGATCCGCGTCCTGTCCGAGGCGGTACACACCGCGGCCGCGGCGGCCGCCGCGCTCGGGATCGAGGTGGGCCAGATCGCCAACTCGCTGATCTTCGACGCGGACGGCGAACCGCTGCTGGTCCTCACCTCTGGAGCGCACCGGGTGGACACCACCCGGGTCGCCGCGATGCTCGGGGTGGGGAAGCTCAAGCGGGCCACCCCGGAGTTCGTCCGGGAGCACACCGGCCAGCCGATCGGCGGCGTCGCACCGCTCGGGCACCCGAAACCGGTCCGGACCCTGGTCGACACGGCACTCGCCGACCACCCCGAGGTCTGGGCCGCCGGCGGGGTCCCCCAGGCCGTCTTCCCCACCACCTACGCCGAACTGCTCCGGATCACCGCTGGCAGCGCCGCCGAGGTGGCATGACCCGGCCCGGCCCAGGAGCCGGTCCGGCGTACCCCGGGACCGGGCCCGCCCGGCTGGTCACCCTGCACGTCTGGCGCGTACCCCGGCGATCGCTGCCCCGGGCCCTGGCCCGGATGGCGGTCGACCGGCACCGACTGCGGGCCACCCCCGGCGTACGGTTCGGCAAGCTGCTCGGCACCGGCGACGGTGACGGCTTCGGGCCGACCGACGCCGACCCGACCCGGTGGGCCGCCCTGGTCGTCTGGGCCGACCCGGCCCGGGCCGCCGGATTCGACACCACACCGGTGGGCCGGGCCTGGGGCCGGCTCGCCCACGCCGGCGCCCGGCTCGACCTGCGCCCACTCGCCAGTCGGGGACGCTGGGCCGGTACCGAACCGTTCGGCACCCTTCCCCCGCCCGCCGCGCCCACCGGGTCCGACCGGCCGCTGCTCGCCCTCACCCGGGCCCGGTTACGCCCCCACCGGGCCGTCGCCTTCTGGCGGGCCGTACCCCCGGTCGCCGCCGCGCTGCGGGAGACACCCGGCCTGCTGGCCCGGTTCGGCATCGGCGAGGCACCGCTCGGCTGGCAGGGCACGGTCAGCATCTGGCGTGACGCCGCGCACCTGACCGACTTCGCGTACCGTCACCCCGAGCACCGGGCGGCGATCATGCGTACCCCGATCCAACGGTGGTACGCCGAGGAACTGTTCGCCCGGTTCGAGGTGTGTGATCTCGCTGGTGACCCGGCGGTGCTCGACCGGGTCACGACCGACGACGACCAGGAGCCCCGACCCTGGCCGGGAGTGAGGAGCGGACGAGCATGAGGTTGGTGCCGTGGCAGCCGGACGATCTCGCCCGACGGCTCGACGACGTGGTGGCGGTCTACGGCGAGGCGATGGGTTACCGGCCGGAGCTCCTGGAGTCGCGGCGTGGCTACATCGCGACCCACGTACGTCGCCCCGGCTTCCGGGCGGTCGCCACCGTCAGTACCGACGGGCACCTGGTCGGCTTCGGCTACGGATACCTCTCCGCCCCCGGGCAGTGGTGGCACGACCAGGTGCACCGTGCGCTGACCGACGACGCCCGGAAGACCTGGTTCGCCGACTGCTTCGAGGTCGTCGAACTGCACGTCCGCCCGGTCGCCCAGGGGCACGGGCTCGGCGCCCGGCAGCTGCGTGCCCTGCTCGGCATGGCGCCCGGCGGCACCACCCTGCTCTCCACCCCGGAGGCCGACGAGCGGACCTCCCGGGCCTGGCGGCTGTACCGACGGTTCGGCTTCGTGGACGTACTGCGGGACTTCCACTTCCCCGGTGACGAGCGGGCCTTCGCCGTACTCGGCCGGACCCTGCCGCTGGCGCCGTCTCCACAACCATGAGGCGTGGGCCGGGATCGGTGGTCCCGCCGGACGGTCACCCGGCCGGGTCGCTGGCCCGCCGACTGCCCTGGTTCCTCCTCGGCGTACTGGTGCTGGCCCAGATCTGCTACCCGTTGACCGGGGGCACCGCCCGGGCCCGGCTGACCGTGGCCACGGTTGTCCTCGGCTACCTGCTGTCGGTGAGCCACGCCCTGCTCAGCCGCGGTCCGCGTACGGCGGCGGCGCTGGTGCTCGTCACCACCGGCGGGGGCCTGGGGGTCGAACTGCTCGGCGTGACCACCGGGGTGCCGTTCGGCGGTTACCACTACTCCGGCGAACTGGGCCCGAAACTGGCCGGGGTGCCCCTGGTCATCCCGCTCGCCTGGACCTGGATGGCCTGGCCCGCCTGGCTCGCCGCGGTCCGGTTGAGCCGCCCGGGACCGGGCCGGGTCGGGCTGGCCGCCGTCGGACTCGCCGGCTGGGACGTCTTCCTCGACCCGCAGATGGTCGCCGAGGGCTACTGGAGCTGGCGGGACCCGGACCCGTCGCTACCGGGGATACCGACGGTGCCGGTCAGCAACTACCTGGGCTGGCTGCTCTTCGCCACCCTGCTGATGGCACTGCTGGGCCCGGTCGCCGGCCGGGCCGCCCGGGTGGCGGACGACACGGACCCACCGATGTACGCCCTCTACCTCTGGACGTACCTCGCCAGCCTCCTCGCCCACGCGGTCTTCCTCGGCCTGCCCGCCTCGGCCGGCTGGGGTGCCCTGGCCATGGCGGTCGTCGCCGGCCCGCTCGCGGTGACCCTGGCCCGTCGCCACCGCCGCGTCCTGCCCGGCCCCGGCGGCGCCCCGACCACCGCCGGCAGCGGCACCCCGACCGGATGAACCGGATGGACACCCTGCTCACCGTGCTCGCCTGGACCGTCGCCGGTCTCGTCGGCGGGCTCACCGCACACGCCGGTCACAACGCCGCCCGCCGACTCCGCCGGCCCCCCGACCGGGCGACGGTCCGGGAACCCGTCGCGGTACTGCTGCCGCTGCGTGACGAGGTGGACCGGGTCACCCCGTGCCTGCGTGCGCTCCTGGCCCAGCGGGGCGTACCCGAGCTGGAGATCGTCGTACTCGACGACGGGTCGACCGACGGCACCGCCGACGTGGTCCGGGCCGTGGCCGGCGACGACCCCCGGGTACGCCTGCTGACCGGCACACCGCCGCCACCGGGCTGGCTCGGCAAGCCGTACGCGTGTCAGCAGCTCGCCGACCGGGCCGGGCCGGCGGCGACGGTGCTGGTCTTCGTCGACGCCGACGTGGTGCTCGCCCCGCACGCGGTGGCGGCGGCGGTGGCGGCCCTGCGGACGGCCTCCGCGACGCTGCTGTCGCCGTACCCCCGGATCGTCACCGGGTCGGCGGCCGAGCGACTGGTCCAACCGCTGCTGCAGTGGCTCTGGCTGACCTTCCTGCCGCTGCGGGTGATGGAACGGTCGGCCCGGCCGAGCCTGGCGGCGGCCGGCGGCCAGTTCCTGGTGCTGGACCGGGCCGGCTACCGGCGGGCCGGCGGGCACACGGCGGTCCGGGACCGGATCCTGGAGGACATCGAACTGGCCCGGGCGGTCAAACGCTCCGGCGGCCGGATCGCCCTCGCCGACGGGTCGACGCTGGCCGACTGCCGGATGTACCGGTCCTGGTCCGAGCTGCGGGACGGCTACGGCAAGTCGCTGTGGGCCGCATTCGGCCCGCCCGTCGGCGCCGCCGCCGTCCTCCTGCTGCTCCTGCTGCTGTACGCGGTACCGCCGCTGCTGGCGATCGGGGCGGCGCTGGCCGGGTCGGCCACGGCGGCCCTGGGCGGACTGGCCGGCTACCTGTTCGGGGTCACCGGGCGGCTGCTCACCGCCCGGGCGACCGGCGGCCGGCAGTGGCCGGACGGGTTGGCACACCCACTGTCGGTCGTGCTCCTCTGCTGGCTGACCGTACGGTCGTACCATCTGCGGAGGCGGGGACGGCTGCGCTGGCGGGGACGCCCGGTGCGCTGAGCCGCCGCTCGGAGACAGCGGACACCAGCGGGGCGGGGAGGAGGCGGACGGTTCGTGGCGCGGGTGGTCGTGGTCGGCGCCGGAGTGGGTGGTCTGGCCGCCGCGGCCCGGCTGGCAGCCCTCGGACACGAGGTCACCGTCTACGAACGTGCCGAGGTGGTCGGCGGCAAACTCGGCCGGTACGAACGGGAGACCGAGGTCGGGACGTTCCGCTTCGACACCGGCCCGAGCCTGCTCACCCTGCCACGGGTCTTCGCCGACCTGTTCGAGGCGACCGGCGCGAAACTCGACGAGTACCTCGACCTGATCCCGCTCGATCCGATCGTCCGACACCACTTCCCGGCGGCGCACGGCGGTTCCGACGCGCCGGCGACCGTGCTCGACTCCTGCCCCGACCCGGCCGTCTTCGCAGCCCGGATCGGCGCCGCGTTCGGCGAACCGGCGGCCCGGGACTGGCAGCGCCTGTGGCGGCGGGCAGGACGGGTCTGGGACGCCTCCTGGCGGGACGTGCTGCGCACCGCCGTCGACTCGCCGCTGGCGCTGACCCGGCTGGCCTGGCGGCTGCCGGACCTGGCCGCGATCGCGCCCGGCCGGACCCTGCGCGGGCTGGGCCGACAGCACCTGCGGGATCCCCGGCTGCGGATGCTGCTGGACCGGTACGCCACGTACACCGGGGCCGACCCGCGCCGGGCACCGGCCGCCCTGGTCGCGATCCCCTACGCCGAGCTGCGTTTCGGCGCCTGGTATCCACGTGGCGGGCTCGGCACACTCGCCGACGCGCTGCTCTCCCGCTGCCTCGACCTCGGGGTCGTGGTGGCGACCGGCACCACGGTCACCGGGATCGACGCGGCCGGCGGGCGGGTGCACGCGGTACGGCTCGGCCGTACCCGGGTACCGGCCGACGTGGTGGTGGCCAACGTGGACGCGCTGACCCTCTACCGGGACCTGCTGCCGACCCCCGACCGGCTGACCCGGCTCGCCGACCGGAGCCTGGGGGGTTTTGTCCTGCTGCTCGGGGTACGCGGCGAGTCCGGACTCGCCCACCACAACGTCTTCTTCCCCACCGACTACGACGCCGAGTTCGACGCGGTCTTCGGCGATCCGGGCCGGGGTGTACCGGCCCGGCCGGTGCCCGACCCGACCGTCTTCGTCAGCGCCCCCGCCGACCCGACCGGCCGGCCGGCCGGGCACGAGGCGTGGTTCGTGCTGGTCAACGCGGCCCGGCAGAGCCGCACGCTGGGCGGGATCGACTGGCGGCGCCCGGGACTGGCGGACGCCTACGCCGACCACGTCCTGGACGTGCTGGCCGCGCGCGGGGTCGACGTACGGGACCGGCTGGTCTTCCGGGAGGTGCGTACCCCGGCCGACCTGGCGGGCACGGCCGGTGCACCGGGTGGGGCGATCCACGGCAGCACCGGCGGCCTGCTCCGGCCGTCGAACCGGGGACCGGTGCACGGGCTGTTCCTGGTCGGCGGCTCCACCCACCCCGGCGGCGGCCTGCCGATGGTGACCCTCTCCGCCCAGATCGTCGCCGACCGGATCGGCCCCGGCTGAGCGGCTGTCCACCAGTCGCGAGGGGTCAGCGGAGGGTGCCGGGCGGTTCGGGCCCGCCCGGTTCCCGCGGGGTCACCTCCACCTCGGTCGGCTCCCGGCGGACCAGTTCCCGGCCGGCCGGAGCCGCCCGACCGATCGACTCGCGGCGGGCCGCCTCCGCGGCCGTCGTCGGACCGCCCGGCCCCGGGCGGGCCGTCGCCGGGTCCGCTCCCGGGCCGACCGACCCCGGTCGGGTCGGCTCCGGGCCGGTCGCTCCGGGCTGCCTGGTCGCCGTCTGGTTACCGGTCGGCTCGGTGCGGTCCAGGGAACGACGGACCACCGAGAGCAGTTGGACCATTCCGAAGATGCCGAGCAGCACCCAGATCGCGGTGGCCAGCGTGATCGTGCCGGCCGCCAGCTCCGGCATGACCAGCCGGGCCAGTCCGGCCACCAGCAGGCCGACCACGGCGATGCTGACCCGGCTCGGCCGCTCTCCCACGGTGACCGTGCCGATCTCCTTCATCCCCGCCGAGACGGACCGGGCCCGGGTGTACTCGTGCAGCCAGGACAGCGCCCCGGCGGTCACCACCAGCCCGCCCGGGGCTCCCAGCAGCCAGAATGCGACCAGCCAGGCGACCTCACCGACCCGGTCGGCCAGCGAGTCGTAGACGTAGCCGAGGCGGGTCGTCCGGCCGGTGACCACCGCGACCGCCCCGTCGATGCTGTCCGCGACCGACGCGAGCAGCACCAGGACGGCGGCGAGCACCGGGCCGAACGCGCCGGTGGGAGTCCGGGCGATGGTCACCGGGACACCGACACAGAGCAGGACGCCGACCACCGTCACCGCGGTCGGCGACACCCGCAGCTGGGCCAGGACACAACCCAGCACGTACGACATCCGCAGCCAGCGCCGTACCGAGGTGGTCGCCATCCGGGGGTCGAAGCCGCCGTGCAGCCGTGCCCACTTGACGGCGTACTCGTCCCAGGTCAACCGGTTGCCCACCTCTGGCTCAACCGTCGGACGGCACCCGGGGTCGCGCCCGGGGCGCGGTCGCCGATCTCACGCCCGGACTCCGACCTGGAGGTTCTGCCAGACCTCCCGCGTCGCCGTGGACCGGTTGAGGGTGATGAAGTGGATACCCGGCACGCCCTCGTCGAGCAGTCGCCGACACATCTCGCTGGCCTGCTGGATGCCGAGCCGGTAGACCGCCTCCGGATCGTCGGCGATCCGTTCGAACTGGGCGGCGAGCGCGGACGGGAACGGCGCCCCGGAAAGCTGCGCGGAGCGTTCGATGGTGCCGATCTGGGTCACCGGCATCACCCCGGGCAGGATCGGCGTGTCGCAGCCGGCGGCCGCGACCCGGTCCCGCAGCCGGAGGTACTCGTCGGCGTCGAAGAACATCTGGGTGATCGCGAAGTCGGCACCGGCCCGACACTTGCGGACGAAGTACTCGGTGTCGGTGGTGATGTCCGGCGAGCGGGGATGCTTGTACGGGAAGGCGGCGACGCCGACACTGAAGTCGCCCGACTCGCGGACCAGCCGGACCAGGTCCTCGGCGTACCGCACGCCCTCGGGGTGCGCGATCCACTCCCCGGTGGGGTTGCCCGGCGGGTCCCCCCGCACCGCGAGGACGTTACGCACCCCGGCCCCGGCCAACCGTCCGATCACGTGCCGCAGTTCGGCGACGGAGTGGTTGACCGCGGTCAGGTGTGCCATCGGCAGCAGGGTCGTCTCGGTGGCGACCCGTTCCGTCACCGAGACGGTGGTGTCCCGGGTCGAACCACCGGCACCGTAGGTGATCGAGACGAACGACGGACGCAGCGACTCCAACTCACGGATCGCCTGCCACAGCAGCCGCTCGCCCTTCTCCGTCTTCGGCGGGAAGAACTCGAACGAGAAGGTGGGTCCGGAACCACGGACCAGGTCCCCGATCGACGGCTGCGAGTCGGGGAGTACGGAGGGGAGACCGAGCGCCACGAGGTGACTCTACCGGTTCGGAAGGTCCCTCCCGCCCTTTCCCGCACCGTACGGGCCCGGTGTCCGTTTCCGCCGGACACCCGGCCGCCGGTCAGCAGCGGGCCCCCGACCCCGACGGAACCGCGGAGGCCTGCCGCGACAGGCCCGATCCGGCGATCCACTAGCGTCAGGGCGTGACCGAACCCGACCCCATCCCACCGGTGGACCGCGCTGACCTCCGCCGGCGGGTCGACGCCGCCCTGGCCAGCTTCCTCGCCACCCAGCGTGCCTGGATGGCCGACGTCGACGACGGACTCGCCCCGGTCGCCGACGCGCTGGAGGCGTTTGTGCTCGGCGGGGGCAAGCGGCTCCGGCCGGCGTTCGGCTACTGGGGCTACCGGGCCGCCGGCGGCCCCGACTCCGACAACATCGTCAGCGGGTTGGCCGCGCTGGAGTTCGTACAGGCGAGCGCGTTGATCCACGACGACCTGATGGACCGCTCCGACACCCGGCGCGGTGAGCCGTCCATCCACCGCCGGTTCGCCGCCCGGCACCGGGCGGCGGGCTGGGCCGGCGACCCGGCCGGCTTCGGTGACGCCAGCGCCATCCTCCTCGGCGACCTCTGCCTGGTCTGGTCCGACGAACTGCTGCACGGCAGCGGCCTCGACCCGGTGGTGGTCAGCCGGGCCCGGCCGGTCTTCGACGAGATGCGCACCGAGGTGACCATCGGGCAGTACCTGGACGTACTCGCCCAGGCCAGCCGGGACACCTCGGTCGAGCGGGCCAGCAAGGTCGCCCGGTACAAGTCCGCGAAGTACACCGTCGAGCGTCCGCTGCTGCTCGGCGCCGCGCTGGCCGACGCGCCCGCCGCCGTCCGGGACGCCTACTCCGGGTACGGGCTGCCGCTCGGCGAGGCGTTCCAGCTCCGGGACGACGTACTCGGGGTGTTCGGCGACCCCGGGCAGACCGGCAAGCCGGCCGGCGACGACCTTCGGGAGGGCAAGCGCACCTATCTGATCGCCGCCGCCTTCGAGGCCACCGACGCGACCGGGCGGGAACTGCTCGGCAGCCGGCTCGGCGACCCCGACCTCGATCCGTCCGGCGTCGACGCGCTCCGCGAGGTGATCACGGCCAGCGGCGCCCTGGACCGCACCGAGCGGCGCATCGCCGCGCTGACCGACACCGCACTCGCCGCCCTGCACGGCGTCGCACTCGAACCCGAGGCCCGCGAGGTCCTGGTCGACCTGGCCGTGGTCGCCACCCGCCGCAAGGACTGAGCTGTCCGGAAGGACCCGTCTGGTCGGGGAAGGGGCCTTCCCCGACACCCGGGTCCGGCGGTCGCTCCCGTGCGAGGATCGAAGGCGTGCCTGCCCGGGACCGTCTTGCCCGGCTCCGGCTGACCGGGCTCGCCGGCACCGTCCTGATGACGGCGGGCGCGTACGGTGCGGGTGCGCTGCCGGCGGGCGACGCCGACGCCGCCGTCCTGCCGAACGGTGCGGTGACCGCGCCGGCCAGCTACTGGTGGGGGCTCGCCGGCTGGCTGGTCGGGTTGGCCGTCCTCGCCACCGCCTGGTGGCGCCTCGGCGCGCACCTCGTCGCACTGCCACCGGGGACGGTACGGCTCCGTCACCTGCTCGGCACCGGCCTGCTGTGGGCGGCTCCCCTGCTGTTCGCACCACCGACCGGGAGCCGGGACGCCTACGCGTACGCCTGTCAGGGTGCGCTGTGGCGCGACGGCGTCGACCCGTACAGCATGGGAGTGCTGCCGGGCGGATGCGTCTGGTCGGACGCGGTGCCCGGGTTGTGGCGGCAGACCCCGACCCCGTACGGGCCGTTGGCGGTGGTGACCTCCGGCGGGGTGGTCACCCTCGCCCGCCTGGCCGCCGCGTCCACCGACACCCAGCTACTGATCGCGGTCGTACTGCTCCGGGTGGTGGCGCTGGCCGGTCTGTTGCTGGTCGCGGGCTGCCTGCCCCGGCTCGCCCGGGCCTGCGGTGTCGATCCGGTGCGGGCGTCGTGGCTCGGTCTGCTCTCGCCGCTGGTCATGATCCACGCGGTGTCCGGGGTGCACAACGACGCCCTGATGGTGGGCCTGGTGTCGGCAGCGCTCTGGCTGAGCCTGTCAGGCGGGGCGACCACCGCCAGAACCGCGGCGCTCGGCGGGGCCGGGGTACTGCTGGGGCTGGCGGTCGCGGTCAAGGTCACGGCGGTGCTGGCGCTGCCGTTTGTCGTCCTGCTCGGCACACCCCGGACGGCGGCCGCTGAGCCGACGGCCGGTCGGGCCCGGCCTGCGGGGGTGACGCCGGTCGGCACGGTCGCCACCGGCGGGGCGGTGGTGGTGGCAGGTGGCGTCGGCGCCTTCGCCGGGCTGAGTCTGGCCACCGGGCTCGACCTGGGCTGGCTCGACGCGCTCACCGACACCGGCCGGCTGGTGCAGTGGACGTCGCTGCCGACCGGGCTGGGCATGGCGGCCGGCTACCTGCTGCGGCTGGCCGGTGCCTCCGGGGCGTTCGACCTCGCGGTCCGGGTGGCTCGACTGCTCGGGCTGGTCGCGCTGGCCACGACGGTCGTCGTCCTGCTTGTCCGGGCCTGGTCGGCGACCTCGGCGCCGGCTCCGACGGCCCGCCGCCGGGTGGTGGTCGCGACCGGCCTGGCCTTCACGGCACTCGCGCTGCTCTCCCCGGTGTTCTACCCCTGGTACGCCCTGACCGCCGTCACCGTGCTCGCGGCGGGTCTGTCGGACCGGCGGTGGATCCGTCGGGCCGCCGGCCTGGTGGTGCTGGCCAGCCTCCTGGTCCTGCCCGACGGGTTGGGGCTGGCGGTGCTCAGCAAGCTGCCCGGCGCGCTCTTCGACGTGCTGCTCGTGGTGGTGCTCGCCGTCCTCGGCTATCGGGCGTGGTCGCGACGGAGGCGGGCCGCCGGGCGCTCGTTGCCGCCCTGACTCCGGGGAGAGCGGAGGCGGACCGGCACGGCGTACGCCCGGAGCGGGACGGCCGGTCGCCCGACTCGTGGAACTGCCGCCGGCACCGCCGGCGGCGGGCCGTTTTCGCTGATCGTGGTGCGGTGCGGGATCAGTACTCTCGTACCGTGTCCCCCGATCTCGTCCTGCTGTCGCGGTTCTCCTTCCGGGGCCGGGAGGTCGCGGGTCCACGGCTCCAGGACCTCATCGCCCTGCTCGCCGCTGACCTGCGCATGGGCTGCGGCAGCGGGCGGCTGATCGAGGGGCTCTGGCCGGACGAGCAGCCAGAGAATCCGCCCAAGGCGCTGCAGGTTCTCGTCTCCCGGGCACGGTCCCAGCTCGGCGCCGACGTGATCGCCCGGACCCCGACCGGTTACCGGCTGACGCTGACCGAGGACCAGGTCGACAGCTCGGCGATGCTGATCCGGGCGGCGGCCACCGCCCGGTGCTCGCGTGCCGGTGACCACGCCGCCGCACTGTCACACGCCGACGCCGGCCTGGCCCTCTGGGGTGGCGCCGAGCCCGGCCCGGTCGACGAGGCCGACGGCCCGGTCACCGCGTTGCGGGCGGAGCGGCGCGTCACCTACCGCACGCTGGTCCGCGCCCGCGCGCTCGCCCTCGCCCGTCTCGACCGGCCGGCCGAGGCGGCGGACCTGCTCGCCGAACTGGCCGTCGAGCGCCCGCGTGACGAGGAGGTGCTGGTCGAGCTGCTGCGCTGCGAGGCGGCGACGGTCGGGCCGGCCACCGCGCTGGCCCGCTACGACACCTACCGGCGGACACTGCGTGACGTGACGAACTCGGCGCCGATCCGGGGGCGTCGCTGCAGGCCGAGTACCGGCGGCTGCTCCAGGGCGTGCTGCCGTCAGTCCGGCAGGGCGTCGCGTACGAGCCCAACCCGCTGCTCGGCCGGGACGACGACGTCGCCGCCGTGGAAGCACTGCTGCGTACCTCCCGGGTGACCTCGATCGTCGGGTCGGGCGGTCTCGGCAAGACCCGGCTCGCCAACGTCATCGCCCGCCGCGCCGAGGTGCCGACGGTGACCTTCGTACCGCTCGCCGGCATCGTCTCCGACGACGACGTGGCCCGCGAGGTGGCGACCGCCCTCGGCGTGGTCGGGCAGCGGGCGCCGGGCGTGGTCGGGCACGTCGCGGGCAACGCCGGGGTCAGGGCCGCCATCGCGGCCGCGCTCGCCACCGGCCCGGCCCTGCTGGTGCTGGACAACTGCGAGCACGTCGTCGCCGGCGCCGCCGACCTGGTCCTTTCCCTGGTGGCGATGACCGGCGAGCTGAGGATCCTCACCACCGGCCGGATGCCGCTGGGGCTGTCGTCGGAGTCGGTCCACCAGTTGCCGGAGCTGAGCCTGGCGACGAGCGTCGAGCTGTTCGGGCAGCGGGCGCGGGCGGCGCGGCCGGGCGTCGACCTGCCCACGGCGGCCGTGGAGGAGGTGTGCCGCCATCTCGACGGGCTGCCCCTCGCGGTCGAACTGGCCGCCGCGCGGGTCCGCATCATGTCGGTGGCGGAACTCGCCCGGCGGCTCGACGACCGGTTCGGCCTGCTGCGCGGCGGTACCCGGGACGCGCCCCGCCGTCACCACACGCTGCACGCGGTCGTGGACTGGAGCTGGAACCTGCTGGACCCGGCTGGCCGGGCGGCGATGCGCGCGCTGTCCGTGTTCGCCGACGGGTTCACCACCGACGCCGCCCGTCTGCTGCTCGGCTCGCTGCCCACGACCGCGTCCGAGGTGGACGTGCTCATGGTCCTCGAACACTTGGTCGACCACTCGCTGATCAAGGTGTTCGACACCCCGTCGGGTACCCGGCTGCGGATGCTGGAGACGGTCCGGGAGTTCAGCGCGGCGCGCCTGGCGGCCGCGGGTGAGGGCGACGAGGTGACGACCGCGTTCCTGCGGTGGGGGCGGGAGTTCGGCGTGGCCCACCACGCGAACCTGCTGGGTCCCGACGCCCACCACACCGCGGCTGTGATCCGTGCGGAACAGGAGAACCTGCTCCACGTACTCCGGCTGGCCCTCGATCGCGACGACCGGGCGGGTGTCGCGGCGGTCGCCGCGGTCCTCGGCGGTCTGTGGACCCTCCAGTCGAACTTTCCACGGCTCACCACGCTGATCCGGCAGGTCTCTCGGCCGCTGTCGCACTACCGACCCGAGCCGGCCCTCGTCGAGACGACCCGGACCGCCCTGACCATGGCCGTGCTGTACACGTTCAGTTCCGAGGGGCCGCGGCCGGTACGGGCAGCCGTCGCGCTGCGTCGGCTCGGTCTGGCCCGGCCGGACACGGTGGTCCGGGCGGTCGGCTGGGTGATCCGTGCGCTGGGCGACCCCGCGGAGCTGTACCGGCTGTGCGACAGCGCCGAGCCGCTGCTGGCCGGCGCCGCGAACATGGTCGCCAGTTACCACTGGGAGGCCGCCGGTGACGTCGACGCGGCGTTGAAGACGGCCCGGCGGGCGCTCGACCTCTTCACCGACCGGGACCTGCCGTGGCCGCGCTCGCTCGGCCACGGCAGGGTCGCCGAACTCTGCCTGCGAGCCGAAAAGGGTACGGAGGCCCGCGACCATCTGCTCGCCGCGCTACCGCTGCTGCGGCGACTCGGCGCCCGGGTCGACACGGTCGGGGTCCGGGCCTGGCTCGTGCTGGCCAACCTGCAGCTCGGCGACACCGTCGAGGCCGAACGGTGGCTGGACGGACTCACCCAGGTCACGTTCGACGACGAGGAGACCAGAACGGTCGGCTACGACCTCGCCATCCGGAGCGAGGTGCTGCTCGCCCGTGGCGAGGTGGAGGCCGCCCTGCGGCTCTGGCGCCGGGTCGTCGACCAGGTCCGCGACGAGGGCGGCACCGCCGCCCCGGGTCTCCGGCTCAATCTGGATCCGTGGGTGGTCGAGGCCCGGTCGGTGGCCGTCGTCGCGCACGCCCGGCACGGCCGGCTCGACCTCGTCGCCGAGGTCGCCGACGCGCTGCCCGGGCTGCTCACCGACCTGTTGACGAATCCGCTGGTCGACCCACCGCCGTACCTGGTCGAACAGCCGATCTGCGGCACCCTGCTGCTGGCCACGGCCATGGCGGACCTTGCGCGTGCCCGACAGACCGGTGACCCGGCCCTGGCGCGGTCGGCAGCCCGGATGATCGCGCTCGCCGAACGCTTCCGGTTCCAGCGCATCTTCCAACCGACGATGTCGGCGACGGTGGTCCGGGCCGACGCCGAGCAGGCCGACCGGGTGGCGTACGACGAGGCGGTGTCGTCCTACGCCGGCCTGGACCGGGCCGGGATCCGCGCGGCGGCGCTGCACCTGCTGCGCCAGCGCCGCACTGGCCGGGAGGCGACCGCCCGACCGCCGGTCGGGCGCCGAGACCCGGGTGACGGGTACGCGGCACCGGAGCTGGTCACTGCCGGACCCGACGCGGGCCCGGAGCCGGCGAACCGCCGGGCCCGGGCCGAGGAACAGATCAGCGGGTGCGGTCCCGGTTGTAGAGCCACTTCGCCCACAGGTAGCCGACCAGGGTGATCAGTGCGCACCAGCCGAGTGCGAGCACCCCGCTGTCGCCGCTCGGCGTACCAAGGAGCAGGCCGCGCAGCGTCTCCATGATCGGCGTGAACGGCTGGTACTCGGCGAACCATCGCAGCCCGGCCGGCAGCGAGTCGGTGGGCACGAATCCGCTGCCGAAAAGGGGCAGCAGGAGCAGGGGCATGGGCAGGTTGCTCGCCGCCTCGACGGTCTTCGTTGCCAGGCCCATCGCCACGGCCAGCCACACCAGGGCGAACGTCGTCGCGGTGAGGACTCCGGCGGTCGCCAGCCACTCGGTCGCGGTCGCGTCGGGCCGGAAGCCGACGAGCACGGCCACACCGAGGACGACGGCGAGCTGGAGCAGGGTCTGCAGCACGCTGCCCAGCACGTGCCCGGTCAGCACCGACACCCGCGCGATCGCCATGGTCCGAAACCGCGCGATGATGCCCTGCGTCATGTCCATCGCCACCGCGATCGCGGTGCCCTGGACGGCACCGGCGATCGTGATGAGCAGGATCCCGGGTGTGACGTAGTTGACGTAGGCGGCGCGGCCGCCCGAGCCGCCGCCGATGCCGTCGCCGAGCGTGCCGCCGAGCACGTAGACGAAGAGCATCAGGAAGATGATCGGTACGGCGAGCAGCATCAGCATCGTGGGCAGTTTGCGCGACATGTGCCGCAGCTGGCGGCGCAACATGGTGGCCGAGTCGCGGACGGCCAGGGTCATCATGGTCATGGTGTGGTCACCCTCTCGGGGCCGGAAGTGGGACGGTCGCCGGGCCGGCGGATGCGGTGGCCGTGGCGGGCCGGCCGGTCAGGGCGAAGAACACGTCGTCGAGGTCGGGGCTATGGACGCTCAGCCCGTCCACCTCGAGCGCGGCGGCGTCGAGGCGGTCGAGCAGGGCCTTGAGCGGGCGGACGCCGGCGTCGCCGGGCACCCGCAGGACCAGCGACTCGTCGGTGGGATCCGGCGCGACGTCCAGGATCGCGGCGGCCGCGGTCAGCGCACGGTCGTCGGCGAACCGCAGCTCGACGTGCCCGCCCGGCACCCGCCGCTTGAGCTCGGCCGGGGTGCCCTCGGCGACGATCCGGCCGTGGTCGAGCAGGGCGATCCGGTCGGCGAGTTGGTCGGCCTCCTCGAGGTACTGCGTGGTAAGGAAGATCGTCACGCCCCGGGTGACCAGGTCCCGGACGATCTGCCACATGTCCCGCCGGCTGCGCGGATCCAACCCGGTGGTCGGCTCGTCGAGAAAGATCACCCGAGGGTCGCCCACCAGGCCCATGGCGAGGTCGAGCCGGCGCCGCATGCCACCCGAGTACGCCACGGCGGGCCTCCTCGCTGCCCCACCGAGATCGAACCGTTCGAGCAGGTCCGCCACGCGTCGCCGCCCCTCGGCCCGACCCAGGTGGTACAGGTCGGCCATGAGGAGGAGGTTCTCCTCACCGGTCAGGACGTTGTCCACCGCGGCGAACTGCCCGGTGACCCCGATCGCCGCCCGGACGCGATCGGGATCGCGGACCACGTCATGCCCACAGATACGGACCTCGCCGGCGTCGGCGCGGATCAGCGTCGACAGGATCTGGACCAGGGTGGTCTTTCCGGCGCCGTTGGGACCGAGCAGCGAGAAAACGGTGCCCTCGGGCACCCGCAGGTCGATGCCGTCGAGCACCACCTGCCTGCCGTACGACCTGCGCAGGCCGGTCACCGCGATGGCCGGTCCGGTCGGAATGTTCGTCATGGGCAGACCATGCCGCCGGACCGGATCGTGGCGGTTTCACCGTGGTTTCAGCGCTTCCGGGGCGCCGCTACCCCGCCGAAACCGCCCGTGAACGCTCCAGGTTCGATACCCCGTCCGAGGAGACAGGCGCTCAGGACACCTCGCGACGATCGACCTCGGGCGGTGCCGGTGCGGGCGTCCCGCCGCTTCCGGCCCCGTCGGCGTCCCGCCGTCGCAGGAGTCGTGACCACGGCGGCGGCGCACCCTCGCCCGCCACCGGACCACGTTGTACGCCGGCCCGGCCCAACCGGACCCAGATCGCCAGGGTGAGCAGGACCAGGGCGAACCCGAAGAGCAGATCCTCGACCGGCGCGTACACGAGTCGCCAGCCGATGATCGCGTCCGGGTCGTAGCGGACGATGCGCCGACCGGTCAGGATGCCGTTGGAGACCAACTGGAAGAAGACGATGATCGGGTACGTCGCCCAGAAGACCGGCCGCAGCACCAGTCGGGTCCGCAGCACGAGGAGGTCGACCAGCAGCACGCCGACCACCCCGAGCAGCGCCGCCGCCGTGTAGCTCACGACACCTCGCCCCGCGCCGACCCGTTCGCGGGCGGCGGCTCGTCGCCGGCCGGCCAGCGCCGTACCGCCCGGACCGCCTCGAACCCGAGGATCGCGCAGACCGGTACGACGACGAAGAAGAGCACCTCGTCCAGTGGTAGTCCACCCGGGAGCAGGACGCCGGTGGTCTGCTCCGGGTCGAACGTCCAGTGTCCGGCGGCGATCGCCGCCAGGTCCCAGAGCACGAAGACCACGACCACCGGCAGCAGGGTCAGCAGCAGGCGTCGCCAGCGGCGCAGCACGTTGACCCGCAGTACCGGCTCCAGCCACAGCGCGCAGCCGAGGCAGCCCGCGAGCACCGCCAGGTAGCCGAGGTGGCCCATGGCGCGCCGTCGCCTCAGAACCCGGCCGCCTGGGCCCGTCGTTTGACCTCCCGGGCCAGGTCACCGCCGAGGGCCGCCGCCGGAGTTCCGGGCAGCGTGTCGTCGGGCAGGTAGAGCCAGCGAAGTGCGGCCTCGTCGTCGTACCCGGCGTCGTGCAGCAGGGTGAGGATGCCGGGCAGGTGTTTGCGTACGGTCTGGTTGGCCACCAGTTCGGCCGGCACGACCCGGACGCCGTCCCGACGGACCGCGAGCAACTCCCGGTCGCGGATCATCTGGTGCACCTTGCTGATCGACACCTCGAGACGCCCGGCGACGTCCGGAAGGGCCAGCCAACCGCTCGGTTCGGTCGGCTGCGCGTCGGCGGGTACGGATTCGCTCACCCGATCACCTTGCCACGTCGCCGCCGGGCGTTCCCAGACGGCTCCCGGACCGGCGCGCCCGACCGGGTCCCGGCGTGTCGGCCCGCTGCCCGGAGTGTCCGGAAAGCCCGGCCGAACTGTCCGGAATCACCCCTCCGGATTTCCGTTCGGTGTCGGCTGTGGCATCCTGTTCTGCCGCCCCCCTCTGGAGACATAGACTGCGTGCCGATGGACATACAGGTCGCCGACACACTGCTGAACTCGCTCATCGACGGGCGCTACCGTATCCGCGCGCGCGTGGCCCGGGGCGGGATGGCGACCGTGTACACGGCGATCGACGAACGCCTCGACCGCATCGTGGCGATAAAGATCATTCACCCGAACCAGGCGCACGCGGCGCAGGTGCAGCTCGCCGGCTTCCTCGAACGGTTCACCGACGAGGCCAAGACGATCGCCCGGCTGACCCACCCCAACGTGGTCGCCGTCTACGACCAGGGCACGCACGCCGGCCTGCCGTACCTGGTGATGGAGTACGTGCGCGGGCGGACGCTGCGGGAGTTCCTCGCCGAACGCGGCCGGCTCAACCCGAGCGAGGCCCTGGCGATCATGGAGCAGATGCTCGCCGCGATCGCCGCCGCCCACCGCGCCGGTCTGGTCCACCGGGACGTCAAACCCGAGAACGTGCTGGTCGCCGAGGCGCCGAGCGGCGGTAAGGCGAACCTGGTCGACAGTGTCGTCAAGGTGGCCGACTTCGGGCTGGCCCGCGCGGTCGAGGCGAGTTCCGAGACCGACGGCGCCAACCAGCTGATGGCGACGGTCGCGTACGTGGCACCGGAGCTGGTCACCGACGGACGGGCCGACCCCCGTACCGACGTCTACGCGGCCGGGATCGTGCTCTTCGAGATGCTCACCGGCCGGGTCCCGTACGACGGCGACCGCGCCGTCGACGTCGCCTGGCAGCACGTCGACCGGGACGTGCCGCGCCCCTCGACGTTGGTCCCCGGCCTGCCGCCGGTCCTCGACGAACTGGTCGTCCGGGCGACCCGGCGCGATCCGGGCGCCCGGCCGACCGACGCCGGCGCACTGCAGGCGGAGGTGCAGGTGGTCCGGGACGATCTCGGCACCATGGCCAACGCCAACACCACCGTGCTGCGCCAGATCCAGCCGGCGGAGCAGCCGACCATGGTGGTGCAGCAGCCCACGATGGTCGTCTCGACGGTCCAGCCCGCCGACCGGCCGTCCTGGGCCCGGCTGCCGGACCAGCAGCGGGAGCGCCCCGCGCCACCGCACCGCCGGCGGGCCGCCCCGCCGCCCACCGGTCTCGCCGGGCGGTTCGCGGAGTTCCGCGAGCGGGTGCTGGCCGACCGGGGCGGCCGGGTCGCCGTCGGTGCCGCCGCGCTGGCGGTCCTCCTGGTCATCGCCGGCGTCGGCTGGTGGTTCGGTGCCGGCCGCTACACCGCCACCCCCAACCTGGTGAACCTCGCCGGCGCGGACGCGCAGACCCGGGCCGACCGGGCCGGGTTCAAGGTCGAGTTCACCGAACCCCGCTACAACGACGAGGTCCCCAAGGACGCGGTACTGGCCCAGGACCCGGGCTCGGACGAACGGATCGTCCGGGGCGGCACGATCACCCTGACCCTCTCGCTCGGCCCGGAACGCTTCCCGGTTCCCGACGTGGTCGGCAAGGCGTTGGAACTGGCCCAGCTCGACCTGGAGGAGGCCGGGCTCAAGGTGAAGCGCGGCCCCGACCGGTACGACGACAACCTGCAGGAAGGCGTGGTGATCTCGGTCAAGCCCGAGGTCGGCGCCGAGGTCGAGGCGGGCGACGAGATCATTGTCACGGTGAGCAAGGGCAGGGCGCCGATCACCGTGCCGGTCCTGATCGGCAAGAACGTCAACGAGGCGCGGACGATCCTGCAGCAGCTCGGCCTGGAGATCGTCGTCGAGCCCCAGGACTCCGACAAGCCGAAGGACCAGGTGCTCTCCCAGGACCCGTCGGACGGGGCCGGGGTGGAGGCGGGCGCGAAGATCACGGTCAAGGTCAGCAACGGCCCGCCGCTGGTCGCCGTACCGTCGGTGATGAACTTGCCATGTCCGCAGGCGAGGCAGATCCTGGAAGGGCTCGGGCTCACCGTCGGTGGGCTGCAGATCAACCCGAACGGGCCAGTCCGGTCACAGAACCCCGGTCCGAACACTCCCGTACCACCAGGATCCCAAGTTGCCATCACCTGCTTCTGACCCGACCCCGACCACCGCCCACCCGGCGACCCCGGCCCGACCGAGCCGCCCCATCGGCTCGCACACCCCCACCTCGGGTGGGCTGGCCCGGGCCGCCCTGCCGTACGTCGACGCCGCCGGCTCCGAAGCGGTCCAGATCTACGTCGGCAACTCGCGGGGCTGGGCGCTGCCGCCCGGCGACCCCGACCAGGACGCCGCGTTCCGGGACGGCTGCGCCGAACGGGGTGTTCCGGTCTACATCCACGCGTCGCTCCTGACCAACCTCGGCTCCCCCACCCCGGCCACGGTCGAACGCTCGGTGGCGACGCTGGCGCACGCGCTGACCAGGGGCGCCGCGATCGGCGCGGTCGGAGTCGTCTTCCACGCCGGCAGCGCGGTCGACGCCGGCCACGCCGAGGCGGCGATGCGGCAGGTCCGTGAGTCGTTGCTGCCGCTGCTCGACTCCGCCTCCGCCGCCGGTGGCCCGAAGCTGCTGGTGGAGCCGAGCGCCGGTGGGGGCCGTTCACTGGCCTCCCGGGTGGAGCACCTGGGGCCCTACCTCGACGCGGTCGACCGGCACCCGTGGCTCGGTGTCTGTTTCGACACCTGCCACGCCTGGGCGGCCGGGCACGACCTGGCCCGCGAGGGCGGCATGACGGAAACCCTGGACGCGCTGGTCCGCGCGGTCGGTGCGGAACGGCTGTGGCTGCTGCACGCCAACGACTCCCGGGACCCGTGCGGCTCGACCCGGGACCGGCACGAGACGATCGGCAAGGGCAGCATCGGCGAGGCACCCTTCGCCGAACTACTGGCCCATCCGGCGACCCTCGGGGTGCCGGTGATCGTCGAAACGCCGACCGAGCAGCATCTCGGACACGCCGACGACATCAGTACCCTCAAACGCCTTCGCCCCTGACGGGTGCCCCGACACCGCCGGGCACCGGGAACGATGATCCGGGTCACGTCCGTCGGGTACCCGGCGATGATCCGGGCCACGTCCGTCGGGCGCCCGGGGTGCCCGCAGCGGGGCCGGGGGCGTACCGTGGCCGCGGTGCGACGCCTCCGACCACTGCCCGCCGTCCGGCGCCGATGGTCGTACCGTGCCCTGGTCACGGTGCTGCTGCCCGGGCTGGCGCTGGTCGGTTGCGGCTCCGGGGCGGGCACGACCGCCGACCGGGGTGCGGTGGTGAGCACCAGCCCACCGGCCCCGGGACACAACGGCAAGATCACCACGACGGACGGGGCCGCCTTCGCCTCCGAGGTCTCCCCCGTCACCGCCGCCGATCTCGGCCAGAGCTGGCGACCGGGCTGCCCGGTCGGACCGGAGCAGCTTCGACGGGTACGACTGAGCTACCGGGATTTCGACGGCGGGTCCCGGATCGGCACCATCGTCGTCCACGAGTCGGTCGTCTCCGACGTGATCACGATCTTCCGTGACCTGTACCAGTCGCAGTTCCCGATCCGCCGCATGCAGCCGGTCGACGCGTACGGCGGCAGCGACGACCGGTCGATGGCCGACGACAACACCTCCGCCTTCAACTGCCGCCCGGTCGTCTCCACCGGTCCGGCGAAGTGGTCCGAGCACGCGTACGGGACGGCGGTCGACGTCAACCCGGTGGAGAACCCGTACCTGATCGAGAGCCAGGTGCTGCCACCGGCTGGGACGGCGTACACGGACCGGGCCGGGCAGCGGCCCGGGATGGCCGCCCCGGGCGGCGTTCTGGTCGAGGCGTTCGCAGCGGCCGGCTGGCACTGGGGCGGCGAGTTCCGCTCACCCGACTACCAGCACTTCAGCCGGGACGGCCGCTGACCGGCCCCATGCCGGTAGTCGGGTGAGCCCCGCCCGGTCGACCGGAGCGGTCAGCCGCGGAAGATCCCGGTGAGCACCTCGACCGCCCGTTCCACCCCGGCGTCGTCCAGGTCGTGGTGGGTGACCAGCCGGGCGGTACGTGGACCGAGCACCGAGACGAGGACGCCCTTCTCCCGGGCCGCCGCACCCAGTGTGGGGGCGTCGAATCCGCACTTGGTCAGGTCGAGCGGGACGATGTTGGTCCGGACCGGGCCGGCCAGCACCCCGAACGGGGCGAGCGCCTCGGCGAGCCGGGCCGCCCGGTCGTGGTCCTCGGCGAGCCGGTCGACGTGGTGCCGGAGCGCGTACCGGCCGGCGGCGGCAAGCACGCCGACCTGGCGCATGCCGCCGCCCATCCGCTTGCGGACCACCCGGGCCCGGGCGATCTTCTCCGCGCTGCCGATCACCAGTGAGCCGGCCGGGGCGCCGAGCCCCTTGGAGAGGCAGACCGACATGGTGTCGAAAAGCTCGCCGTAGCTGGCCAGCGGCACCCCGTCCGCGACGTGCGCGTGCCAGATCCGGGCGCCGTCGCAGTGCAGGCCGAGGCCGGCCTGGTCGGCGGTTCGGCGCAGCTCGCCCAGGGTGGCGAGCGGGATGACCCCGCCGCCGCCCCGGTTGTGGGTCTGTTCGACCGCGATCGCCCGGGTCGGCACCGCGTGGTAGCCGTCCGGCCGGACCATCGAGGCGATCAGGTCCGGGTCGAGGTCGGCGCCGACGGCGGGCCAGGTCCGCGAGGAGATGCCGCCGTACGCCGCGGCCGCCCCGACCTCGTACGTCACCACGTGCGCGTCCGCGTCGCAGAGCAGTTCGTTGCCGGGCGGCACGAGCACCTGCAGGGCGATCTGGTTGGCCATCGAGCCGGTCGGGGCGAAGAGCGCCGCCTCGTGCCCGAACAGCGCGGCGACCTCGGCCTCCAGCGCGTTGACGGTCGGGTCCTCGCCGTACACGTCGTCGCCGACCTCGGCCTCGGCCATCGCCGCCCGCATCCCGGCGGTGGGTCGGGTCACGGTGTCGGACCGCAGGTCGACCGGACGGACGGCGTTGTTGTCAGCCACGAAGCATCTCCGCTACCAGGAAGGCCAGTTCAAGTGATTGCTGGGTGTTGAGTCGGGGGTCGCAGGCGGTCTCGTAGCGGTCCGGCAGGTGGATGTCCTCGATCGCCTGGGCGCCGCCGAGGCACTCGGTGACGTCCTCGCCGGTCAGCTCGACGTGCAGGCCGCCGGGGTGGGTCTCCAGTCCCCGGTGCACCTCGAAGTAGCCGAGCACCTCGTCCACGATCCGGTCGAAGTGCCGGGTCTTGTAGCCGTTCGACGACTCGTGGGTGTTGCCGTGCATCGGGTCGCACTGCCAGACGACCTTCGCGCCGGCGGCGGTGACCTTCGACACGATCGGCGGCAGTACGTCCCGGACCAGCTTGTTGCCCATCCGGCTGATCAGGGTGAGCCGACCGGGGATGTTGTCCGGGTTCAGCTTCTCGCAGAGCTCGATCGCCTCGTCCGGCGTGGTGGTGGGCCCGAGCTTGACCCCGATCGGGTTGACGATCCGGGAAATGAAGTCGATGTGCGCCCCGTCGAGCTGCCTGGTCCGTTCGCCGATCCAGAGGAAGTGGCCGGAGAGCCCGTACGGCCGACCGTCGGAGACCCGGGTCAGCGCGCGGTCGTACTCCAGGGCGAGCGCCTCGTGCGAGCAGTAGAGGGTGACCGTCCGCAGCGCCTCCTCGTCGGTCATCCCGCAGGCGCGGATGAACGCGAGGGCCCGGTCGATCTCCCGGGCGATCGCCTCGTAGCGTTCGCCGGCCGGGGAGTTGCGGACGAAGTCCTTGTTCCAGTCGTGCACGGCGTGCAGGTCGGCGAGGCCGCCGGCGAGGTAGGCGCGGAGCATGTTCATCGCGGCGGCCGAGTTGGCGTACGCCCGGATCATCCGCTGCGGGTCGGCGACCCGGGCCTCCGCCACCGGGTCGAGCGAATTGATCATGTCGCCCCGGTACGCCGGCAGCCCGCGCGCGTCGGTCGGCAGCGAGCGCGGCTTGGTGTACTGACCGGCGACCCGGGCCACCTTGATCACCGGCAGGGACGCCCCGTACGTCAGCACCACGGCCATCTGCAGCAGCGTGCGGGCGTTGGCCAGCAGGTGGCTCTCGGTGTTGTCGACGAAGGTCTCGGCGCAGTCGCCGCCCTGCAGCAGGAACGCCCGGCCCTCACAGACCAGGGCCAGCCGCTGCCGGAGCTGGTCGACCTCGTACGGCGCGACGACCGACGGCACGTTCTGCAGGACCTTGCTGACCTCGTCGACCGCGGTCGGGTCCGGCCAGGGTGGCGTCTGCGCCCGCGGCAGGTCCCGCCACCGGTCCAGCCCCAGGGCCTCGTCCTCGACGGAGTCGACGGTCGGACGACTGGTCTGCAGCGCGGTACTGCCCACCGCGGGGTAGCTCAGCTGATGCCACTCTTGGCGCATGCGGCAAGCCTACGGCGAGCCGGTGTCAACCACTGCCCGAGGTCGGCCCGGTCCGCTTCGTGGGAGCTCCACCCTCCGTGACGAAGCCGACATCACCCGGCCGGGGTGGCAGCGCCGGACGGGCCCGCGGTGCGCCCACCCGGCACCTCCTGGGCGATGCACCACTGGCCGCCGGCCCGGGCCACCGTGAACAGGATCGTGATTGACCTGGTCTGGTCGCCGACCTTCACCGTGGCGGAGGTGCTGACCTCCTGGTCGGGCTGGTCCGGACCGGTGGCCCGGATATCGACGATCTCGGTGGTGGAGACGGTGAAGTGTCCGGCGAAGTCCCCGTTCGGAGTGGTCGCGGCCGCGTCGAAGGCGGCGTGCATCGGGGCGCAGAGCTGGGCGCGCCCGGCGTCGACGTTCTTCGACCTCATCGCGTCGAGGTACGCCTGCACCCGGGCCCGGGCCCGCTCGGCCCCGTTCTCGCCGGGTGTTGTCGGTGCCGGTCGCGCCGACTGCTCCGGTTCCCGCCGGACCGGGTCGTCCAGCCCGCAGCCGGTCAGGCCGAGCGGCACGGCGGCCAGGCCGATGGCCAGGACGACCGTCCACGGCCGCTCGACCCCCATCACACTTCCCTCCCGGCAGACCCCACAGACTAGTTGAGCGGCGAGCCCACCGGGTCAGCCACCGGGTCGGCCGGCGGCCGGACGTCGACCGGCCGGCGGAACCGGAGCTTCGGCCGGAGCAGCAGGGTTACCAGCAGCGACAACACCGCCATCGTGACCATCGCGCCGGACGCGGACAGCCACTGGGCGAGCGCGCCGGCCAGCGTCGCGGCCACCGCCTGCATGGTCAGCATCCCGGAGGAGTGCAGGCCGAGCGCCTGGCCCCGTACCTCGCTCGGGGTCAGGTCGACGAGCCGCTGCTGGAGCAGCACCCCGCCGCCGAAGCCGGCCGAGGCGGCGGCGACCGCGAGCGCCGCGGCCGGCAGCGGGAGGGGCAGGGCGAAGAGCAGGTACGGCACCCCGAGCAGCAGTTGCAACGGGGTGACCAGCCGCGACCGCCAGTGCGGGGGCACGAACCTGCCCACGACGGTGTCCCCGACCAGCATCCCGAGCGCCCCGGACAGGAACAGCACTCCGGCGGTCCCGGGAGCGTACGGGATAAAGAGCGCCTCACAACCGACGACAAGCCCGTTCGGCACCCAGAGGGCAAGGTAGACGTACCGGCGGGCGGGGTCGGACCAGAGCGTGACGTTCACCTGCCAGGTCCGGCGGACCGACGGTCGGCCGACGGAACGCGGCGCCCGGCGGCTGAGCCCGAACCGGGCGACGAGCGCGGCGGTGAGGTAGAGCCCGGCGCCGATCAACAGCACCCGTCGAGGGCTGGCGAACGTGAGCAGGACGCCGCCCAATGCGAATCCGCTGATCTGCATGGCGCCGACGGACATGTTGAACACCGAGCGGCCGAGCAGGTACCCGCCGTCGGGCAGGATCTCGCCGAGCAGACCCCATCGGACCCCGCCACCCATCGAGCCGACCAGCCCCATGAAGGCGATCACCACGAACATCGCCCCGATCGGCATCCCGGGTGCGGCCAGGACGAGCACGCTCGTACCGAGCAGCAGCGCGATGGTGACCAGCGCGGCGCGCGGCGGTACCCGGTCGGCCACCGAGAGCAGGGTCGTGGCGCCGACGACCTGGGCGAACGAGGGCCCGAACAGGCTGAGCGCGGCCAGCAACGGCGACCCGGTGCCGGCGTAGACCAGCGTGCCGAGGGCGAGCCCGTTGACCGTACTCGCCGCGACCTGGGCGGAGACCACCAGGAAGAGCGGCCGGAACTCCGGGACCCGGAACAGCTCACGGTACGTACGCATGCCGGGCAGTCTCGATGGACACTGTCCGACGCCGGTAGGTTTTCGGCTGCACGTGAAAACGCGCGGGTCTACCGGGAGGCGACGTGGCAGTCTGGCGGCTCGGCACGGACATCCTGGCGAAGAGCAGCTTCGCCGTCTCACCCCTGATCGAGACGGTCGCGGCGCTCAAACAGCTCGACGGGCATCCGACCCTGCCCGGCCAGCGGGCCTGGGTCGACGCCCACCTGTCCGCCTACCGGGCCCGGCTCGCCGCCGACCCGTTCACCGCGGCGTTCGTCAAGGCGGCGTTTCCGCCACGGTGGCTGCCGGACTTCCTGACCACGCCGCCGAGCGACGTGGACGGCGATTTCCGGGGCGAGCTCGAACGGGTCCGGAGCACGCCACCCGAGGTCGCCCGGGCTGATCTGGCGACCGGGCTGCCCGGCCGGCCCCTACCACCCGAACTGTGCGGTCCGGACCTGCCGGACCGGACCGCCGAGCTGCTCGGCTGGGTGTGGACGCAGGTTGTCGAACCGGACTGGCCCCGCCGCCAACGGCTGTTCCAGGCCGACATCGTGTCGCGCACCCAGCGGCTGAGCTCCGGTGGCTGGGCCGCCACCCTGGACGGGATGCGGCCGGGGATGCGCTGGCTGGGCGACGGACAACTGCAGATCAACACGTACGACCATCCGCCGCAGGACCTCGTCGGCGCCCAACTCTTTTTCGTCCCGAGTACGAACCCGCGGGGCTGGGTCGGCTCCTACGAGCCGCTTCGGCACATGGTGGTGTACCCGTGTTCGGGACTGTTGGCCGATCCGGCCCGGAACGCCCCACCCCGGGCCCTGGTCCGACTCCTCGGTCCGGTCCGGGCGGACATCCTCGCCCGGTTGGCGTCGCCGATGAGCCCCACCCAGCTCGTCGCCGTGACCGGCCACGGCCTGGGCTCGGTGGGTGGGCACCTCAGGGTGCTGCTGGACGCCCGACTCGTCGAGCGGCGCCGCTCGGGCCGGTACGTCCTCTACTACCGCACCGCCGACGGCGACCGGCTGGTTGCCCTGCAGCGCCCCGCCCGGCAGATCGGTCAGACGTCAGGAAGGGGCCCTTCCCCTGGAGAAAGGACCCCTTCCCCGCACCTCAGTCGAGCAGGGCGGTGACGGTGCCGGCGGCGACCGTACGGCCGCCCTCGCGGACGGCGAAGCCGAGTCCGACGTCCATCGCGATCGGCTTGCCGAGTTCGACGGTGAGGGTCACCGTGTCGCCCGGGTTGACCTGCGGCAGGTCGCCGAGGTCGACGGCGCCGACCACGTCGGTGGTACGGAAGTAGAACTGCGGCCGGTAGTTGGCGTGGAACGGGGTGCGCCGGCCACCCTCGGCGGTGGTCAGCGCGTGGAGCTGTGCGGTGAACCGCCGGTGCGGCGTGACGCTGCCCGGCGCGGCCACCACCTGGCCCCGCTGCACCTGGTCACGCTTCACCCCCCGGAGCAGTACGGCGGCGTTGTCGCCGGCCTGCGCCGACTCCAGCGAGCGGCCGAACGTCTCCAGCCCGATGGCGACGGCACCCAGGGTCGGGGCGAGCCCGACCACCTCGACCGGCTCGCCGGCGCGCAGGGTGCCGCGCTCGACCGCACCGGTCACCACCGTGCCGCGTCCGGAGATGGTCAGCACGTTCTCGATCGGCATCAGGAACGGCCGGTCGAGCACCCGGGGCGGCACCGGGACGTACCGGTCGACGGCGTCGAGCAGGTCGGCGATCGACCGTACCCAGCGCGGGTCGCCCTCCAGGGCCCGCAGCGCGGAGACCCGCACCACCGGCACCTCGTCGCCGGGGAAGCCGTACTCGCTGACCAGTTCCCGTACCTCCAACTCGACCAGGTCGAGCAGTTCGGGGTCGTCCACGGCGTCGGCCTTGTTGAGCGCCACCACCAGGTACGGCACCCCGACCCGCTGGGCGAGCAGCACGTGCTCCCGGGTCTGCGGCATCGCCCCGTCGAGCGCGGAGACGACCAGGATCGCCCCGTCGACCTGCGCCGCCCCCGTGATCATGTTCTTCACGTAGTCGGCGTGTCCGGGCATGTCGACGTGCGCGTAGTGCCGGGTCGCGGTCTCGTACTCGACGTGCGCGATCGTGATGGTGATGCCCCGGGCCACCTCCTCCGGCGCCCGGTCGATGCCGTCGAAGGCGACGAACCGGTTGACCGCCGGGTCCCGGTCGGCGAGCACCTTGGTGATCGCGGCGGTGAGGGTGGTCTTGCCGTGGTCGACGTGTCCCATCGTGCCGATGTTGAGATGCGGCTTGGTCCTGAGGAACTGGCTCTTGGCCATGGTGCAACCGTCCTTTATGGATGGTCAGGGTCGGCGGACGACAAACGCGGGCGGCTGCCACACCGCTGAGAGGGAAAGACCGCGCCAGAACCGCGCATCCGGTGCCGGAAGAACATGAACGGGGCGGCACCGGAAACCGGGCCACCCTCCTCCGTGGGTTCTGCTGGTGCGGGAGGAGGGTCAGCCTCGCGCGCCGCTATCCAGCCGGCCAGGCTGGACCAGCAGCGCAGCCAGCCGGTCGCTCGCCAGGCACACGGCGGTGGGGCCCGGCAGGAGGAATCCTGCGGACCGCGCGAACCCGACGGTGCCGTACATGGCGATCACGTTAGCCCGCAACGTCGAAGAGCTGAACCGATATTCCCACCGCGGTCGGGCGCGCGGCACGACGGGCCGGCCGGCCCGGGCCGTGCTGCAGGTCGACACGGCCGGCGGACCGGTCATCTGCGGCATCGAGCGCGACCGCTTTCCGGAGCGTCGGCTCCCCCCGCCACAACAGCGGATCACGGTCGACCACACACCCACCGGGTGCGCCCCGCCTCCCGTGTCGAACCAGCTTCCCCGGTGGGCGGTGATCATGACGGGTGCCGGCGGTCTGGCCCTGATGGTCTTCTGGCTGTGGGCCGGCCGTCCGTCGGCCCGGGTCAATCAGCGGGCGTACCGGCGTCCCGTCCGCCGTTGACCGCCCGTGGGTACAGCCAGCTACACCACCGGGAGACGAGTACACCCCATCGATCGGCGCCGCTGCCGTTCATAGCGTGGACGCATGACCGTTCAGCAGAGAAGACCTCCGGCGCACCGCTGGCTCGGTGCCGCCGCCACGCTCGCCATCCTGGGCGCCGTCGCGGTCGCCGTCACACCGACCACGGCCACGGCCACGGCTCGGACTCCGCTACCGACACCGGCTCAGGGGCAGGCTCCGGCCGGATCGCACCGGGACGCCGTACAGCGCAGCCTGGACGAACTGGTCCGGGCCGACGGCTTCCCGGCCGTTCTCGCCTCGGTGCGGGGACGTGACGGGCGGGTCCGGCACTACACGGCCGGCGTCGCCGACCTGCGGACCCGGGCGAAGGTGCCGACCGACGGGTACGTCCGGATCGGCAGCAACACCAAGACGTACCTGGCGGTGGTGGTGCTGCAACTCGTCGGCGAGGGGCGGATCGAGCTGGACGAATCAGTCGAGACGTACCTGCCGGGGCTGGTCAGGGGCGACGGCGTCGACGGCCGGCGGATCACCGTACGGCAGCTGTTGCAGCACACCAGCGGCCTGCCGAACTACACCGCCCTGCTGCCGGAGACGTACGAGACGATCCGGCACCGTTACGTCCAGCCCCGGGAGCTGCTGGACCTCGGGCTGTCCCAGAAGGCGACCGACGAACCGGGTGAGATGTTCTCCTACAGCAACACCGGCTACGTGGTCGCCGGCCTGCTGGTGGAGAAGGTCACCGGCCGACCGGTGCGGGAGGAGATCACCAACCGGATCATCAGGCCGCTCGGGCTGCGGCACACCTACTTTCCGAACGTCGGCGACCAGGAGGTGCGGCGGCCGCACCCGAAGGGCTACCACCAGGACCGCCCGGAGCAGCCGCTGACCGACGTCACCGTGATGGACCCGTCGATGGGTTGGGCGGCCGGACAGATGGTGGCCACCCCGGGCGACCTGAACCGCTTCTTCGTCGCGCTGCTCGACGGCGACCTGCTCGCCCCCGAGCAGCTCCGGCAGATGCGCGACACCGTCGACGCGCCCGGTCCGCTGCCCAACTCCCGGTACGGGCTCGGCCTGCAGAGCACCCCGATGAGCTGCGGCGGCCTCTCCTGGGGGCACGGCGGGAACATCTTCGGGTACTCCACGGTCAACGCGGCGACCGACGACGGCCGGGCGGTCACCATCGCGGCCACCCGCCTGCCGACCGACCTGGCCGAGGTGGAACACCTGCTCGCCGCGCTCGACACCGCGCTCTGCGGCTGATCTCCGGAACGTCCGGTCCACGGCAACCCCGGCCGGCCCACCAGCGGCCGGCCGGGGTCGCCCTGTCGTGCGGTCGGCACCCCCGCGCGCGACCGGTGCCCCTCGGGCGCCAGCGACGGACTGTGTGCGGGGCAGCGACGGATCGGGTGCGGGCTCAGCGGCGGACCGTGTGCGGGCCAGCGACGGATCGTGTTCCGGCTCAGCCGAGGGTCAACCGGAGCGAGGCGAGCCGCCAGGTGCCCGGGTCCGGCATCCGTTCCGGCGACGCGGCGGCGGCGAGATCGGGAAACCGGCGCAGCAGCGCGGCGAGCGCCACCTCAACCTGCACCCGGGCCAGCGGCGCGCCGAGGCAGAAGTGCGGCCCGTGGCCGTACCCGAGGTGTCCGGGCGGGCCCGGCGGTCGGGTCAGGTCCAGTCGCTCCGGATCGGTGAAGGCCCGCGGGTCCCGGTTCACCGCGGCCAGCGCGGCGGTGACCGGCTCACCCTTGCTGATCCGTACGCCCGCGATCTCGACGTCCTCGTCCGGGAAGCGGGGCACGGTCAGCAGTTGCGGCCCGCACCAGCGGGTCAGTTCCTCCACCGCCCCGGGCATCAGGTCGGGGTCGGCGCGCAGCACGGCGAGCTGGTCGGGCTGGCGCAGCAGGGTCTCCACCGCGTTGGCCAGCAGGTTGGTCGGGGTCTGCCCGGCGAGCACCAGGTGCCAGACCAGGGTGACCAGCTCGGTTTCGGTGAGCCGGTCACCGTCCTCGGCCCGGACCCGGATGAGCCGGGAGACCAGGTCCGCGTCGGGGACGACGGTACGGCTCGCCACGGTCGCCCGGGCGCCGTCGATGATGCCCGGGATCGCCTCGGCGAACCGCTCCCCGTGGCCGGCGGCGACGGCGGCGCCGTACTCCCGCCACCGGGGCCGGTCGCTCTCCGGTACGCCGACCAGTTCGCAGATCACCTCCATCGGCAGCGGTGTGGCGAAGTGCCGCAGCAGGTCGACGGCACCGTCCTCGGTGTGTGCGGGCAACCCGTCGAGGAGGCGGTCGACGATCCGCTCGATCCGGGGCCGGAACTCGGCGGCGCGGCGGGCGCTGAACGCGGGTGACACCAGTCGGCGCAGCCGGGTGTGCTCCGGTCCGTCCATCTCTCCCATGGTCCGCAGGTACGGCCGGCAGTGTTCGGGCACCTCCGGCCGTAGGTAGCTGTGCGCGGCCAGCCCGAAGCGTGGATCGGTGAGCATGGCCCGAGCATCGGCGTACCTGGTCAGGGCCAGTAACCCGCCGAATCCGGGGGTGACCAGCCGGGCCACCGGCGCGATTTCCCGGACCCGCCCGTACGCGGCGAACGGAGCGCGCAGCACCGCCGGGTCGGTCAGGTCGAGTTCGGGCAGCTCGGCCGGCGGGGTTTCCGGGTTGGTCATCAACGCCTCATTTCAGATGGCAGCAACAGATGGTCTCATCATCCGAGTGTCGACGGTATCTTGTACGGACGACGCCGGCAACCGGCGCCGACAATGGCGATCCCGCCAGCGGGCTTCCGGGTGGCGGCGGACCACGAGGACCGCCGGCAGTACGGCTGACCGGCGGCAAGGCCTGCCGGCGACACGCGGCGAGGAGGCAGACAATGGCTCGGCTCACCCGCGCGGAGACGCAGGAGCGCAACCGCGCCCGGGTGCTGGCCGCCGCCCGCGACGAGTTCACCGAACGGGGCTTCCGGGAGGCCCGCATCGACGACATCGCCGAGCGGGCCGAACTGACCCGGGGCGCGGTCTACTCCAACTTCCCCGGCAAGCGCGGCCTCTACCTCGCCGTCCTCGCCGAGGACGCCGAGCGCGGGACGCCCGCTCCGGACGCCGAGCAGGCGACGCCCACCCCCGGCACCGAGCGCGCGACGCACGACGGCACACCGCCGGTGCCGACGCCCGACACCACCCCGCGGGCGGCGCTGGAGGCGTTCGCCCGGGCCTGGGTCGCCCGTCTTCCCCTCGCCACCGAGGAGCCGCGCAGCGCCGCCCGGCTCGGTCGGGACCTGGTGCCGGAGATCCTCGCGGACGAACGGATCCGCCAGCCGTTCGCGCAGCTGATGAAGCTGAACGCGGTCCTGCTCGGGCTCGCCCTCGAACAACTGGGCTACGCGGGCCGGCGCGGTACACCACGGGCACCACGCGGCGCCCCGGCCGCCGGCTCCGACCGCCGCCAGGTCCGGATCGCCGAAACCGTGCTGACCACCCTGTACGGCGCGAGCCAGCTGGCCGCGGCCGCCCCCGGTTTTGTCGAGCCGTTCACCGTCACCGGCGCCTGCGCACAACTCGCCGACCTCGATCTCGACGACCGGTGGGAGCCGCCCCACCTGCCGTACGTCCCGCCGGCGCGGCCGGTCGACGAACCCTGGTCCCCGCCGGCGGCGGTGGACACGCTCCGGGGCACCGCCGCCCGGCTCGACGGCGACGGCGTACTGGCGATCCTGGGGCTGCACCGCGTCGCGGCGGTGGAGGAGGCGGTCCGGGCGGCACCACCCGACGTCGACGTCACCGTCGTCCTGGTCACCCAGGCCCCGACCGAGTTGACCCCGCTCGCCCGGCTGACCGTCGCCGAACTCCGTACCTGCCTGCAGCGGGCCTTCCCCGCCTCGGCATGGCCACGGCTACAGGTCGTCCAGGATCCCGCCGGTAGCGTCGCCGCCGCTGCCGGCGTACCCGTGGTCAGCGACGCCACCGAGTCGGCCGTCCGGATCCGGGCGGGTCGGATCGTCGCCCGGGCCGACGGCTACGGCGCCTGCCACGCCGCCGCCTCCGCCGCCCCACCGGCGGCCGACTCATGACGCGTACTGACCTCGGAGAACCCGAATGATCATTCCGGCCCGGTTCAACGGCCCGCCGAACTCCGGCAACGGCGGCTACTCCGCCGGCCTCTTCGCCGGTCCGGCCGGCGAGACACACCGTGCGGTCACCCTGCGACGGCCGCCGCCGTTGGACACCCCGCTCTCGCTGCTCGACGGAGAGGTCCGGGCACCGGACGGCGCCGTCGTGGCCGAGGTCGGTCCGGCCGACGAGATCACCACGGTGGTCCCGCCGACCGGGTACGCCGACGCCGTCGACGCCGCGACCCGCTACGCCGGCTTCACCGACCATCCCTTCCCCACCTGTTACGTCTGCGGCCCGGAACGCACC
Organism: Plantactinospora sp. B5E13; assembly: GCF_039871775.1. Classification (NCBI taxonomy): domain Bacteria; kingdom Bacillati; phylum Actinomycetota; class Actinomycetes; order Micromonosporales; family Micromonosporaceae; genus Plantactinospora; species Plantactinospora sp. B5E13. Next base: position 66,282 of record NZ_JBDPLT010000036.1, read on the forward strand.
GACGGGCTGCGGATCTTTCCCGGACGCCTGCCCGACGGCAGTACCGCCGCGCCGTGGACCGTGCCGGAGGACGTCTCGGCCGCGACCGTCTGGGCCGCGCTGGACTGCCCCGGCGGTTGGGCGATCATCGAGGCGGGCCGGCCGTACGTGCTGGGGCGGATCGCCGTACGGCTGGACCGGCTGCCCGCAACCGATGAACGATGCGTGGTACGCGGTGCCCTGGCCGCCGCCGAGGGCCGCAAGGCGCTCGTGCACAGCACGTTGTACGCCCCGGACGGCACCGTGCTGGCCCGGGCCCGGGCCACCTGGATCGCCGTCGCCGGCTGACCCCTGTCCGGTCGACAACCCGCCACGCCGCCCGCCGGGTGCGCGGACGGGTCAGGAATCAAGAAGCGTCGGGCGCCGCGCCGTGGCTAGCGTGGTCACCGTGCGCAGCACCGTGTCGGCCGCCAGGAACGCCCCGCGACGGGTCGGCGTGTGTACCTTGGGTCTGGCCGAGCACCACCCCGGGCTGCCGGGCAGTACGGGCAGCCGGATGTCCGCCTGAACGGCGGTCCGGGTCCGGGTTTTCCCCGCCCCGCTGCACAGGAGCGCCGCCCCCGCTCCGGCCGGAAGGCCGGAGCACCCACGAGAGGAATCCGATGAGCACGGCTCCGAGGACGGAACCGCGGTCGTCCGCGCCGCACACCGCCGACAGCCACGACCTGATCCGGGTACAGGGTGCCCGCGAGAACAACCTCAAGGACGTCAGCGTCGAGATTCCGAAACGCCGGCTGACCGTCTTCACCGGGGTCTCCGGCTCGGGCAAGAGCTCGCTGGTGTTCGGCACGATCGCCGCCGAGTCGCAGCGGATGATCAACGAGACGTACAGCGCCTTCGTGCAGGGTTTCATGCCGACGCTGTCGCGCCCCGAGGTGGACGTGCTCGAGGGGTTGACCACCGCGATCATCGTGGACCAGGAGCGGATGGGCGCGAACATCCGCTCCACGGTCGGTACCGTGACCGACACCAACGCGATGCTGCGCATCCTCTTCAGCCGGCTCGGTCAGCCGCACATCGGCTCGGCCCAGGCGTTCTCCTTCAACGTCGCCTCGATCAGCGGTGCCGGCGCGGTCACCATCGAGCGCTCGGGTCAGACGGTCAAGGAGCGTCGCAGCTTCAGCATCACCGGCGGCATGTGTCCGCGCTGTGAGGGCTTGGGCTCGGTGACCGACTTCGACCTCTCCGCGCTGTACGACGACAGCAAGTCGCTCAACGAGGGCGCGCTCACCATCCCCGGCTACAGCGTCGACGGCTGGTACGGCCGGATCTTCAGCGGCTGCGGCTTCTTCGACCCGGACAAGCCGATCGGCAGGTTCACGAAGCGGGAGCTCAACGACCTGCTGTACAAGGAGCCGACCAAGATCAAGGTTGACGGCATCAACCTGACGTACGAGGGTCTGATCCCCCGGATCCAGAAGTCGTTCCTGTCCAAGGACGTCGACGCGATGCAGCCGCACATCCGGGCGTTCGTGGAGCGGGCGGTGACCTTCACCGCCTGCCCCGAGTGCGGCGGCACCCGCCTCTCCGAGGCCGCCCGCTCGTCGAAGATCAAGGGGATCAGCATCGCCGACGCCTGCGCGATGCAGATCAGCGACCTGGCGGAGTGGGTCCGCGGCCTCGACGAGCCGTCGGTGGCGCCGCTGCTCACCGCACTTCAGCGGACCCTCGACTCGTTCGTGGAGATCGGACTCGGTTATCTCTCGCTCGAACGGCCGTCGGGCACGCTCTCCGGCGGCGAGGCGCAGCGCACCAAACTGATCCGCCACCTCGGCTCGTCGCTCACCGACGTCACCTACGTCTTCGACGAGCCCACCATCGGTCTGCACCCGCACGACATCCAGCGGATGAACGACCTGCTGCTGCGGCTGCGGGACAAGGGCAACACGGTGCTCGTCGTCGAGCACAAGCCGGAGGCGATCGCGATCGCCGACCACGTCGTCGACCTCGGCCCCGGTGCCGGCGTCGCGGGCGGCGAGGTCGTGTTCGAGGGCACCGTCGAGGGGCTGCGGTCCAGCGGCACCCTCACCGGGCGTCATCTCGACGACCGGGCCGTCCTCAAGGAGACGGTACGCACGCCCACCGGCCAGCTGGCGATCCGCGGCGCGGCGACCCACAACCTCCGGGACGTCGACGTCGACATCCCGCTCGGCGTCCTGGTCGTGGTCACCGGGGTGGCGGGCTCGGGCAAGAGTTCGCTGATCCACGGCTCGGTCTCCGCCCGGGAGGGCGTGGTGGCGATCGACCAGGGCGCGATCCGCGGCTCGCGGCGGAGCAACCCGGCGACGTACACCGGACTGCTCGACCCGATCCGCAAGGCGTTCGCGAAGGCCAACGGCGTGAAGCCGGCGTTGTTCAGCGCCAACTCCGAGGGCGCCTGCCCGACCTGCAACGGCGCCGGGGTCATCTACCTGGACCTGGCGATGATGGCCGGCGTCGCGACCACCTGTGAGGAGTGCGAGGGGAAGCGCTTCCAGGCATCGGTGCTGGAGTACCGCTTCGGCGGCCGGGACATCAGCGAGGTGCTCGCGATGTCGGTGACCGAGGCCAAGGAGTTCTTCGGTGCCGGCGACGCCCGTACCCCGGCCGCGCACGCGATCCTCGACCGGCTCGCCGACGTCGGGCTCGGCTACCTCAGCCTCGGTCAGCCGCTCACCACGCTCTCCGGCGGCGAGCGGCAGCGACTCAAGCTGGCCACCCGGATGGCCGAGAAGGGCGGCGTCTACGTCCTCGACGAGCCGACCACCGGCCTGCACCTCGCCGACGTCGAGCAGCTGCTCGGCCTGCTCGACCGGCTCGTCGACGCCGGCAAGTCGGTCATCGTCATCGAGCACCACCAGGCGGTGATGGCGCACGCCGACTGGATCATCGATCTCGGCCCCGGTGCCGGACACGACGGCGGTCGGGTCGTCTTCGAGGGGACCCCGGCGGACCTCGTCGCCGCCCGCTCCACCCTCACCGGGCAACACCTCGCCGACTACGTCCGCCGCTGACCGCCACCGTCGCCGATCCGGGGGTGGGACGGGTGCGCCCGTCCCACCCCCGACCGGCAACGACGGCGCCGGTGTGGGGGATCTACCGGGTTGTTGCCGTGGACCGGCCGCCGGATTCCGGAGTGGACCGGCCGCCCGGCCCCGCAGTGGAGCGGGCATCCGACGCCCGGGTGCCGTCGACCCGTGGCGCCGCGCCCTCCGGAGGTCGTGTCCGTACCGGCCCCGGCGTCGGGACCGGTCGGGATCCGGCTGACGGCGTACGGGGCGGAAAAGGCTGGGCGCGGGGCGAGAACCGGGGACGGCCCCGGTTGGCGCCCGGATACGACGGGTGTCCCCGGTGGGCCGGGTTCGGGACGGTTCCGTGGCGACGACGTACCCGCTGTCCGACGGGGCCGGTCGGTGCGGTGCCGGCGTACCCCGGCCGGGCCGACCGGCGGCGCAGGACGAGCCAGACCGCGAGTCCGCCCACGGCGGCGCCCATCAGCACCCCCATCACCAGCCGGGTCGTACCGGTGAAGACCACCTGGCCGAGCGCGGTGCCGAACACCCAGCGGGTGGCCCACCCGGTCGGCCCGGACCGTCCCCAGAATCCGCCGTTCGCCTCTGTCGGCATCCAGCCCTCCACCCGTCACTCCCCCGCCCCGGCCACAGGTCCCTCCTTCCCCGGCGCCGAGGCACAGAAACGGACTGCCGGACTGTCCGGGCAAACCAACAAAAGGGACATCCGGCCGGCCGGCGGTACGACTCAGCGCAGCCCCTCCTCCTGGAACTCGGTCTCGAGCGTGGGGCCGGCCCGGTCCCGGGGGGTGATGATGATCCGGGCGCTCTTGATCCTGTCCTTGTGCTTGGCGTAGCAGACCTGGCTGAGCCGTTCGCCCGCAGGTACGAGGGCGACCTCGGGGAACTCCTCGCACCGCAGGTTCTCCCAGTCGCCGCTGTTGCCACCGAACCGGCTGTACACCAGCGCGTGCAGTCCTTCCCGGGTCACCACCGTCTGGTCGGTTTCCGCGTCCCACTCGAAGGTGTTGCTGCCGGAGGGGCGGGCGGAGATGGTGTAGACCACGTCCTGACCGTCGTACCGGACGGTGCACCTGAACATCGTCGCCTGCTCGCCGGTGAAGTCGCGGCGCTCACAACTGCTCCGCATCGGTCGTGCCACGCCCGCCGAGGTGAGCACCCAGGACTCCAGTTGGTGCCGGATCTGCAGCACCGGCTGCGGATCCACGAACTCGTTCGGCGGCTGCCAGGTCGGCTTCGGGGAGGCCGGCACTGTGGACGGTGCCACCGGCTGTCCCAGGTCCGCCCAGTCGTCGGCGTTCAGCATGTTGGTGATGAACTGCCCGATGCCGCACAGGCCGGCGCAGGCCAGCACGACAACCAGTGCGATGACAAGGATCCGGCCAGTCCTGGGTTTCCGTCGGCCGGCCGCGGAGGCGACGCCACCCGGCGCGCCGGCGACCGGAGCGCCATGCTGGCCGTCCGGCGTTCCGGGCCCCGTCGGCGGCGCCGGATCCGTCGGCCGCACCGGATCCGGGCCCGGCGTGTGCTGATCGGACATGAATTCCTCCCCGTCTCTAGATCAGCGGCTGAGGATAGGAGATGACGACGTCGATCTCCACCCGGGACACGGCACACCGGGCGTGGTGTCGTCCAGGGTCCGGGCGGACCGAGGTCACCCTGCGGCGTCAGGCAGCGCGGCCAGGGCGGCCCGGGCCTCGGCCAGCACTCCGGCCGAAGTGCCGGTGGTCAGCACGTGCCGCAGCGCGCGACCGTAGGCGACCTCGTACGCCTGCTCGGCCGGGACCGCCACGTCCGGCTCCACCCCGGTCCCCTCCCAGTTGGTGCCGGTCACCGGGTTGACCGACCGGGCGTCCGGTACGGCGATCTCCAACGTCGGGCCGAGTGGGACGACCCGGGTCGGGTGTGCGCCGCCCCGGGTGGTCTCGCCGATCAGGGTCGCCCGGCCCCGCGCCTTGAGGTTGTAGCAGAACTCCTCGCCGCCGGAGAACGTCGCGCCGCTGGTCAGCACAAGAACCGGCCGGTCGAGGTAGCGCTCGCCCGGCAGGTAGGCGAGGCTCCAGTACTGCCGGGTCTCGCCGGTCTCCCGGTCGTGGATGCTGTTCAGGAGGGTCTGGTCGTCGGGGAAGAGGTAACTGGTCCAGAAGATGACGCCGTTCGGCGAGCCGCCCCGGTTCCGGCGCAGGTCGACGATGAGCGCGTGGGTCTGCGCGACGAGTTCCATCGCCGCCGCGATGGCCCGGCCGCCGGTACCGGCGTCGGGGATCAACCGGAGGTCGAGATAGCCGATGTTGCCGTCGAGCCGCTCGACCCGGCTGATGCCGTGGTTGGCCAGTCGCACCTGCTCACGCCGGGCGGCCGCCAGGTCCGCCTCGGTGGTCTCGGCGGCTTCGGCGTCCCGGACCCGGATCCGCAGGTGCCGGTCGGCGCACGACTCGAACAGGTCGGCGGTCAGTTGGACGGCCAGCGCCGCCACGGAGAGGTCCCGGTAGACACCGGCGTCGCGCCGGGCCCGGATGGCTTCGGCGGCCTTCACCGCCTTGTCCGGGAACACGTACCGCGCGCAGAGTACGGCGAGCGCCTCCTCGATCACGTCGGTCGGCCCGGTCGGCATCCTGTTTCCCTCCACTGTTCGGCTGTTCAGGCGGCGGAGAGTTCGTTGTAGTCGGCGGCCGGCTCCTGGCCGGAGAGTTCCTGGATCGCCGCCATGATCTCGTCGGTGGCGGCCCGTCGCTGTTGGCCGCCACGGACGCCGGGCGACGGGGTGAAGCGTAGCGGCGCTCCGAACCGTACGGTGATCCGGCCGATCCGGGGCAGCCGGGCGCCGACCGGCTGGATCCGGTCGGTGCCGAGGACGGCGACCGGGACGACCGGGGCGCCGGAGGCGAGCGCCAGCCAGGCGACCCCGGTCCGACCGCGGTAGAGCCGCCCGTCGCGGGACCGGCTGCCCTCCGGGTGGATGCCGAACGCCCGGCCGTCGGCGAGCACCTCCCGCGCCGTCTCCAGGGCGTCCTGGGCGGCCCGGTGCCCGCCGCGCGGGACCGGGATCGCGTCGATGGCGGTCAGGCAGGTCCGGATCAGCCATCCCTTGAGGCCGGGTTGCCGGAAGTACTCGGCCTTGGCGAGGAAGGCGACGGATCGGGGCGCCACCAGCGGGACGACCACACTGTCGAAGGCGGACAGGTGGTTGACGGCCAGGATCACCGGGCCGCGTCGGGGCACGTTCTCCCGTCCCTCGATGACCGGCCGGAAGACCAGTCGGGACAGGGGGACCAGCAGCAGTCGGGTGGCGCCCTGGAGCAGCACGTTGCCTCCGGAGGATTCAGTTGGGGTGGGCGGGGGGCGGGCCGACGTGTGCGGTCAGGGTGGCCCGCAGCAGCGGCTCGACGTCGTCGGTGCGGACCGTGGTCTGCAGGCTCCCCCACTGCCAGAGCTGGGCGATGCCGTGCCAGTTGGCCCAGAGCGCGCCGGCGACGACCGCGGGCGGGGTGCCGTCGGCGGCCGGCGGGCGGGCCCGGGCGACCAGGTCGACGAGTACGCCGAAGAGCGGCTGGCTCGCCTCGCGTAGCCCGATCCCGTTGCCTCGCAGCAGGTCGTGCCGGAACATCAGCGCGAACATCCCGGGGTTGCTGCGGGCGAAGTCGAGGTAGAGCCGGCCGAGGACCAGCAGTCGGGCGTACGGCTCGGCGGGCCGGGCGCCGGTGACCCGCTCGGCGATCCGCCGGCCGAGGTCGTGGTAGCCCTCCATCGCGATCGCCGCCAACAGGGCCTGGTGGGTCGGGAAGTGCCGCCGTGGCGCGCCGTGCGAGACGCCGGCCCGGCGGGCGATCTCGCGCAGGGACAAGGCTTCGGTCCCGGAGCGGGCGACCAGGTCGACGCCGACCCGGACGAGCCGGTCACGCAGACCGTGGTCGTGGTCCGGGGCGTGGTCGTCCTGCGGTTCGGGGGACACGGACAGTGTCTACCAGAGGAGCGTAGACACTGTCTACTGACCCCTCTCTCAGGTCAGCGGCCGGACGATGTCCCGGGCGTGGTCGACAACGGCGGCACCGACCACGGTCGCGTCCAGCGGCAGCATCTCCAGACACCGGCGTACCGCGGCGGCCATCAGGGTGTTCGGCACCCGCATCGACAGCGTGCTGTGCGGCACCCAGCGACCGGGCCGGTAGTGCTCGCTGAGCGTGATCCCGGACCGGGTCAGCCGGTCGTACACCGTCGCCTGGTGGGCCAGCAGGTCGATGGTGGGCGACGGTCCGAGCCAGAGCACCCGGCCGACGAACTGACCCGCGTACTGGAACTGGAGCCGCATCGGCGCGGCCACGACCAGCCCGGTCAGCGCGTCGGCCACCTGTTCCGGGTCGAGTCGCGGTGCGACGGCCAGCGAGACGTGCGGCCGGTGCCGCTGACCGAGCAGCGAGCGCAGACTCTGCACCCCCTCGGACTCCAGGGCGTCCCACAGCACCCGGATCCGCCGGGTGGCGTCGGTATCGAGATACAACTCCAGCGCCGCGACCACATGATCACTCTAGGCAGGTGGGTCGGCTCCGACGTCGGGGCCCGCAGGTCACGACGGACGATGCCGTTGTCCGGTCCCGCCGGATACCGCGCGGTAGCTTGCGGCGTCGCCGTCCGGGGTTCACCGAGCGTTCACGGCGACCGCCTGGAACGCGGTTAGCGTCGGCCCCGCCTAGAACGTGATCGAACCCCCGGGCCGCCGGGGCCGTGTGGGGTCCCTGAGCGGCCACAACTGGGTTCTGTTGAGATGGGGACTGGATGGAATTGGACCGCAGGCAGTTCATCGCGGTCGGTGGAGCGGTGGTCGCCGCAGCCGGTCTCGGGCCCGCCGCGGCGGCGGCGGACTCCGGTGACCGTGGTGGGGCCGACCGGCACGGCGACGACGGAAAGCACGGCGACGGCCCCCAGGGACTGTGGCTGCCGGGAGACACCCACGTCCACGACGACCACTCGTCGGACGGCAGCGCGCCACGACAGTTGTCGGACCAGCGCGATCCCGGCAACCTGCCGGTCGGCGACCAGATCGGGTACGCGGAGGGGGTCGGGCTGGCCTTCCTGCCGTTGACCGACCACCGCACGTACGACCAGCACTGGGATCCGCAGTGGACCTCGTCGAAGCTGCTGCTGCTCACCGGCGAGGAGGTCAACGGATCGCCGCACGCCGTGGTGCTCGGCGCCGTCGACACGGTGGTGGACGGCGCGAACCCGCCCGGCTCGGCGGCGTTCCGGCACATCCAGCAGTCGATCTGGGACGCGCACGCGCAGCACGCGGTGTGGTCGGTCGCGCACCCCGACGACGGCGAGTACACCTCGGCGGAGGGCCCGAACGACAACGCCAGCGTCCAGGGCGTCGACGTGGTCGAACTCTGGAACGTCAGCAACAACCCCGATGCCGAGATCGAGTACGCCGAGAACCGGTGGAACCACGGGTTCCGCTTCGGCGGGGTCGCGGCGAGCGACAGCCACTTCAAGGAGCTGCGCCCGGTCAGTGCCCCGGGCCGGCCGACCACCTGGGTCTTCGCCGCCGAGCGCTCCACCCGGGCGATCCTCGACGCGCTGAAGGCCGGGCGTACCACGCTGTCGATGGGTCTGGACGGACCGTTCGTCACCATCGAGGCCGACATCGACGGTGACGGGCGGTTCGAGGCGATGGGCGGCGACGAGGTCGTGGTCCGTACCGACCGGCTGTCGAAGAAGGCAGGGCTACGGGTCCGGGCCCGCTCGGCGGTCGGCATGACGGTCCTGGTGTACGGCTCGCCGGGCCGGTCCGCCGGTCCGCTGGCCACCTTCACCCCGACCCGTGACGAGCAGACCTGGCTGCTGCCGTTGACCCTGCGTGGGGCACAGAGCTGGTACCGGGTGGAAGTACGCGCGCCGGGTGAACTCTCGGGGCGCGAGGCCGACCCGAACCTGCCCGACCAGCTCCGTGCCGCCACCTCGCCGCTGTTCGTCTCGGTTCGGCAGCCCGCCGTACCGGCTCCGGAGCTCAGCCTGCCAGCGCCGCTGCGCGGTGACGACCGGGCGGCCCTGGTCCTCGGCGAGTCCGGCGACTTCACCGGCTTCGCCGACCTGGCGGTCGAGGGCCGGGTGACCCACGTGGTCGCCGAATCGCACCGGGAACACCGGAGCGCGGTGGTGTACCGCCGACTGGACGGGAAACACGACAAACACGGCGAGCCGATCGTCCTCTCCGACAGCTCGGGGACGGCGTCGTCGCCCCGGGTGGTCGCCGCCGGTGACGACGTCTGGGTGGTGTGGCAGGACGCCCGGGGCCACGAGCGGCCGCACCGACCCGCGATCTACCTGCGGCACAGCCGTGACGAGGGCCGCAGCTTCGGCTCCGCGGTCCGGCTCAGCGACGGTCGGGGCCGAGCCCTGCACCCGGCGCTCGCGCTCGTCGACCGCACCCACCCGGTCGTCGCCTGGACGGACAACGCCGGCGGCGCCTTCGACGTGTACGTCCAGGTCGTCGGCGTCGACCGGGCCCCGGTCAACGTCTCGGCCAGCGGCAAGGTGACCGACCCCGGTACGCCCACCGACGCCCGGTCGCCCCGGTACCCGGCCTCGCTGTTCCCCTCGGTGGCGGTCACCGGGGACCGGCGGATCGTCGTCACCTGGCAGGACAACCGGTTCGACCCCGACCCTGGCTGGACCGGGCACACCCCGCCACCCGGCGAGGAGGCCAGCGGTGGCACCAACCCGGACAACTGGGAGATCGTCGCGGCGGTCCGGACCGACATCCGGTCCCCGTGGAGCGGCCTGGTACGGGTCAGCGACAACGACGACGCGGCCGACCGGCACCCGAGTCTCGCGGTGGACCGGGACGGCTCCTTTGTCGTCGCCTGGGAGACCAAGGTGCTCTCCCCGGCCGGGGTGAACCTCTCGCTGCGGGCGAGCCGGTCGACGGACGGAAGGATCTGGTCGCCGGCCGAGCCGGTGGCGGTCGACCCGGACGCGATGAGTCAGCGTCCCCGGCTGGGCAACGATCCCGACGGCGCGATCCGGGCGGTCTGGTACGACTCGCGCTCCACCGACTGGCGCTGGAAGGTCTTCACCTCCCGCCGTGACAGCCGGACGGGCTGGACGCCGGCTGTCCGGCTGACCACCCAGGGCAACGGCACCTGGCCGGCGGTCGACGGCGGGACGGTGGTCTTCACCAGCGACCGTGCCGCCACCCGGACCCAACGGGACGCGACCCAGCAGGTCTTCCTGATCCGCGGCTGACCCCGGGCCGGTCGGCACAGGGCCGGTACACGCCCGCCGGACGCGGTGGAGCCCATGGAACCTCG